>NZ_WBOF01000001.1:5527500-5840341 GCF_009569385.1 Streptomyces kaniharaensis
TCATGGTTGCCGGCCTCACTTGAGGCAGCCCGGTTGGGTTGTTGAGGGTGGGTGACTGGTCGTTGTTTGAGAACTGCACAGTGAACGCGAGCATCTGTGGCCAAGTTTTTAAGGGCGCACGGTGGATGCCTTGGCACTAGGAACCGATGAAGGACGTGGGAGGCCGCGATAGGCCCCGGGGAGCTGTCAACCGAGCTTTGATCCGGGGGTGTCCGAATGGGGAAACCCGGCAGTCGTCATGGGCTGTCACCCGCTGCTGAACACATAGGCAGTGTGGAGGGAACGCGGGGAAGTGAAACATCTCAGTACCCGCAGGAAGAGAAAACAACCGTGATTCCGGGAGTAGTGGCGAGCGAAACTGGATGAGGCTAAACCGTTTTGGTGTGAGACCCGGCAGGGGTTGCCAATGCGGGGTTGTGGGAATGAGCTTCAGTCGTCTGCCGGCGGCTGGGCGAGTCAGAAACCGTATGGGTAGTCGAAGGACATGCGAAAGGTCCGGCGTAGAGGGTAAGACCCCCGTAGACGAAATCTGTACGGCTTGCTTGCTCATCTCCCAAGTAGCACGGGGCCCGAGAAATCCCGTGTGAATCTGGCGGGACCACCCGCTAAGCCTAAATATTCCCTAGTGACCGATAGCGGATAGTACCGTGAGGGAATGGTGAAAAGTACCGCGGGAGCGGAGTGAAATAGTACCTGAAACCGTGTGCCTACAAGCCGTGGGAGCGTCGTCGTGGTCTTCGGATCATGGCCGTGACTGCGTGCCTTTTGAAGAATGAGCCTGCGAGTTTGCGGTGTGTAGCGAGGTTAACCCGTGTGGGGTAGCCGTAGCGAAAGCGAGTCCGAATAGGGCGTTTGAGTTGCATGCCCAAGACCCGAAGCGGAGTGATCTAGCCATGGGCAGGTTGAAGCGCGGGTAAGACCGTGTGGAGGACCGAACCCACCAGGGTTGAAAACCTGGGGGATGACCTGTGGTTAGGGGTGAAAGGCCAATCAAACTCCGTGATAGCTGGTTCTCCCCGAAATGCATTTAGGTGCAGCGTCACGTGTTTCTTGCCGGAGGTAGAGCACTGGATAGGCGATGGGCCTTACCGGGTTACTGACCTTAGCCAAACTCCGAATGCCGGTAAGTGAGAGCGTGGCAGTGAGACTGTGGGGGATAAGCTCCATGGTCGAGAGGGAAACAGCCCAGAACACCGACTAAGGTCCCTAAGCGTGTGCTAAGTGGGAAAGGATGTGGAGTCGCAGAGACAACCAGGAGGTTGGCTTAGAAGCAGCCACCCTTGAAAGAGTGCGTAATAGCTCACTGGTCAAGTGATTCCGCGCCGACAATGTAGCGGGGCTCAAGCACATCACCGAAGTCGTGTCATTGCAGCAATACTCCTAACGGGGGCTGTGATGGGTAGGGGAGCGTCGTGTGCCGGGTGAAGCGGCGGTGGAAACCAGTCGTGGACGGTATACGAGTGAGAATGCAGGCATGAGTAGCGATACAAGAGTGGGAAACTCTTGCGCCGATTGACCAAGGGTTCCTGGGTCAAGCTGATCTGCCCAGGGTAAGTCGGGACCTAAGGCGAGGCCGACAGGCGTAGTCGATGGACAACGGGTTGATATTCCCGTACCCGCTTTGAAGCGCCAACGCTGAACCAGGTGATGCTAAGGCCGTGAAGCCGTCCTGGATCCTTCGGGTGAAGGGGAGTGGTGGAGCCGCTGATCCAAGTCTGTAGTAGGTGAGCGATGGGGTGACGCAGGAAGGTAGTCCAGCCCGGGCGGTGGTTGTCCCGGGGTAAGGGTGTAGGACGCAGGGTAGGCAAATCCGCCCTGCATATAGTCTGAGACCTGATGCCGAGCCGATTGTGGTGAAGTGGATGATCCTATGCTGTCGAGAAAAGCCTCTAGCGAGTTTCATGGCGGCCCGTACCCCAAACCGACTCAGGTGGTCAGGTAGAGAATACCGAGGCGTTCGGGTGAACTATGGTTAAGGAACTCGGCAAAATGCCCCCGTAACTTCGGGAGAAGGGGGGCCATTCCTGGTGATAGCACTTGCTGCTTGAGCTGGGGGTGGCCGCAGAGACCAGCGAGAAGCGACTGTTTACTAAAAACACAGGTCCGTGCGAAGCCGTAAGGCGATGTATACGGACTGACGCCTGCCCGGTGCTGGAACGTTAAGGGGACCGGTTAGCTCCATTTCGGTGGGGCGAAGCTGAGAACTTAAGCGCCAGTAAACGGCGGTGGTAACTATAACCATCCTAAGGTAGCGAAATTCCTTGTCGGGTAAGTTCCGACCTGCACGAATGGCGTAACGACTTCTCGACTGTCTCAACCATAGGCCCGGTGAAATTGCATTACGAGTAAAGATGCTCGTTTCGCGCAGCAGGACGGAAAGACCCCGGGACCTTTACTATAGCTTGATATTGGTGTTCGGTTCGGCTTGTGTAGGATAGGTGGGAGACTGTGAAGCGGCAACGCCAGTTGTTGTGGAGTCGTCGTTGAAATACCACTCTGGTCGTGCTGGATGTCTAACCTGGGTCCGTGATCCGGATCAGGGACAGTGTCTGGTGGGTAGTTTAACTGGGGCGGTTGCCTCCTAAAGGGTAACGGAGGCGCCCAAAGGTTCCCTCAGCCTGGTTGGCAATCAGGTGTTGAGTGTAAGTGCACAAGGGAGCTTGACTGTGAGACTGACGGGTCGAGCAGGTACGAAAGTAGGGACTAGTGATCCGGCGGTGGCTTGTGGAAGCGCCGTCGCTCAACGGATAAAAGGTACCCCGGGGATAACAGGCTGATCTTCCCCAAGAGTCCATATCGACGGGATGGTTTGGCACCTCGATGTCGGCTCGTCGCATCCTGGGGCTGGAGTAGGTCCCAAGGGTTGGGCTGTTCGCCCATTAAAGCGGTACGCGAGCTGGGTTTAGAACGTCGTGAGACAGTTCGGTCCCTATCCGCTGTGCGCGTAGGAGTGTTGAGAAGGGCTGTCCCTAGTACGAGAGGACCGGGACGGACGAACCTCTGGTGTGCCAGTTGTTCTGCCAAGGGCATGGCTGGTTGGCTACGTTCGGGAGGGATAACCGCTGAAAGCATCTAAGCGGGAAGCCTGCTTCGAGATGAGCACTCCCACCTCCTTGAGAGGGTAAGGCTCCCAGTAGACCACTGGGTTGATAGGCCGGATATGGAAGCCCTGTGAGGGGTGGAGTTGACCGGTACTAATAGGCCGAGGGCTTGTCCTCAGTTGCTCGCGTCCACTGTGTTGTTCTGAAACAACGACTGCCCTGTCGGCGGGTCGGACAGTTTCATAGTGTTTCGGTGGTCATAGCGTGAGGGAAACGCCCGGTTACATTCCGAACCCGGAAGCTAAGCCTTACAGCGCCGATGGTACTGCAGGGGGGACCCTGTGGGAGAGTAGGACGCCGCCGAACAATTCTTCGAGAGAAGCCCCCGCCGGGTGAACCGGGCGGGGGCTTCTCTGTTGTAAGGTCAATGTGCATTGTCATCGCACGGACAGGAGGACCCCGGGTGGAGGTCCAGGAGACGCGGGTCCAGACCGATCGCGTCCTCACCATCCCCAACCTGCTGAGCATGGGCCGGCTGGTCGGCGTTCCGCTCTTTCTCTGGCTGATTCTGTGGCCGGTGTTCGGCGGGCCCAACAACGACGGTTGGGCGCTGCTGATCCTGGCACTGAGCGGGGTCAGTGACTACCTGGACGGAAAGCTCGCCCGGCGGTGGGGGCAGATCAGCCGTGTCGGGCAGCTGCTCGATCCGCTGGCCGACCGCCTGTATGTGCTGTCGACGCTGGTCGGGTTGACGTGGCGTGAGATTCTGCCGTGGTGGGTCACTGCGATCCTGCTGGCCCGTGAGGCGTTTATCACCGCGCTGCTGCCCATTCTGAACCGGTACGGCTACGGGCCGTTGCAGGTGAGTTTTCTGGGCAAGGCCGCGACCTTCAATCTGATGTACGCGTTCCCGCTCCTCCTGCTCGGCAGCGGGGACACCTGGATCGCGCGGCCGGCCGAGGTGGTGAGCTGGGCGTTCATCTGGTGGGGGACCACGCTGTACTGGTGGGCCGCCATTCTCTACGCGGTTCAGGCCCGGCAGATCATCCGGGCGAGCTCCGCGGGGTCCGCGTCCACTGTCTGAGAGTCCACGGTTCGAGACGTGATCTGAGAGAAGTCCCACGACGCCTCGGTGCGTCGGACGATACCTTCCGGGTAGAGAACCCTCTGGAACGGTTTGATGGTCCTGCAGGTCCACCACCGCGAAGGAGGACGCACCCGTAATGAAAGCCGTCGTAATGGCAGGGGGCGAAGGCACCCGACTCCGCCCGATGACCTCCAGCATGCCGAAGCCACTGCTTCCGGTGGCCAATAGGCCGATCATGGAGCACGTGCTGCGGCTGCTGAAGCGGCACGGCCTCTCCGACACCGTCGTCACCGTCCAGTTCCTGGCGTCACTGGTCAAGAACTACTTCGGTGACGGCGAGGACCTGGGCATGAATCTGACCTATGCCCACGAGGAGACGCCACTCGGCACTGCGGGAAGTGTCAAGAACGCCGAGGACGCGCTCAAGGACGATTCCTTTCTGGTGATCTCCGGTGACGCGCTGACCGACTTCAATCTCTCGGAATTGATCGAGTTTCATCGCAGTAAGAACGCGCTGGTCACGGTCTGCCTCACCAGGGTGCCGAACCCCCTGGAGTTCGGTATCACGATCACCGATGACGACGGGCGGGTCGAGCGGTTCCTGGAGAAGCCGACCTGGGGACAGGTCTTCTCGGACACGGTGAACACCGGTATCTACGTGATGGAGCCCGAGGTCTTCGACTACGTCGCCGCAGGCGAGTCCGTCGACTGGTCGAGTGACGTGTTCCCGCAGTTGTTGAAGGAGGGCAAGCGGGTCTACGGCTACGTCGCCGAGGGTTACTGGGAGGACGTGGGCACCCACGAGAGCTATGGCAAGGCCCAGGCGGACGTCCTGGAGGGCAAGGTCGAGGTCGAGATCGACGGGTTCGAGATCTCGCCGGGCGTGTGGGTGGCCGAGGGTGCCGAAGTGGACCCGGAGGCCGTGTTGCGCGGGCCGCTGTACATCGGGGACTACGCCAAGGTCGAGGCCGGCGCCGAGATCCGCGAGCACACCGTGCTGGGCAGCAACGTGGTCGTCAAACGTGGCGCCTTCCTCCACAGGTCGGTCGTCCACGACAACGTCTACGTGGGGCCGCAGAGCAACCTGCGCGGCTGCGTGGTCGGCAAGAACACCGACGTGATGCGGGCCGCGCGGATCGAGGACGGCGCGGTGATCGGGGACGAATGCCTGATCGGCGAGGAGTCGATCATCGGGGCCAACGTCCGGGTCTACCCGTTCAAGACCATCGAGGCCGGCGCCGTCGTCAACACCTCGGTGATCTGGGAGTCCCGCGGCCAGGAGCACCTGTTCGGTCTCCGCGGCGTGTCGGGCATCCTGAACGTCGAGATCACCCCCGAGCTGGCCGTGCGGCTGGCCGGCGCGTACGCGACGACGCTGAAGAAGGGGGCGACCGTCACCATTGCGCGTGACCACTCGCGTGGTGCGCGTGCACTCAAACGGGCGATGATCTCGGCGCTCCAGACGTCCGCGATCGACGTCCGCGACCTCGAGAACGTGCCCATGCCGGTGGCCCGGCAGCACACGGCGCGGGGGAGTGCGGGCGGGATCTTCCTGCGGACCACGCCCGGGGTGCCGGACTCGCTGGACATCCTGTTCTTCGACGAGCGCGGGGCCGACCTCTCGCAGGCCGGGCAGCGAAAGCTGGACCGCGTGTACGCGCGCCAGGAGTACCGGCGAGCATTCCCCGGCGAGATCGGGGACCTCACCTTCCCGTCCAGTGTCTTCGACTCGTACGCGGGCAACCTGCTGCGGACCGTCGACACCACCGGGGTCCGCGAGGCCGGTCTGAAGGTGGTCGTGGACACCGCGCACGGCAGCGCGGGGCTCGTCCTGCCGAGCATCCTCGGGCGGCTCGGGGTGGAGGCGCTGACCGTCTCCAGCGGGCTGGACGAGGCGCGGCCGACGGAGGACGCGGAGGAGCGGCGGGCCGGGCTGGCCCGGCTCGGAGAGCTGGTGGCGTCGTCCCGGGCGGCCTTCGGCGTCCGGTTCGACCCGGTCGGCGAGCGCGTCGCGTTCGTCGACGAGCAGGGTCGGGTGATCGACGACGACCGGGCGCTGCTGGTGCTGCTGGACCTGGTCGCGGCCGAGCGGCGGAGCGGGCAGGTGGCGCTGCCGGTGACCACGACCCGGATCGCCGAGCAGGTGGCCGCGTACCACGGCACCCAGGTCATCTGGACCACGACGACGCCGGACGACCTCGCGAAGGCGGCCTCGGCCGAGGGCACGGTGTTCGGCGGGGACGGCCGCGGCGGGTTCGTCGTGCCGGAGTTCAGCGGGGTGCTCGACGGGGCCGCGGCGTTCGTCCGACTGGTCGGCCTGGTGGCGCGGACCCAGCTCACGCTGAGCCAGATCGACGCACGCATCCCGCAGGCGCACATCCGGCGGCGGGACATCGCCACACCGTGGGCGGCCAAGGGCATGGTGATGCGTTCGGTGGTGGAGGCGGCCGGAACCCGGCGGCTGGACACCACGGACGGCGTCCGGGTCGTCGAGGCGGACGGACGCTGGACGCTGGTCCTGCCGGACCCAGCCGAGGCGGTCACCCACCTGTGGGCGGAAGGGCCGGACGACGAGGCGACCGAGGCACTGCTGGACGAGTGGGCGGCGGTGGTCGACAGCGCCGGGCGGTGACGCGGCCCGGCACCGAAATCCCGACACCAGATCCCGGCACGGGACAACGACGACTGCGGGGCGCGCGGCATGGTTCGTGCGCCCTGCAGTCCGATTTCGCACTATTTGATACGATCCGCTGCTTTCGGTCGTGTGCGCAGCTCAGGGGGCGTGCACGAGGCCTTTCGCCGACGTGGGACGATGGTCCGCATGCCAGCGACGCCGACGCCGAGTGCCAGGAACGGACGGTACAACCGTCCGGACGCCTCGATGTCCTTGCTGACCAACGTGATGGATCACAGCCTGGACGAGGGTTACGCCGAGGCGGCCGCGGCGCGGGGCGGTGAGCACGACAGCCGGATACCCGGGACGGTCCGGGGCCTGCTCACGCTGGGCGCCGGGCTGGCCCTGGTCGGGGCCGTGGTGACGCTCGGCGCGGTCAACGCGCACAAGGCGGAGCCGACGCTCGCCAAGGAGCGGGACGCGTTGATCCACCGGATCAACGACAGCAACGGCTCGGCCGACCACCTGCAGCAGCAGGTTCAGGACCTGCGGCAGAAGGTCGACAACGCGCAGCGACAGGCGCTCCCCTCGGGCGACGAGGGCGGGGACGGGCTGACCGGCGCGGTGGGCCTCGGGGAGGTCACGGGACCGGGCGTGAAGCTCGTCCTGGAGGACGCCGCCGGAACGGGCGGCGGAGGAAACGTCGATCCGCGGGCCGGGCAGGGCTTCTCCAACAGCGGCCGCCTGCGGGACCGGGACCTCCAGCTGGTGGTGAACGGGCTCTGGGGGTGCGGCGCGGAGGCCATCTCGATCAACGGGCAGCGGCTGACCGCGCTGTCGGCGATCCGGGCCGCGGGCGAGGCGGTGCTGGTGGACAACCGGCCGCTGGTCCCGCCGTACACCATCCAGGCGATCGGGGACGGGTCGAAGCTCCTCACCGCCTTCGAGAACGACATGGCCGGGCAGTACCTGCGGCTGCTCCAGGAGAAGTACGGCATCAAGTCGACGCTCTCGGCGCAGAAGAAGCTGACGCTGCCGGCGGCGGTGGGTGTGACGCTCCGGACCGCCCAGCCCGCCACGCCCGAGCCCTCGCCGTCTGCGACCCCGTCGGCCGTCCCGTCCGCGACCCCGTCTTCGATCCCGTCGGCCATGCCCGGAACCTCGGAGAGCCCGAGCGCGTCCGTTTCACCGTCCGCGACCGGCGGCAGTTCGAGCCCCGGGCGGCGGTCGCCGAACCGAACCGCCAAGACCACCTCAGGGACAGGAGCAGCTAGACCGTGATTGCCGTACTGGGTCTCGTGATCGGGGTGGTCGTCGGGCTCTTCGTCCAGCCCGAGGTGCCGGACGCCGTCGTGCCGTACCTGCCGATCGCGGTGGTGGCGGCGCTGGACGCCGTGTTCGGCGGTGTCCGGGCGATGCTGGACGGGATCTTCAACGACAAGGTGTTCATCGTGTCGTTCCTGTCGAACGTTGTGGTCGCGGCGCTGATCGTCTTCCTCGGCGACCAGCTGGGCGTCGGCTCGCAGCTGTCCACCGGTGTGGTCGTCGTCCTCGGCATCCGCATCTTCTCCAACGCGGCAGCGATCCGGCGCCATGTCTTCCGTGCCTGAGCCGGGCCGCGGGGCGGCGGCGGAGGAAGTGAAGCTGGACCGACGGGCTGGAGAGAGCGTGCGGAAGGACGGCGCGGAGGAGGCTGCCGAGGTACCGGTGAACGAGCCGGACAAGGAGCGCGAGAACCACCCGGAAGAGGCGGACGTCGAGGTCGAGGCGGAGGAGCCGGCGCCGGAGCCGAAGGCTGCCGAGAAGCCCGTAGAGCCTGAGAGCGGGGAGTCCGAGACCGAGGAGCCGGAGACCGAGGAGCCCGGGACGCCTGAGGAGGGCGAGGAGGCCGGCGAGGCCGAGGAGCCCGAGGACGGGCCGGCGAAGTCTGAGGAGCAGCCGGCGAAGTCTGAGGCTCCGCTTGGGGTGGCGCCCGCGGAGGAGCCTGCGGCGAAGGCCGAGCCGGAGCTCGAGCCGGAGCCCGAGCCCGAACCCGAACCCGAGCCCGTCGTGGACCGGAACGCCGGGCGGCGGCGCCTGAAGGCCGCGCTCTGGCCGCCGCGCCTGTCGCGCGGGCAGCTGGTGGTGGCGCTGCTGCTGTTCTCGCTCGGCCTGGGCCTGGCCATCCAGGTGCGCTCGACCAACGACCACCACAGCCAGCTGCGCGGCGCCCGTCAGGAGGACCTGGTTCGGATCCTCGACGAACTGGACGGCCGTCAGCAGCGTCTCCAACAGGAGAAGGCGGAGCTGGAACAGTCCCTGGCCAAGTTGGAGAACAGCTCCAACCAGGCCAAGGAGGCCCAGGAGCAGACCAGGAAGAAGACGACGGAACTCGGCGTGCTCGCCGGTACCGTCAAAGCCACAGGTCCGGGCATCGTACTCACTGTCGATGATCCCCAAGGGCAGGTGAAGGCAGATATGCTGCTGGACACCCTGCAGGAACTCCGAGCAGCGGGGGCGGAGGCGATTCAGATCAACGACGTGCGCGTGGTGGTCAACACCTACTTCACGGACGTGTCGGGCGGCGGTGTGCAGATCGACGGCAAGAAGGTCTCGCAGCCCTACCGCTTCACGGTCGTGGGGAACCCGCAGGACCTGACGCCCGCGCTGAACATCCCGGGAGGTGTGGTCCGCACCCTGGAGAGTCATCAGGCGCGGGCGACGATCACCCCCCAGCAGAAGGTCGTCGTCGACGCCCTCGTCGATCTGAAGACGCCGCAGTACGCCAAGTCGGCTCCGAAGTGACGGGGCACCTGGCCAACGGTCCGTCACGTGCGGCCGGCACCCGGTGCGGGGCGCCGCCGTGGCGTGGGCGAGACTGGTTCATACCAGCACGTATCGGAGCACCATTCGCCGCACCAACTGCCGCACCAACCGTCGGAGTACCACTCCAGCCGGCCCGATCCACGACCGGGCCCGCAGCCTGTCCGAGGTTCTCACCCTGCCCCGCGGGCGGGTCTGTCACACGCAAGGGGATTCGCCCGTGAGTTTCTTCTCGAAGTTGTTCGGTCGTAACAAGGACCAGAACGAGGTCGTCGAGGCACAGACCGCGCGCCATCGCCGGTCCGACGACGAGCCCGCCGTGCCGGGCATGCGCCCCGCTCCCGAGGCGCCGGAGTATGCCGAACGCCAGCTGTTCCGCGACGGCGGCGCCCAGTTCACGGGGAATCCGGCGGGCTACGGCGCGTCGGTTGCCCCTTCCGGCGACCCGCGCATAGGTTTCCAGTCGGGACCCTCAACCTCTGGTGGAGGGTTTGCCCCGGAACCGTACGCCGGGCACAACCCGTCGGGTGTGCCGCGCCAGGAGGCTGTGAACATGGCTGGCCCCATTCCGTGCCCCAGGTGCGGTAACCAGAACCCGGCCTCGGCCCGCTTCTGTTCCAACTGCGGTACGGCGCTGCGCGGCGGCGCGCTGCCCGAGGGGGCGGCGGAGACCACGTCGACCATCTCCATCTCCGGCCTGGAGTCGTACGACCCGAACACCACGACCGGCACCGGCGCCACGCCGGCCCTGTCGGCCGAGGTGCTGTCGGCGATCGACGCGCTGCCGCCGGGCTCGGCCCTGCTGATCGTGCAGCGCGGCCCGAACTCCGGCAGCCGGTTCCTGCTGGACGCGGACGTCACCACCGCGGGCCGTCACCCGCAGGGCGACATCTTCCTGGACGACGTGACGGTCTCCCGGCGGCACGTGGAGTTCCGCCGCACGCCGGCCGGCTTCAGCGTGGCGGACGTGGGCAGCCTCAACGGCACCTACGTCAACCGCGAGCGGATCGACGAGGTGCCGCTGAACAACGGCGACGAGGTGCAGATCGGGAAGTACCGGCTGGTCTTCTTCGCCGGCCACAACCGGGGGTACTGAACCCAACGTCGGCAGGAGCCCGAGTGAGCAAGAACATTCCTTCATCTCTCGGGGCGGCCACCCCCGCGTCCTCCGGTCAGCAGTCGGACCGGAACGGGCGCGGGGTGGTCGCGGGCCCCAGGCAGCCGTTCCGCCCGGAGCGGCCGGCGGGCGGGCGGCGCGGCGGCGAGGAACTGCTGAGCATCGGCGCGGTGCTGGCCTTCCTGCGCGACGACTTCCCCGAGGTCACCATCTCCAAGATCAGGTTCCTGGAGGCGGAGGGGCTGGTCGAGCCGCAGCGCACGCCCTCGGGGTACCGCAAGTTCAGTCCGGCCGACGTCGAGCGGCTGGCGTACGTGCTGCGGATGCAGCGCGACCACTACCTGCCACTGCGGGTGATCCGCGAGCACCTGGACGCGATCGAGCGCGGGGAGAGCCCGCCCGCGCTGCCGCCGTCCGCGGACGCGAGGCCGGGGCCGCTGGAGGAGGCGGACCGGGAGCTGGGTGTCTCCGCCGAGGGCACGTCCGGGGTCCGGCTGGGCCGGGCCGAGCTGCTGGCCGCCGCCGAGGCGGGCGAGAGCGAGCTGGCCGAGTGGGAGTCGTACGGGCTGGTCGCGCCAGGGCCGGACGGCGGGTTCGACGGCGAGGCGCTGCAGGTGGCCCGGCTGGTCTCGGAGCTCGGCCGGTACGGGCTGCAACCGCGGCACCTGCGGGCCATGAAGGCCGCCGCCGAGCGGGAGATCGCGCTGGTCGAGCAGGTGGTGGCGCCGCTGCGCCGGCACCGGAACCCGCAGACCAGGGCCCATGCCGAGGCCACCGCCCGGGAGCTCGCCACCCTGTCCGTCCGGCTGCACGCGGCCATGGTCCAGGCCGGTCTGCGGAGCCGTCCGTAGCCCTCGCACCGCGCTGACCAGCGGCGTCCGCTCTGCGCTTTCATATCCGCTGCCGGAGCCATAGGGTTGCCTGTGTGAATGAGCTCGACGTCGTGGGTGTCCGGGTGGAGATGCCTTCCAACCAGCCGATCGTGCTGCTGCGGGAGGTGGGGGGCGATCGCTACCTGCCGATCTGGATCGGCCCCGGCGAGGCGACCGCGATCGCCTTCGCCCAGCAGGGCATGACGCCGGTGCGCCCGCTGACGCACGACCTGTTCAAGGACGTCCTGGAGGCGCTGGGCCAGCAGCTCACCGAAGTACGGATCACGGATCTGCGGGAGGGTGTCTTCTACGCCGAGCTGGTCTTCGCCGGCGGGGTCGAGGTGAGTGCCCGGCCGTCCGACGCGATAGCGCTGGCGCTGCGAACCGGCACGCCGATCTACGGGAGCGAGGAGGTGCTCGCCGAGGCGGGGATCGCCATCCCGGACGAGCAGGAGGACGAGGTCGAGAAGTTCCGCGAGTTCCTCGACCAGGTGTCGCCCGAGGACTTCGGGGGCGGTGGTCCGCAGTAGCGCGGACGGCCGGCGCACCGGCCGAGTCGTCGTTTTGCCAAAAGCCGTCCGTCTACCCACACTAGGGGCACGAAAAACCACTCTCCTGAGTGATCTGGTTTGTCTGGCCCGGCGTGGCGATCGTTGACGGGTCATAGGGGACTGCCTACCGTCAGGAGTGGTTGCCCGGGTGCCCGACGCCCCCAGTCCGGGTTGCCCGCAACGCGACTGGACGGAGGTAGGCATGAGCAGTACCGGCGATGACACGGCCGTGGGAGGCCTGTGCGCCGTGCACGTGCCGCGCACTGCTCGCACCGTGACGGACCTGCCCCGGTTGACCCGGTTCCCGGCCGTGCAGCCGGGCCAGCCGGCCATCGAGCGGCTGACGCCGACGTCCGAACTCATCGGCTACCGGGGCCCGACGGCCTGCGCGGCGGCCGGCATCACGTACCGCCAGCTGGACTACTGGGCCCGCACCGGGTTGCTGGAGCCCAGCGTCCGCTCCGCCTACCCGGCGACCAGCCAGCGGCTGTACAGCTTCCGCGACATCCTGCTGCTCAAGATCGTGAAGCGGTTGCTCGACGCGGGTGTCTCGCTGCAGAACATCCGGGTGGCGGTCGCGCATCTGCAGTCCGCCGACCAGGCCGATCTGACCGGGCTGACGCTCATGTGCGACGGTGCGACGGTCTACGAGTGCACCACGGCGCAGCAGGTGGTCGACCTGCTGAAGGGTGGTCACGGCGTGTTCGGCATCGCTGTGGGCGCTGTCTGGCAGGAGCTGGAGCTGGCCCTCGGGCGGCTGCACGCCGAGCGGACCGACACCGGCGAGACGCTGGTCGGGCACGACCCGGCGGACGAGCTGGCCCAGCGCCGCAACCGGGCGGTCTAGGTACCGAACTGACGAGGCCGCGGGCCCGGACGGGGAACCGTCCGGGCCCGCGGCCTCGTCGTGGTGCCTGGTAGACCGATCTTGGGAGGGTACGTGAGGTTCGGCTCCGGTATAGCGGGCCTGATACGGCGTCGGGCGGGGCAGTGGGGCGTCCGGCTGCGGCAGCGGCGGACGCAGCGCAGGATCTACCAACTGGCCGTCCTCTGCTGTTCGGTGGCGCTGGCGCCGATGGCCTGGCTGTGGCTGTCGGCGGGGGACCGGGTGGGCACGGTGGAGTCCGCTCCGGCCGCGCCGGTGGCGGTGGTCTTCGGCGCCGGGCTGGACCAGGGCAGGCCGACGCCGTACCTGGAGCACCGGCTGGTGGCGGCGCTGGACCTGTACCGGGAGGGGAAGGTCCAGGCGATCCTGGTGACCGGGGACAACGGGCGGACGGAGTACAGCGAGCCCGACGCGATGTTCCGCTACCTGACCGAGCACGGGGTGCCGGAGGGGCGGGTGGTCCGGGACTACGCGGGCTTCACCACCTGGGACTCCTGCACCCGGGCGCACCGCGTCTTCGGGGTGGACCGTGCGGTCCTGGTGAGCCAGGACTTCCACGTCCGGCGGGCGCTGGCGCTGTGCGAGGCGGCGGGCATCCGGTCGTACGCGGTGTGGGTGCCGGAGCTGCACGACGAGACGTGGCTGTACGGCGGCCTGCGGGAGATCCCGGGGGCGGGCAAGGCGGCGATCAACGCCTGGCTGCGGCCGGACCCGGTGTTCCTCGGGCCCAAGGAGGAGGGCATCCCCAAGGCGCTGGCGCAGGCCCAGGCGTCGAAGCGGTAGCGGCCGGGTTCGCACGTACTGTCGGACCCGTACGGCATGATCGGCGGGTGCGATCACTGCCGAGCATCCTCCATCTCGACATGGACGCCTTCTTCGCGGCGGTGGAGCAGGCGGCCAAGCCGAGCCTGCGCGGCAAGCCGGTGATCGTCGGCGGGATCGGCGTGCGCGGGGTGGTCTCCACGGCCTCGTACGAGGCGCGGAAGTTCGGGGTGCACTCGGCGATGCCCACGGCGCAGGCGCGCCGGCTCTGCCCGAACGCGGCGTTCCTGGCCGGGCGGTTCGAGGCCTACCGGCAGGTCAGCGAGATCGTGATGAGCCTGCTGCGGGAGCTGTCGCCGCTCGTGCAGCCGCTCAGCCTGGACGAGGCCTTCATCGATCTGGAGGCCGGACCGTACGGCCCGGTGCTGGCCGAGGCCGACCACGAGACCGGCGAGCGGCTGGTGCTCGCGCTCGCGGAGGACCTGCGGGCCGACATCCAGCGGCGCACCGGGCTGACCGGGTCGGTCGGGGCGGCCGGGTCCAAGCTGATGGCGAAGATCGCCTCGGAGCAGGCCAAGCCGGACGGGCTGGTGCTGGTCGAACCCGGTCAGGAGCGGGCCGTCCTCGGCCCGATGCCGGTGCGGGCGCTGCCCGGGATCGGGCCGGCCACCGAGCAGGTGCTGCGGCGGGCCGGGCTGAACACGGTGGCCGACCTCGCCGCCGCGGGGGAGGTCGAGCTCGTCCAGCTGTTGGGGCGGGCGCACGGCATCGGGGTCCACCAGATGTCGATAGGACTGGACGACCGGCCCGTGGTGGCCGACCAGGACGCCAAGTCGGTGTCGGTGGAGGACACCTTCGAGGTGGACCTCGCCGACCGGGAACGCGTGCTGCGCGAGGTGGAAGTGCTGGCCGCCCGGTGCGTACGGCGGCTGCGGGCGGCCGGGCGCTCCGGGCGGACGGTGGTGCTCAAGGTCCGCCGCTTCGACTTCTCGACGCTGACCCGGTCGGAGACCCTGCGCGGGCCGACGGACGACGAGACGGTGATCACCGAGACCGCGCGCCGGCTGGCCTCCCAGGTGGACATCACCGGCGGGGTGCGGCTGCTCGGCGTCGGCGTCTCGCAGCTCGCCGACTACACGCAGGAGGACCTGTTCGCCCAGGCCGTCCGGGAGGAGGCCGCCGCCGAGCACGAGGCGGAGGAGGGCGAGGCGGCCGGGGAGGAGCCCGAGGCGCCGGTGTTGCGGCGCTGGCTGCCCGGGCAGGACGTCCGCCACACGGAGTACGGGCCGGGGTGGGTGCAGGGGAGCGGCGTCGGGCGGGTCACCGTCCGGTTCGAGATGCCGTGGAGCGAGCCGGGGCGGGTGCGGACCTTCGCGGTGGACGATCCGGCGCTGGAGCCGGCCCGGCCACTGCCGCTGCGTGAGGGCGAGGACTGGGGCGGCGGTGACCAGGGGGACCCCGCGGACCCCGGGGACTCTGCGGACGGGGACTCGGCGGACTCGGCCCAGGAGGGCTGAGGAACGCGAAGCGGCCCCATCCGGAAGGGGAGTACCGGGTGGGGCCGCGTTGCGGGCCGGGCCTCGGACGGTCGCGATGCCCTCTCGACCGTGCGAAGTCCGGGCCCCCGCGCCCTGTCCCTGAGCGCGGGGGCGGACGCCTCGTCAGGCGTCGGTCTTGACCAGCTCAGGGCTGGAGTTCTGCTCGGCACCGGCGGTGACGACGGTGGCCGGCTTGATGCTGCGGATCAGGAACGGCACGGCGCCGGCGACGATGCAGACGACGGCCGCGGTCCAGAACGCGTGCTTGTACGCGTCCAGGGTGGGCAGCAGCACCGGGATCTTGATCGGGAGCTTCATGGTGTCGCCGGTCAGGATGGCGGCCATGACGGCGGTGCCGATCGCGCCACCGACGGTGCGGAGCACGGAGTTCATGCCATTGGCGATGCCGCTCTGCTCGACCGGGACGGCGCCGTTGATGTAGGCCGGCATCGCGGAGAAGGCGAGGCCGATGCCGAGGCCGAAGATCGCGGAGGCGGTGTAGATGTCGCCCTCGTGGCTGTGGCGCAGGGCCAGGTAGGCCATGGCGACGGCGCCGAGGACACCGCCGAGGACCAGCGGCAGACGGGGGCCGCGGCGGGCGATCAGCAGGGCGCCGAGCGGAGCGGCCACCATCGAGCCGATCGCGGACGGCAGCAGCATGATGCCGGCGTGCAGCACGGTGGCGGTGAAGCCGTAGTGGGCGAGCTTCTCGGGCGTCTGGGCGAAGTTACTGATCACCATGAAGGAGCCGTACATGCCGAAGCCGATCAGCAGGCCGGACAGGTTGGTGAAGGCGACGGCCGGGCGGGCCATCATCTTCATGTCCACCAGCGGGTGCGCGACCTTGACCTCGATGACGCCCCAGATCAGGGCGACCACGGCGGCGACGGCGAACAGGCCGAGGGTCCTGGTGGAGGTCCAGCCCCAGTTGTTGCCCTGGCTGACCGCCACCAGCAGGGCGGAGAGCCAGCCGGCGAGGGTGAGCGCGCCGAGCGGGTCGGCGCCGCCCTCCTTGTCGGTGACCGGGTCGGTGGGCACGCGGACGGCGACCAGGGCGACCGCGAGCAGGCCGAAGATCAGGCCCATCCAGAAGATCGACTTGTAGTTCCAGTGCTCCAGCAGGAGACCGGTGGCGACCAGACCGAGGCCGGAGCCGACGCCCATCGAGGCACTGATGGCGGCGACGCCGCCGGTCACCTTCTGCTTGGGCAGCTCGTCGCGGACGATGCTGATCGCCAGCGGCATCACGCCACCGCCGGCGCCCTGGAGGACGCGGGCGACGACCAGCCAGGTGAAGGAGTGGGTGCTGACGGCCAGCGCCGAACCGGCGACCAGACCGGCCAGCGAGATCAGCAGCATCGGCTTACGGCCCCGGAGGTCGCCGAAGCGGCCCAGCAGGGGAGTCAGCACGGCGGCGGACAGCAGGTTGGCGGTCATCAGCCAGGTGATGCTGGACGCGGAGACGCTCAGCTCCTTGGCCAGCGAGGGCAGGATCGGGACGACCGCGGTCTGCACCACGCTGAACGACAGCATCGCCAGGATGAGGGCCGGCAGGACCCGGGCGCTGCTCTGCTTCTCGGCCGCGGTGGTGGGCTGTGGTGCCTCACTCACGGTTGCTTCCTCCCGTACATAGTGAATGAACTGAAATAACCATGCAGGGAGATACTTCAGCATGTCAAATATCGAGCGGTTAAGCTTTGGCAAAGGGGGAGGAACGGGGCGCCTGCGGCCGCGGGAGGTTGGCGGAGGCCTCGGCACGGGGAAGCGTTGGGGGTACACGAAGGACCCCGGCCGGGATGGCCGGGGTCCTCGGGGCGCAGGTCAGGGGAGCGGCTTCACGGAGGCGGGACGGGAGGTGTCGTGGGCCGAGGACGGCGCGGGCGGGGTGTTGTCGTGGACCTCGACGTGTTCGCGGCGGAGTTCGTCCCGGATCACCTCCTCGGTGGTGTAGCGCTCGACGACCAGGCGGACGCGCTCGACCGGGGCGAGGTACTTGCGGACCACCGGGCGCTCCTCGCGCAGGGTGACCTCCTCCACCGCCTCGGCGACGTCCTTCTCGGTGAGCGCGGCCCGCTCCGCCTCGGTGACCGGCATCCGCTCCACCCGGGCGCGTTCGCGGACCACCGGGACGCGGCGCTCGACCTGCTCGCTCGTCACGTACTTGCGCAGCTTCGCGGTGCCCAGGACGCGCCATTCGGTGGTGATGTCCAGCCGCTCCTCGCGGCAGGTGATCTCGACCGGGCCGCTCGGGGCCGAGGAGCCGGGGCCGGCGGCGGGCGCGGCGGCAGCCCGGGGCTTCGGCTCGACGGAGGGGGCGGCGTCGGGGAGCGTGGTCGTCGTCGGGGCGGCGGCCTGGGGCTTCGGCTCGACGGTGGGAGCAGCGGCGGGAGGTGTGGTCGCCGCCGCGGCGGCGGCCGGCGCGGAGGTGTTAGGGGTTCGCACGTCGGCTTCCTTGGCGGTCGCGGTGGGCTCGGGCTTCGGAGCGGGATCCGGGGAGCGGGAGGCGAGCGGCTTCGCGGGTACGGCCGCCGGCGTGGTGCCGAAGTCGAGATCGGGCTGCCGGGGCTCGCCGGCGCCGTTCGCCGGCCGACCGTTCACCGGGGTGTCGAGGCCGTAGTAGCGGTAGAGCTGGAGCTCCTGGGCGGGCGACAGGTGCTGGCCGACGCCGAAGTCCGGCGACTCCTTCACCAACGACTTGTCGTACGGCACTCGAAGCTCATCGCCGGAGAACTCGCTCGTCGTCAGCGGGACGAAGGCGTCCCGGCCGAAGATGCCGGTGCGCACGGCGGCCCACTCGGGCTGGCCGGTGGCGTCGTCCAGGTACACCTCGTCGACCGTGCCGATCTTGTCTCCGTTGCGGTCGACCGCCTTGTGGCCGATGAGGTCCCGAGGGTCGATATCGGTCTGCACTCTTTCCTCCAGCGCGCTGCGACTGCGGAACTCCCGCACGACGGCGGCCGGGGCACCCGTCCCGTCCGCCTCCTCACACCAAAAGGCATCAACCGCACGGTCGCGAGCGGGGTGCCGCCGGACGGGCTGCGCGCTGGGCCGTCCGGGGTACGCGCGTAGACCCCGAGTGACCTGAAGCACCCGTGATCGAGCGGGCTCCCGCTGGTACCCTGGGCGGCGACCGCCGAGCCCGCTCGGGAGAGTCCCCGACGGCGGAAACCGCTGGTCGGGGCGCCGAAGGAGCAACTCCTCCCCGGAATCTCTCAGGCATCCGTACCGTGTGGGGTAGGTCACTCTGGAAAGCAGGGCAGGACCGCCGGCGAGGGAGCCGACGGCCACCACCCTCACCGACGGTGCAAGCCGGCGGGGCGCCGACAGCGCACCGCGCGGGTGAAGCTCTCAGGTCCCGATGACAGAGGGGGAGGCCTGTCGGGTTCGCCCGCCCGGGTCGATCCGCTGTCCGCAGCGGCGAAGGCCGGCCGGCGTGCGTACCCCCGCCGGTCCGTGACCAGGAGGCCTCGACCACCATGAACGCCCAGCCGAACGCGGGACGCCCGAGCGGCTCCGTGACCCTCACCGAGCTCGAGCAGGCCAGCCCCTTCGAGAACCGCCACATCGGCCCCGACGCCTCCGCGCGGGAGAAGATGCTGGCCCAGGTCGGCTTCGGCTCGCTGGACGAGCTCGCCGCCACCGCCGTGCCCGAGGCGATCCGCTCCATCACCGGCCTGGACCTGCCCGCCGGCCGCAGCGAGGCCGAGGTCATCGCCGAGCTGCGCGAGCTGGCCGGCCGCAACCAGGTGCTCCAGCCGATGATCGGCCTGGGCTACTACGGCACCTTCACCCCGCCGGTGATCCTGCGCAACGTCCTGGAGAACCCGGCCTGGTACACCGCGTACACCCCGTACCAGCCGGAGATCTCGCAGGGCCGCCTGGAGGCGCTGCTCAACTTCCAGACCCTGGTCTCCGACCTGACCGGCCTGCCGACCTCCGGCTCCTCGCTGCTCGACGAGGGCACCGCGGCCGCCGAGGCGATGGCGTTGGCCCGCCGCGTCACCAAGGTCAAGGGCGGCGTCTTCCTGATCGACGCCGAGACCCTGCCGCAGACCGTCGCGGTGATCAACACTCGCGCGGTGCCGACCGGTGTCGAGGTCGTCGTCGCCGACCTGTCCGAGGGCATCCCGGCCGAGATCGCCGAGCGCGGCGTCTTCGGCGTGCTGCTGCAGTACCCGGGCGCCACCGGCGTCGTGCGCGACCTCACCCCGGTCATCGAGCAGGCCCACGGTCTCGGCGCGATCGTCGCGGTCGCCGCCGACCTGCTGGCGCTGACCCTGCTCAAGTCGCCCGGCTCGCTGGGTGCCGACATCGCCTGCGGCACCTCGCAGCGGTTCGGCGTGCCGATGGGCTTCGGTGGCCCGCACGCCGGCTACCTGTCGGTGCGCGCCGAGTACGCCCGCTCGCTGCCCGGCCGCCTGGTCGGCGTCTCCGTCGACGCGGACGGCAACCGCGCCTACCGTCTGGCGCTGCAGACCCGCGAGCAGCACATCCGCCGGGAGAAGGCCACCAGCAACATCTGCACCGCCCAGGTGCTGCTCGCCGTCATGGCCTCGATGTACGCCGTGTACCACGGCCCGGACGGCCTGGCCGACATCGCCCGCCGCACCCACCGCTACGCGGCCGCCCTCGCCGAGGGCCTGCGGGCCGGTGGCGTCGAGCTGCTGCACGGCGAGTTCTTCGACACCGTCACCGCCGTCGTCCCGGGCCGCGCCGCCGAGATCGCCGCCGCCGCCCGCGCCAACGGCATCAACGTCCACGAGGACGGCGCGGACCGGATCTCCGTCTCCACCGACGAGACCACCACCCGCGAGCACCTGGCCGGCGTCTGGGCCGCCTTCGGCGTGCCCGCCGTCGAGGTCGCCGAGACGGCCGACGCGCTGCCCGCCGCGCTGCTGCGCGAGGACGAGTACCTGACCCACCCGGTCTTCCACAGCCACCGCTCGGAGACCGCCATGCTGCGCTACCTGCGCCGCCTGTCGGACCGGGACTACGCGCTGGACCGCGGCATGATCCCGCTGGGCTCCTGCACCATGAAGCTCAACGCGACCACCGAGATGGAGCCGGTGACCTGGCCGGAGTTCGGCCAGCTGCACCCGTTCGCGCCGATCGAGCAGGCCCAGGGCTTCCTCACCCTGATCCGCCAGCTGGAGCAGCAGCTGGTCGAGGTGACCGGCTACGACGCCGTCTCGATCCAGCCGAACGCCGGTTCGCAGGGCGAGCTGGCCGGTCTGCTGGCCGTCCGCGCCTACCACCACGCCAACGGCGACACCCAGCGCGACGTCTGCCTGATCCCGTCCTCCGCGCACGGCACCAACGCGGCCTCCGCCGTGATGGCCGGCATGCGGGTGGTCGTGGTGAAGACCCTGGTCGACGGCGACGTGGACGTCGAGGACCTGAAGGCCAAGATCGAGCAGCACCGCGACAGCCTCGCCGTGCTGATGGTGACCTACCCGTCCACCCACGGCGTGTACGAGACCCAGATCACCGAGATCTGCGGCCTGGTGCACGAGGCCGGCGGCCAGGTGTACGTGGACGGTGCCAACCTGAACGCCCTGGTCGGCCTCGCCAAGCCGGGCAAGTTCGGCGCGGACGTCTCGCACCTGAACCTGCACAAGACCTTCTGCATCCCGCACGGCGGCGGCGGCCCGGGCGTCGGCCCGGTCGCGGTGCGCGCCCACCTGGCGCCGTACCTGCCGAACCACCCGCTGCAGGCGGAGGCCGGCCCGGCCACCGGTGTCGGCCCGATCTCGGCCGCGCCGTGGGGCTCGGCCGCCATCCTGCCGATCTCCTGGGCGTACGTCCGGCTGATGGGCGGGGAGGGCCTCAAGCACGCGACCCAGGTCGCGGTGCTGAACGCCAACTACATCGCCAAGCGGCTGGCGCCGCACTTCCCGGTGCTCTACACCGGCCCGGGCGGGCTGGTCGCGCACGAGTGCATCATCGACCTGCGTCCGCTCACCAAGGAGACGGGCGTGACGGTGGACGACATCGCCAAGCGCCTGATCGACTACGGCTTCCACGCGCCGACGATGTCCTTCCCGGTGGCCGGCACGCTGATGATCGAGCCGACCGAGTCCGAGGACCTGCACGAGATTGACCGGTTCTGCGACGCGATGATCGAGATCCGGGCCGAGATCGACAAGGTCGGCTCGGGCGAGTGGGCGGCCGACGACAACCCGCTGCGCAACGCCCCGCACACCGCCGCCGAGCTGGCCGGCGACTGGGCGCACGGCTACTCGCGGCAGGAGGCGGTCTTCCCGGCGGGCGTGAACCCGGCGGACAAGTACTGGCCGCCGGTCAGCCGGATCGACGGCGCGTACGGCGACCGCAACCTGGTCTGCTCCTGCCCGCCGCTGGACGAGTACGGCGTCTGACCCGTTCGCCGACGCGGCGACAGTCAGACGGCAGGGCCCCGGCGGAACTTCCGCCGGGGCCCTGCCCGTGCCGTCGAATGCTTCCGAGTTCTTTCGAGCCGGCGGCTGCCTCCGCCTCGGCGTCCGGACCGCGCGGTGGTCAGGCCGCGTGGGCGACGGGGCGGCGCGGGGCGATCACCCGGCCGTCCGGCAGCAGCTCTCCGGTGTCCTCGAACAGGACGACGCCGTTGCAGAGCAGGCTCCAGCCCTGCTCCGGGTGGCAGGCCACCGGCACGGCCGCCTCGCGATCCTCGGACTCGGCCGACGGGCAATCAGGACGGTGCTGGCACATACGCGTACCCTCGCTTCGCTCTGCGATCCTCCCCGTGATGCGGTCGCCGTCGGTGGAATGCCGTCGGGAACCGCCGGTGGTCGGATCCTGTCCGCACGCCGGCCAGGTGTGGACCGGCGTTCAAGTGGGTAGGACAGGTGGTCCTTCCACGCTGGTTCCCAGTGTCGGCATCTGCGGACGAGCGCGCAGCGATTTCGTGACATGCGCCACAACTCCGGGCAGAGATCACCCGTTCAGGTGGGCCGGAGCGGAAAACGCGCACGGACGGGTCAGGTGCGCAGTGGCCCGAATGGGCCATGCCCGATGACCCGTCCGGGTGGTGATTCAGGGGGAGCCGAGGAGCAGCGGCCTGGCGAGCGGGGCGCGGGCGAGCAGCGGCAGGAGCTCGGCGGCCGGGTAGGCGCGGTGGGCGGTGACGCCGAGCGGTGCGGGGGCGAGCGGGATCAGCAGGTCGTCGGACGGGCCGGCGTCGGGGCTGTGCAGCCAGAGCGCCGTCGCGTACTGGCCGGGGAAGGTCAGCAGCCGGGGCTGCCTGCGGACCCGGGAGCCCTGGGCGAGCTGCCAGGCCTGGCGCAGTGCCCGGACGGTGGAGTCCAGGTAGGGGCCGGCGGTGAAGTGGGAGAAGGTGTGGCCCTCGACGCCCAGGACGACCTCCGCGGCGGCGGCCACCTCGGCGCCGTCCTTGACCAGGAAGCGCCAGCCCGTCCGCCGGGCCGCGGTGAGGTCGGGGCGCGGACCGTCCAGGACGTGGACCGCGAGCGGGTGCGCGGGGAGGAGCGGGCCGGCCGGATGCCGCAGCGCTGCGGCGGCGGGCTGGCACAGGGCCGTCTCCGAGTCGAGTGCGGCGAGGACCGCGCGCAGGGCACTGGGCGGGGGTTGGGGGGTCTGCAGAGTCATGGCGGGGTCCGCCTCTCCGTGCGAGATCGGCGTGCGAGTGCGGCATACCGGCGTGGCGCGGTGTGTCAACGGGTGACGGGACCTGGGCCGTGTCCGGTTGTGCAGGATCGCGGTGCCGGCGCGGTCGCCGCCGTCGACGAGGGCCTCGGGCGGGAGCGGACCGGCCGGAGCGCAGTGCGAATTCTATCGAACAGGTGCGCAGGGTGACCTGTTTATCACAGGCGGTGGCGCCGGGCAAGTCGGCAGATTTGCTGAATGGACGTCAGTTTCCTTGCATTGCAAGCCCGTACAAGCTTTCGGGTATCGATCTTCGGGGTGGGCATGATGCTGGCACGGTCGGTCGGCCGGTGGCTCAGGAGGAGGGGATCATGGGCGAGAAGGTCGTGGCGACGCGCGCGGATCTGGCGGACCGGCAGCTGTACCGGCGCAAGCTCCAGGCCTGCCTCGACGCGCTCGGGCGGATGCTGCGCGAGGACCGCTTCGACCGGCCCCGGGCGGTGATGGGCCTGGAGATCGAGCTCAACCTGGCCGACGAGCAGGGCCTGCCGGTGATGCGCAACGCGCAGGTGCTGAGCGCGATCGGCTCCAGCGACTTCCAGACCGAGCTGGGCCAGTTCAACATCGAGGTGAACATCGTGCCGCACCGGCTGTGCGGGCACGTCTTCGAGGAGCTGCGCGAGGAGATCGACACCGGGCTGCGCTACGCGGACCGGCGGGCGGCCGAGACGGGCGCCCGGATCGTCATGGTAGGCATCCTGCCGACCCTGGAGACCGACCACACCGGGCTCGACGCGATGTCCCTCAACCAGCGCTACAGCCTGCTCAGCGACCAGATCCTGGCGGCCCGGGGCGAGGACATCTCGCTGGACATCGAGGGGGTCGAGCACCTCCAGCTGGAGTCGATCACCATGGTGGCCGAGGCGGCGGCGACCTCCCTCCAGCTGCACCTGCAGGTGACGCCGGAGCGGTTCTCCTCGGTGTGGAACGCCGCCCAGGCGATCTGCGGGCCGCAGCTCGCGCTCGGCGCCAACTCGCCGTTCCTGTTCGGGCGGGAGCTCTGGCGGGAGACCCGGCCGGCGCTGTTCCAGCAGGCCTGCGACACCCGTTCGGCGGAGCTCAAGGCGCAGGGCGTGCGCCCGATCACCTGGTTCGGCGAGCGCTGGGTGGACTCGGCGTACGACCTGTTCGAGGAGAACCTGCGGTACTTCCCGGCGCTGCTGCCGATCTGCGACGACGAGGACCCGCTGAAGGTGCTGGCCTCCGGCGGCGCGCCCCGGCTGGCCGAGATGCGGCTGCACAACGGGACGATCTACCGCTGGAACCGCCCGGTGTACGACGTGAGCGGCGGCGTGCCGCACCTGCGGGTGGAGAACCGGGCGCTGCCCGCCGGGCCGACGGTCGCCGACACGCTCGCGAACGCCGCCTTCTACTACGGGCTGGTGCGCGTGCTGGCCGAGCAGTCCCGGCCGGTGTGGACCAGGATGCCGTTCGAGCGGGCGGACGAGAACTTCCGGCAGGCCGCCCGGTACGGCATCGACGCGGTCTTCCAGTGGCCGCGGCCGGGCCGGGCGGGGCGCGGCGGCGGGCTGACCACGGTGTCCGCCGTGGACCTGGTCCTCGGCGAACTGCTGCCGATGGCCCGCCAGGGCCTGGACGAGTGGGGTGTGGAGCCGGCCGACCGGGACCGCTACCTGGGGATCATCGAGCAGCGCTGTCTGCGCCGGACCAACGGCGCGACCTGGCAGAGCGCGACCTTCCACCGGCTGCGCGAGCAGTACGGGATGGATCGCCCGACCGCGCTCGCCGCGATGACCCGGCGCTACATCGAGCTCATGCGCGGTGGCGAGCCGGTGCACACCTGGCCGGTGGGGTAAGCCGGTGCCCACCTGGCCGGTGGGCTGAGGCGGCTCCTGTGTCAGGATGATCGCTCCGGCGGTCGGCCGACGGCCGGAGCGCCGCCCGTCCGCTGGAGCCCCCGTGACCACCGTCCCGACCGAACCGGAGACCGCGCAGCCCACGCGCCGGCTGCTCGGCGTGGAACTGCTGATCGTCCTCGGCCTCTCGCTCGGGGCCAGCGGCATCGGCGCGCTGATCAGCTTCGCGGGCTCGCTCACCGAGCCGCTCAAGCTCGGGCAGCAGGTGGCCACGCTGAACGGGTCGCGCGCGCCCGGGCGGCCCTGGCTCGACCTGGTGTGGCAGCTGTACTACATCGGGCGCGGTCTGATGCCGGTGGTGCTGGTCGGGTACCTGCTGGTGCGCGAGGGCACCGCGCTGCGGGTGCTGGGCTTCGACCTCGGGCAGAAGATGCGCGACCTCGGGCGCGGCGCCGCCGTCGCCGCCGTGATCGGCGGATCCGGACTGGCGCTGTACCTGGCCTCGCAGGCGGCCGGGTACAACCTGACGGTGGCGCCGTCCGGGCTGCCGGACGTGTGGTGGCGGGTGCCGGTGCTGGTCCTCTCGGCGTGGCAGAACGCGATCCTGGAGGAGGTCGTCGTCCTCGGCTATCTGCTGCGCCGGCTCGGGCAGTTGGGGTGGTCGTGGCCGGCGACGGTGGTGGCGAGCTCGGTGCTGCGCGGCTCGTACCACCTGTACCAGGGGGTCGGCGGGCTGGTCGGCAACATGGTGATGGGAGCGGTGTTCTGCCTGGCGTACCGGCGCTGGGGGCGGGTGATGCCGCTGGTGGTGGCGCACGGGCTGATCGACACGGTGGCCTTCGTCGGGTACGCGCTGCTCGCCGGGCACGTCAGCTGGCTGCCGACCCCGTGATCGGCCCTCCGGTCGACGGCCTGGCCCGGCCGCGCGGCGGGCGGGCGAGCAGGCGGTCGACGTGCCGGCGTTCCAGGCCCTGGCCGGGATCGATAGGCAGCAGGACGCGGTCGCGGCGCCAGAGCGAGCCGCGGACCAGGCGGGGCGGAATGACGTCGTCGACCCAGGCGAACGGCCGGCCGGCGGCGTAGCGCAGCAGCGGGGCCCACTTGCGGGCGGAGAACAGCTCCATGAGCCGCAGGCGCGGGTCGCCGGGCTGCGGGACGTAACCGGTGAAGCGGACGAACGGGAGCGGGGGCAGGTCCATCGCCGGGGCGATGTGGGTGTTCGCGTGCTCCTCCCAGGTGGTGGCCCAGACCATTTCGTACGTGGCGGAGAGCTCGCGCAGCCAGTCGCCGTGCCGGGCGGAGAGCAGGACCGAGTAGCCGAGCAGGGTGTGGGTGTCGAACCCGGCGTCCGGGTGGGGACAGACCGGGTTGAGGACGCCGTCGACGTCCAGGAACAGCAGTGGCTTCGGCACCAGTGGCCCCCAGGTGGCGGTGATTGACTCACCCGGTCGGACGAATGGAGCCGGCGGGTGGTTGCCGACCGGCGGGGGCGCGCGGGGTGCAGGGAGCGCTCACGGGACCAACGCGGGCTCGGTGGCGTGCGCCGCCGGGGTGCTGGTGCCGGAGGTGCTGTTGGCGCTGTTGGTGTCGTTGGTGCCATCGGCGCCGGACTTCCGGGCGAGGCGGCGGACCTGGGGTTCGAGCAGGACCGCGGCGCTCAGCAGCAGGGAGATCAGCGCGCAGGCCCACAGCGCGCCCGAGAGCCCGAGCGCGTCGGCGGCCGGACCGGCCAGAGCGGTGCCGATCGGGGCGAGGGAGTACGAGCCGAGCTCGTCGTACGCGGAGACCCGGGAGAACATCTCCTCCGGGATCTCCTGCCGGAGCGCGACCATCCAGTTGACGCCGAAGACGGTGACACCGACCCCGGACAGGAACATCGCCGTCGCGAGCAGCGGCAGGGGTGCCGCCACCGCGAGCGCGAGGGCGGGCAGGCCGAACAGGAAGACGCCCCAGTTGCCTACCAGCAGGATCCGGCGGGGCCGCCAGCGCGCCATCAGCACGCCGGTGACCACCAGCCCGACGCCGTACGCGGCCATCGCCAGACCCCAGTCCCCGGCGCCGCCCAGCCGCTCCTTGGCGACGATCGGCCCGTACACCGACTCGACCGCGCCGATGCAGGCGACCAGGACGGAGAACTGCAGGACCACGACCCAGAGCCAGCGCCGGGAGGCGAACTCCCGCCAGCCCTCCCGCAGATCGCGCACCATGCTGCCGCCTTCGGGGGCGGACATGGTCTCCGCCTCCAGGAAGAACCGGAGCGAGGCGGCGAGCAGGAAGCAGGCGGCGTCCAGGGCGAGCACCCAGCCGGGGCCGACGGCGGCGGTGAGCGCGCCGCCGAGGGCCGCACCGCCGATCTGGGCGGCGTTCTGGCCCATCCGGAACACCGGGAAGGCCCGCGCGGCGTGCTCCTGGGAGACGCTCTGCATGATCATGCCCCCGGAGGCGGGGGAGTAGAGGGCGTAGCCGGCGCCGCCGGCGGCGGAGAGGACGAGCAGGTGCCAGAGCCGGGCGTGCCCGCCGAGCACGAGGGCCGCGAGGACGGCCTGGGAGAGGCCGCTGAACACGTTGGCGGCGACCATGACGTGGTGGCGCGGCAGCCGGTCGGCGAGGGCGCCGCCGATCACCAGCAGCAGGACGGTGGGCAGCAGCCGGGCTGCGGTGACGTAGCCGACCTCGGTGGCGGAGCCGCCGCCGCCCATCACGGCGAAGGCGGTGGCGATCGGGGCGCCGGCGTTGCCGAGCCCGCTGATCACGGTGGCGGCGGTCTGGATCCGGAAGTTGCGGCTCGCCCAGGCGAAGCGGCGGGAGTGCGGGGGTGGGGATTGGCTCTGCACCGGGTGACTATGACCGGGAGTTCGTACAGGTGTCCATCCGGTTTTTACAACTGACTGTGTGTGGTGGACAGTTGTGGCGCCGGGGGCGGCCTCGGCCGGCGTCAGCCGAGGTGGCCCCGGAGGAAGGTGAGGGTGCGCTGCCAGGCCGTCCGAGCCTGGAGCGGGTCGTAGGTGCCGAGCAGGTTCTCCTCGTTCATGAAGGCGTGCCCGGCCGGGTAGAAGTGGATCTCCGGGCGGACGTCGGTGGCCTCGCCGATGCGGATCGCGGCCTCGTCGACGGCGGCCATCGGGATCGAGCGGTCGTGCTCGCCGAAGTGGCCCAGGACGTGGGCGGTCAGGCCGCGGTAGTCGAAGTCCGGGTCGGGCGGGAGGCCGTAGAAGGGCACCACGGCGGCCACCTTGTCGCCCGCCCGGGCGGCCAGCAGCAGGGCGAAGCCGCCGCCCATGCAGAAGCCGACCACGCCGACCGCGTCGCCGGCCACGCCGTCCAGCGAGAGCAGATGGTCGACGGCGCCGGAGAGGTCCTCGACCGCCTGCTCGACCGGCAGTTCGCGCTTCAGCCGGGCCGCCTCGGCGCTGTCGTGGGTGGTGGCGCCGCCGAACAGGTCGGGCGCGAGGACGGTGAAGCCCTCGGCGGCGAAGCGGTCGGCCATCGCGGCGATGTGCGAGGTGAGCCCCCACCACTCCTGCACCACCACCAGGCCCGGGCCGACGCCCTGCGGCGGGCGGGCCAGGTAGCCGTACGCGGTACGGCCGTTGCTCGGGAACGTGACGTTCTGCCGGGAGCCGCCCTGGTCAGGCATGGCTTCCTCTCGGTGGGTCGGGCCGCGTGCGACGGGGGGTCCGGCGGACGCTTCGGACGTTGGTCACCACACCGTCGCACCCGCACCGGAAGCCGCCCGCCGCGGCGGCCGTGGAGGCGGACCCGACGTGCCCGAGGCGGGCCTGGTGTGCGGCGGACCGGGTGTTCGGAGTGGACAAGCGCGCTCCCCGAGGTGGACGGGCCCCTTCGCGGGGCCGGCGACGAGCACCGCCGCGTGGGCGGGATCCGTCTCACATTCGAGCAGCGGCGGGGCCGGACCGCCCGGTCTCGGCGACCGATCGGGTGATGCGCAGTCAGCCCGCCCGGGCCGGCCCGTCCTCGTCAGCCGTACGGGTCAGCCCGCGGTGCGTCGTCCGTGGCGGCGCAGCAGCTGGGTGCGGGCGAGGGCGTCCTGGCCGTGCCCGCGCTCGGCGAGCCGGTCGGCGATCGCGTACTGCGCGTCGGCCGGTTTCTTGTCGTCGTACTTGAACTTGGCGCGCACCTCGCGGACCGTCAGGCGCAGCCCGCGCAGGCCCGGCAGCAGCCGGGAGAACTCGCCCTCGCCCGGGACGACCCGGGTGTCCGGGGTCTCCGGCTGGAAGTGGGCGAGCTGGCGGTTGAGGATCTCCGCCTTGCCCGCGGCCGACTCGACGATCTCGGCGGTGCAGTGGAAGTGGACGGACGTGTAGTAGCTGGTGGGCGTGCCCGGCTTGCCGCGCCAGTGCCCGGGCGCGAAGGCGTAGCCGTCGGTGACCGCGAGGGTGACGTGCGGGTCGGCCCGGACAGCGCTCAGCATCGGGTTGGGCGTGGCGAGGTGGAGCAGGATCTCGCGACGCTCGGCGTCCAGCAGGAAGTGCGTCGGGACCAGCACCGGGCCCTCGCCCGGCGCGCCGTTGGCGGCGAGCAGGCCGAAGTCGCGGCCCTCGGCCAGCCAGGCGCGCCACTCGGCCTCGTCGCCGCGGTCCCAGGACCTGATCAGCATCGGCCGGCCCCGTCAGCGGGTCAGGTCGCGCACGTGCGCGGGGAGCGGGACGGTCGTCGATCCGGCCGGGACCGGCGTGCCGAAGCCGCTGGTCACGGGTATGACGCCAGCCCAGTGCGGCAGGTCGAGGTCGTCCGGGTCGTCGTTGGCGCCGTCCTCGCGGGTCTTCGCCGAGACCTCGTCCAGGTCCAGGCGGATCACGGCGGTGGCGGCCAGTTCCTTGGCGTTGGCGGGGCGGACTTCGGCGGAGCGGCCGGGGACGGTCTGGTCGACCAGCGCGTCCAGCGCGATGCCCAGCTCCTCCGGGTCGGTGACCTGGTGGGCGGTGCCGTGGGCGACCACCGAGCGGAAGTTGATGCTGTGGTTGAACGCGGACTTGGTGAGCACCAGCGCGTCGACCAGGGTGACGGTGACGCAGACCGGCAGGCCCTGGTCGCCGCGGGCGCCGCGCAGCGGGCGGCTGCCGGTGGAGCCGTGGATGTAGAGGCGGCTGCCGACCCGGGCGTAGATCGTCGGCAGGACGACCGGGGCGCCGTCGGCGACGAAGCCGAGGTGGCAGAGGTAGGTGCTGTCGAGGATGGCGTGGATCGCCTCCTGCTCCCAGGTGGCGCGGTCCTTGTAGCGGGTGGGGGTGGTGCGGGGCGTGCGGGCGTAGCCGGGGTTGGTGGTGCCGTCTGCGGGGACCGACATGACAATCCTCTATGTACTAGTGCATAATATGCTTTGTGCTAGGAGACTATCCGCTGAAAGGGCGACGCGCCAGCGAAATCGCGGCTCACATCGAACAGGGCGTCAGCAGCGGGCAGCTCGCGCCCGGAACGTCGCTCCCCCCGCTGCGCGAGCTCGCCGCCGACCTCGGCGTCAACCCCAACACCGTCGCCGCCGCCTACCGGCTGCTGCGCGACCGCGGCGTGATCGAGACCGCCGGCCGCAAGGGCAGCCGCATCCTGCCCCGGCCCGCCCTCACCCCCCGCGACCAGATCCGGGTCCCCGTCCCCCCGCACGCCCGCGACCTGTCCAACGGCAACCCCGACCCGGACCTCCTGCCCGACCTCGTTCCGGCGCTCGCCGTCGCCGCCGAGGCCGCCCGAGCCGAACCCGTCCTCTACGGGCACCCCGCCTTCGACGCCGGACTCCTCGCCCTCGCCCGCGCCTCCTTCGAGGCCGACGGCCTGCCCGGCGGACCGATCGCCGTCGCCTCCGGCTCGCTCGACACCATCGAGCGGATCCTCGCCACCCGGCTGCGCCCCGGCGACGCGGTGGCCGTCGAGGACCCGGGCTGGGGCAGCCTGCTCGACCTGCTGCCCGCTCTCGGCCTGCGGCCCGCGCCCGTCCGGCTCGACGACGAGGGCCCGCTGCCCGACTCGCTCGCCGCGGCGCTCGCCGACGGCGCCCGGGGGGCCGTCGTCACCAGCCGGGCGCAGAACCCCACCGGCGCCGCGCTCACGGCCGCCCGCGCCGAGGCGCTGCGGGCCGTGCTGGCCGAGCACCCCGGCGTCCTGCTGATCGAGGACGACCACGGCCACGGCATGGTCGACCAGCCCTACCACCCGCTCGTCGGCGCCGGCTCGCGGCACTGGGCGGTGGTGCGCTCGGCCGCCAAGGCGTACGGGCCGGACCTGCGGCTGTCCGTCGCGGTCGGCGACGAGGACACCATCGGGCGGGTCTCCGGCCGGCTGCGTCTCGGCGCCGGCTGGGTCAGCCACCTGCTCCAGCGCACCGTCGCCCAACTGTGGCGCACCGACGCGGCGCCCGTCGGCCGGGTGGCCGCCGTCTACCGGGCCCGCCGGGACGCGCTGCTCGGCGAACTGGCCGCCCGCGGCATCGAGGCACACGGCGAGAGCGGGCTGAACGTCTGGGTGCCGGTGCCGGACGAGACCTCCGCGCTCGCCGCGCTGGTGCAGCGGGGCTGGGTCGCGGCCCCCGGCGCGCGCTACCGGATCCAGTCGCCGCCCGGGATCCGGATCACCACGGCGCGCCTGGAGCCGGGCGACGCACGGCAGTTGGCGGAAGACCTGGTGGCGGTGCTGGGGGCGGGCGGGACGGGTTCGCGACTGGTCTGAACCCGGTGGTAACAAAGCAGAAACCTGGTGCAGATACCTAGCGGTAGCTAGCGCGGCCATGCCATCTTCGTCGCGCCACCGGCCGGCGGCACACCCTCACACGCGTCTTCCCGTCCCCACACCACGGGAAGACCGAGCCGCAGGAGTTCCGCCGTGCCCGAAAACGGTTCGAGCATCACCCGCAGCACCCCTCGACTCGCACGACGGCTGCTCAGCGCAGCCCTCGCCCTTCCGCTCGCCTCCGGCGGCCTGGTGGCCGGCGGGCTGGTCGCCGCCTCGCCCGCCCGGGCCGCCACCGCCTCGGTGCCGAGCGGGCCGACCGCCAGTGTCACCCTCGGCGACAGCTACATCTCCGGGGAGGCCGGCCGCTGGAAGGGCAACTCCGCCGACTCCGGCGGCAGCCGGACCGGCACCGACCGGGCCTGGAACGGCAGTTCGTACGACCCCGGCCCGGTCTACGGCGCCACGGCCGTGAACGGGTGCGACCGTTCGGACGTCGCCGAGGTGCTCGGCGCCTCGACGGTCGCGCAGAAGCAGATCAACCTCGCCTGCTCCGGGGCCGTCACCGCCAACGTCTTCCGCGCGAGCAACGGCGGGCAGGCCTACAAGGGCGAGGCCCCGCAGGCCGACCAACTCGCCGCCGTGGCAGCGCAGAACAACGTCAAGCTGATCACGCTGTCGATCGGGGGCAACGACCTCGGGTTCTCCGACGTCATCTCCACCTGCGTTCAGGACTACTTGATCTGGTACTCCTACTGCCACAACTCGCAACAGTCGGCGATCGACTCCAAGATGCCCGCGGCGATGGCCGGGGTCGGCAAGGCGATCGACGACATCCGTGCCGTGATGTCCAACGCGGGTTACGGGAGCGGGGATTACCGCCTCGTGCTCCAGTCCTACCCCTCGCCGATCCCGCGCGGCGCCGAGATGCGCTACCCCGAGAGCGGCTGGAGCCGGTCGGACACCGGCGGCTGCCCGTTCTGGGACGGCGACGCCGACTGGGCGCGGGACTCGATGGTGCCGCAGATCTCCTCGGCGCTCGCAGGGGTGGCGGCCAGCAAGGGAGCGCAGTTCCTGGACCTCTCCAACATGCTGCAGGGGCGCGAGGTCTGCTCCACGTCGGCGCAGCAGCCGACCACGAGCACCCCGCCGTCCGCGACCACGAGCGAGTGGGCGCGCTTCCTGGACGGCGGGCTCAACACCACGCAGGGCGCCTTGCAGGAGTCGATGCACCCCAACTTCTACGGGCAGCAGGCACTCGGGAGGTGCCTGACCCTGCTGTGGGGCCGGGCGACCGGCAACTACGCGTGCCGCAACACGCCAGGGCGGGACGCGGGCGGGATGTACCTGACCGCTCAGTGACCCCGGCTGCCGAGTGAGTGACCGTCCTCGGCGCCGCCCCTCGCCCTCGTGGGCGAGGGGCGGCGCGTCGGCGATCAGCCCTTGGCGAGCAGAGCCTGGGCGTGCGCCCTGACCTGATCCTTCGTCAAGTAGGCGTCGGTGTACTCGAAATCACGCATCCTGGCGGGCTGGCGGGCGAGGAAGCCGGTGCGCACGAAATCGTCTCCGGCCGTCGCGTTCAGCAGCCAGTTGGCGCCCACCCGGAACTTCGCCGAGTTGGTCCGCATCGCCATCAGGTGGTAGCCGCGGGCCACCAGCTGGGCCGGCACCCCGCGCAGCTCCACGCCGACCGGCTTCGAGACCGCGTCCTTGCCGCCGAGGTCCACCACCAGGCCCAAGTCCTTGTGGTAGTACGGCTCCAGCGGCAGATGCCGGAGCGAGGCGATCACGTTGTTCGCCACCGCGCGGCCCTGCCGCGCCGAGTGCTGTGCGGTCGGCGGACACACCGCGCCGTCACCCTTGGCGAGGTCCGGGACGGCCGCGGCGTCGCCGAGCGCGAACACTCCCTCGAACTGCGGCACGCGCATCTCCGCCGTCACCGCGATCCGGCCGCGGACCGTCTCCGCGTCCAGCGTGCCGATCAGCGGGCTCGCGGCGACCCCCGCCGTCCAGATCAGGGTGCGGCAGGGCAGCACCCGGCCGTCGGTGAACTTGACGGACTCGGCGCCGACTTCGGCTACGGACACACCCAGCGACACCTCGATGCCACGCGCCCGCAGAACCTCCAGGGCGGCCGTGCCGAGCGCCTCGCCGAGCTCCGGCATCAGCTTCGGGGCGATGTCGATCAGGTGCCACTTGATCTGCTTGGCGTCCAGCCGCGGGTAGCGGAGGGCGGCGGCGGTGGTCAGGCGCTGCAGGCAGGCCGCCGTCTCGGTGCCCGCGTAGCCGCCGCCGACGACCACGAACTGCAGCCGGGACTCGCGCTCCCGCTGGTCCAGGGTGGCCGAGGCGAGGTCGAGCTGGGCGATCACGTGGTCGCGGACGTAGGCGGCCTCGGCGAGCGTCTTCATGCCGCGCGCGTAGTCGGTGAGGCCGGGGATGTCGAACGTGCGGGTGACGCTGCCGGGCGCCAGCACGAGGATGTCGTACCTCTGCGCCACCACCTCGTCGGTGATCTTCCGGACCACGCAGACCTTGGACAGCGGGTCCACACCGATCGCGCCGCCGGGCACGATGTGGGTACGGCGGAGCGAGCGGCGCAACGAGACGGCCACCGACTGCGGGGTCAGCACGCCGGCGGCGACGTGTGGCAGCAGGGGCAGGTAGAGCTGGTAGCTGAACGGCGTGACCAGCGAGATCTCGGCCTCCGAGGGCGCGAGCTTGCGTTCGAGGCGGCGGGCGCACTCCAGCCCGGCGAAGCCACCGCCCACGATCAGGATCCGAGGTCGTTCCATCGCTCATCCCTTACCGTGCAGGTCGTACCCGTGAGGGTCCCCGTTGCTCCGCCACACTCGCACGGAGCAGCGCGGGCTGCCACCGGGGCGGGGCGGACGGGGGTGGACGGGGGCGCCGCGCGGACCTTGGCGGGGGTGGGGCGGAGAGATCGGAGCGGCCGGGGCACCGATAGGGTGTGGACGTGCTTCCTGAGGTGACGGCGGTCCGGTACGTGACGCCACTACGAGAAGGCGGCTCGATGCCGGGCCTGGTCGAGGCCGACGACCGGCGGCTGTATGCGCTGAAGTGGGTCGGCGCCGCGCAGGGACGCAAGGCGCTGGTGGCGGAGGTGCTGGCCGGGGAACTGGGGCGGCGGCTCGGGCTGCCGGTACCGGAGCTGGTGACGGTGGATCTGGACCCGGTCCTGGCGCGCAGCGAGCCGGATCCGCAGATCCAGGACCAGATGCGGGCCAGCGGGGGGCTCAACCTCGGGATGGCGTTCGTCAGCGGGGCGCTCAACTTCGATCCGCTCTGCTTCGAGGTGGACGCCGGGCTGGCCGGGCAGGTGCTCTGGTTCGACGCGCTGATCGGCAACGTGGACCGCTCCTGGCGCAACCCGAACCTGCTGGTGGCCACCGGCGGGCTGCGGCTGATCGACCACGGCGCGAGCCTGATCTTCCACCACAACTGGGCGGGCGCCGCCGCCTGGATCCGCCGTCCGTACGACGCCTCCGACCACGCGCTGCTGCGCGCCCAGCCGGACCTGGCCGCCGCGGACAAGGTGCTCGCACCGCTCGCCGAGGCGGCGATCGAGGAGGCGGTGGCGCGGATCCCGGACGTCTGGCTGGCGGACGAGCCGGGCTTCGACTCGCCGGAGGCGGTGCGCGCCGCGTACCGCACCCAGCTGACCGAACGACTGGCCGGTCCGCGCGACTGGCTGCCGGAGGTGCCCGCATGACCCGGCCGACGCCGCTCGCCCTGCCGGCCACCGCCGAACTGCACGACTACGAGTACGCCGTGATCCGCGCGGTGCCACGGATCGAGCGCGGCGAGTGCATCAACGTCGGCGTGCTGCTGTACTGCCGGGACAGCGCCCACCTGGCGGCGCGGACGCACCTGGACCAGGCCCGGCTGCTGGCGCTGGACCCGGTGGCGGACGTGCACGGGGTGCGGCGGGCGCTGCACGGGATCGAGGCGGTGTGCGCGGGCGGCCCGCAGGCCGGTCCGGCGGCGGCGGACAGCCCCGGGCAGCGGTTCCGCTGGCTGACCGCGCCGCGCAGTGCGATCGTCCAGCCGGGGCCGGTGCACACCGGGCTGACCGTGGACCCGGAGACGGAGCTGCGGCGGCTGTTCGACCAGCTGGTGCTGTGACCTGTGCCGCCGCGCGGTTGACCTGCTGACGGTTGCCGTGGTCAAAGCTTGAGTTACTGAAGCACTCGGTCGTACGCTGGACCCATGGGTTCGACAGCGACGACGACCGTACCGACCAACGCCGAGCTGATGGAGGCGTTGGCCGCCGTCGGCGCCGCGTACTTCCAGGATTTCGCGGCGGCTGCGGCCCGCCATGGGCTCTCCTCCTCGCAGGCCAAGGCGCTCGGCTCGGTGCAGGAGCCGGTGCCGATGCGGGCCTTGGCCGGACGCCTGGGCTGTGACGCCTCCAACGTGACCGGGATCGTCGACCGGCTTGAGTCGCTGGGGCTCGCCCACCGCGAGGCGGCGGCGGGCGACCGGCGGGTGAAGATCGTCGTGATCACGGACGAGGGCCGCGAGATCCTCAACCGCATCCGCGGCGAGATGGCGCGGACCCACCAGGCCTTCGAGGCGATGACGGACGAGCAGCGCGTCGCCCTGCACTCGATCTGCGCGCAGGTGCTGCCGGTGCTGGCCGGTCGGACGGGCGCCGCGCAGTAGCACCCGCTTGACGGTGGGTCGCTGTGCCCGCCGGCGGCCGGGCAGGTGTGGGTCGAGCGCGTGGACCTGGGCGTGGACCTGTGGGCCCTCGCCCGGGTCGGGGCCGTCGGCGGAGCCGACCAGGGTGGGCCGGTCCCGGCTGACCTCGGCTGTTAGGCTTGCGAAGCGTGAGCGCGAAGCCCCAGATCCCCAATGTCCTGGCCTCCCGGTACGCCTCGGCGACCCTGGCCCAGCTGTGGTCCCCCGAGCACAAGGTGGTCCTTGAGCGCCACCTGTGGCTCGCCGTCCTGAAGGCCCAGCAGGACCTCGGTGTCGAGGTGCCGGCGAACGCCGTCGCCGACTACGAGCGGGTGATCGACCAGGTCGACCTCGGCTCGATCGCCGCCCGTGAGCGGATCACCCGCCACGACGTGAAGGCCCGGATCGAGGAGTTCAGCGAGCTCGCCGGTCACGAGCAGATCCACAAGGGCATGACCTCCCGGGATCTGACCGAGAACGTCGAGCAGCTGCAGATCCGCCAGTCCCTGGAGTACGTGCGCGACCGCACGGTCGCCGTGCTGGTGCGCCTGGCCCGGCTCGCCGCGCAGCACTCGGAGCTGGTCATGGCCGGCCGCTCGCACAACGTGGCCGCGCAGGCCACCACGCTGGGCAAGCGCTTCGCGTCGATCGCCGACGAGCTGCTGGTCGCCTTCCGCCGCCTGGAGGAGCTGATCGCCCGTTACCCGCTGCGCGGGATCAAGGGTCCGGTCGGCACCGCGCAGGACATGCTGGACCTGCTCGGGGGCGACACCGACAAGCTGGCCGAGCTGGAGCGCCGGGTGGCCGGCCACCTCGGCTTCGAGAACGTGCTCACCAGCGTCGGCCAGGTCTACCCGCGCTCGCTGGACTTCGAGGTGCTCACCGCCCTCGTCCAGCTGGCCGCCGCGCCGTCCAGCCTGGCCAAGACGATCCGCCTGATGGCCGGCCACGAGCTGGTCACCGAGGGCTTCAAGGAGGGCCAGGTCGGCTCCTCCGCGATGCCGCACAAGATGAACACCCGCTCCTGCGAGCGCGTCAACGGCCTGGCCGTCATCCTGCGCGGCTACGCGTCGATGACCGGTGAGCTGGCCGGCGACCAGTGGAACGAGGGCGACGTCTCCTGCTCGGTCGTGCGCCGGGTCGCGCTGCCCGACGCCTTCTTCGCCTTCGACGGCCTGCTGGAGACCTTCCTGACCGTCCTCGACGAGTTCGGCGCCTTCCCGGCCGTGATCGAGGCCGAGCTGGACCGCTACCTGCCGTTCCTCGCCACCACCAAGGTGCTGATGGGTGCGGTGCGCGCGGGCGTCGGCCGGGAGACCGGGCACGAGGTCATCAAGGAGCACGCCGTCGCCTCCGCGCTGGCGATGCGCGCGGGCGCGCGGGAGAACGAGCTGCTGGACCGCTTGGCCGCCGACGAGCGGATCCCGCTGGACCGGGCCGCGCTGGACGCGCTGCTGGCGGACAGGCTGTCGTTCACCGGTGCGGCCGGCGCCCAGGTCGCCGAGGTGCTCCGCCAGGTGGAGGCCGTCGTCGCCGCCTACCCGGAGGCCGCCAAGTACGCACCTGGTGACATTCTCTGACGGTGAGTCAGCTCACTTAGGGCCCTGCTGCCGGATCGGTGGCGGGGCCCTCGTGCGTGTGGACGTGGCCGGGGTCGAGGGGCGGGGTGGTGCCGCAGCACCATTCGGTGTCCGGCTCGGCGACGGGGTGGTCCTCGGGGGCCAGCACGCTGCCGCGGATCGTGGTGAAGGCGATGAGCGCGCCGGCCGTCAGCAGTCCGGCGCAGATCAGCATCGCGGTGTGGAAGGCGTCGTTCACCGCGGACGGCACCCGGTAGGCGTCGCCGCTCAGGCCCGCCATGGCCGGGAGGGCCGCGACCGCGAGGAGGCCGGCGGCGCGCGCGGCGGCGTTGTTGACGCCGCTGGCGATGCCCGCGTGCCGGACCTCGACGGCCGCCAGCACAGTGGCCGTGAGCGGCGCGACCAGCAGCGTCATCCCGCAGCCCATCACCGTGACGGCGGGCAGCACATCCGCCCAGTAGGAGGAGCCAGGGCCGGTGCGCAGCATCAGTAGCACTCCCGCGGCGCACAGCAGTGGGCCGACGGTCAGCGGGATGCGCGGGCCGATCCGCTTGCCGAGCCGTGCGGCGCGCGAGGACAGCGCCAGCATCAGCACGGTGATCGGGACCAGGGCCAGGCCGGAGACCAGCGGGGAGAACCCGGCGACGATCTGCAGCTGCACGACCAGCAGGAAGAACACGCCGCTGAACGCCGCGTAGACGCAGAGGGTGACCAGGTTCACGGCGGTGAACAGCCGCGAGGAGAACAGGCCGAGCGGCAGCATCGGCTCGGGGGCGCGGCGCTCGACGGCGAGGAAGGCCGCGCCGATGGCCAGCCCGATCGCGCCGGTGAGCCAGACGGTGGGGGAGAGGCCCTCGCCGGCCGCCGTCAGCGCGTAGGTGATCGCGCCGAGTGTGAGGGCGGCGAGCAGTGAGCCGAGCACGTCGAAGCGGCCGGTCGCGCTCTCGTCGCGGCTCTCGGGGACGTAGCGGGTGGCGACGGTGACGACCGCGGCGGCGAGCGGCAGGTTCAGCAGGAAGATCCACCGCCAGCCGGGGCCGTCCACCAGCCAGCCGCCGAGGAAGGGGCCGACCGCCGCTGACACCCCGCCGAGGCCGGACCAGAGGCCGACCGCGGCCGAGCGGTCGTCCGGATGGAAGACCGCCTGGAGCATGGCGAGCGAACCCGGCGTCAGCAGTGCCCCGCCGACGCCCTGGACGGCGCGGGCGGCGATCAGCACCTGGATGTTCGGCGCGGCGGCGCAGGCCGCGGAGGCGGCGGCGAACCAGACCACGCCGAGCAGGAACACCCGGCGCCGGCCGTACCGGTCGCCGAGCGCGCCGCCGAGCAGGATCAGTCCGGCCAGCGTGAGCAGATAGGCGTTCAGCGTCCATTGCAGCGACGCGAGGGAGGCGCCGAGATCCGCGCCGATCCGGGGCAGGGCGACGTTCACCACGGTGCCGTCGAGCATCGCCATGCTGGAGCCGAGCACCGTCGCCAGAAGTACCCAGCGACCCCGCGCGGTGCCCAGGCGCAGGGTGCCGGCCTCGGTTGTGGCCACGGCCCGATCCTCCGCCCGGTGGGGCCGACGTGACAAGGGTCACCGGTGGTGTGTCCGCCGATCGCGGTACGTGAGCGGCTACTTGCGGAGCGGCCGCGAAATCGGCGGAGCGTTGCGGATCAGTGGCGCCGAGTGAATGGATAGTGCACGTACTGTGCAGCGGATCATCCGGAGCGTCACCGCATTCCGCGGATTCGTCGCGGGTCCGGGAGATCGACATTGCTCGATCCGGGACCGATGGGTTTTAGTTCAGCGACCGCCCGGCCAGCCCGGACGGATCTGCCGGGCGGAACGCCGAGTCCTGCCGCTGCCCGGTGGTTCGAACTGAACTCTGTACGGCAGGAGCGGGGGACCCACAGGTAAGTCGCCGGACCGGAATTCGCATGCGAATGCGTGCGAATTCGAGGACCGGCTTGGGGTGAAGCCGCGCATGCGGCCGGGCGAACTCCAGCCCGAACCCGACAGCTCACCTCGCAGGCGTCGGAGAGGAATCTTCCATGCCTGCTCAGGCTCGTCGTATCAGCCTGCCCCGCGCCGCCCGCATCGGCATCGCCACCGCCGTCACCGGCGTGTCCTTCGCCCTTCCGCTCGTGACCGCGATGAGCGCCCAGGCGCAGACCGCCCCGGCTGCTCCGGCCGCCGCGGCCGCGCCGGTCGCGCAGAACACCACCTGGACCGGCGCCACCAGCGTCGACGCCAAGCCGGCCGCCGCCGCACCGGCCCAGGCCGCCCAGACCGAGGAGAGCTACCGCGTCGTCCGCGGCGACTCGCTCTCCAAGATCGCCGAGGTCAAGCACGTCGAGGGCGGCTGGCACGCGCTCTACGACCACAACCGCTCGGTCGTCGGTGCCAACCCGAACCTGATCTTCCCGGGTCAGAAGCTCGCGATCGCCGGTCACGCCGCTGCTCCGGCCGCTGCTCCGGCTGCTCCGGCCGCTGCGCCCGCCGAGAAGCCCGCCGCCCCGGCCGCCCCGGCCCCGCAGGCCCAGACCGCGCCCGCCAAGCCGGCCGCTCCGGCCCAGGTCCAGGTCAAGACCGCGGCCGCCAAGCCCGCCCAGGCCGTCACCGCCGCTCCGGCGGCCGTGGCCAGCACCTCCGGCTACGTCGCCCCGCTCGCCCACCCGGTGCTGGGCGAGGCCTACGGCGTCGCCGGCTCGATGTGGGCCTCCGGTCACCACACCGGCCAGGACTTCGTCGCCTCCACCGGTACCCCGCTGCTCGCGGTCGCCAACGGTGTCGTGGTGAAGGCCGGCAACGGCGGCGCCTACGGCAACGAGGTCGAGATCAAGCTCGCCGACGGCAAGTACGCGCAGTACGCGCACCTGTCCGTGATCGGCGTGAAGATCGGCCAGACCGTCACCGTCGGCCAGCAGCTCGGCCTCTCCGGTGCGACCGGCAACGTGACCGGCCCGCACCTGCACTTCGAGATCCGCACCGGGCCGGAGTACGGTTCGGACATCGACCCGGTCGCCTACCTCCGGGCGCACGGCGTCGCGCTCTGACCCCTGCTCGGGGTGAACGACCACCGCTGATGCGGGGCGAATCGACCACTCGGGATGGTCATGTCGGGTGACCGCTCGACCGGGTGATCGCCGCACCAGTGGACCATGGGCGCGGGACACGCCCAAGGCCGGCCCGGCTCGCGAGACCTCCCTCGCGAGCCGGGCCGGCCGCTGTCGTCTCCGGGGTCTCCTGTCGGCACCTGGCCGGCGGCTGGCTCCAGCTCCGGCGGGCGGAGGAGGCCGGATGACCGTCCGGCACGGTCACCATCGAGCCGGCCGGGCTCGCCCCGGGCATCGTCACCCGGCGGCTGTTACTGTTCGGGCGTCACGGGGGCTGCCGGCAGGTGCAACCCCCGCCGCACCTGCGGAAACTCGGCTGATGGAGGAAGACGGTGGAGCAGACCTTCGCACGCGGCGGCACCGGGCCCGGCATCGACGAAGCCGCGGTGGCGGCCCTCGCCGACGAGCTGCTCGACTGGCGCTTCAAGGCCGTCCCGGCGGACGCCCACGGGCGTACCGTCCGCGAGTGGCTGGCCACCGGGCCCACCCTCACCGGGCTCGGCACCCCGCTGCTCACCCTCGACGCCACCGCCCTCGACCACAACCTGCGGACCATGGCCGACTGGTGCGCCAAAGCCGGCGTCGCCCTCGCCCCGCACGGCAAGACCACCATGGCGCCCGCCCTCTGGCAGGCGCAGCTGGCGGCCGGCAGCCACGGCATCACCCTCGCCAACCTGCCGCAGATCCGGGTCGCCCGCGCCTTCGGCGTCCAGCGGATCCTGCTCGCCAACACGCTGCTCGACCCGGCCGGGCTCGCATGGCTGGCCGCCGAACTCGCCGCCGACCCGGAGTTCGCCTTCGTCTCCTGGGTCGACTCCACCGAGAGCGTGCGGTTGATGGACGAGGCGCTGCGCGCCGCCGGGGCCGAGCGGCCGGTCGAGGTGCTGGTCGAACTCGGCGGACCCGGCGGGCGGACCGGAGCCCGCGGCGTCGACGCGGCCGCCGAGATCGCCGCCGCCGTGCTGCGCGCCCCGACGCTGCGCCTGGCCGGCGTCGGCGGGTACGAGGGCGCGCTCGCGCACGACGCCACCGACGACGGGCTGGCCACCGTCCGCGGCTACCTGAAGGCGCTCGCCGAGCTGCACGACCGCCTGGCCGGCACCTACCCCGACGACGCGCCGCCGATCGTCTCGGCCGGCGGCAGCGCCTACTTCGACCTGGTGGTCGAGGAGTTGGCGGACCTGCCGGACACCCTCACCGTGCTGCGCTCGGGCGCCTACATCGCGCACGACGACGGCTTCTACCGCGGTGTCTCGCCGCTCGTGCGCGGCGCCGGCGACGCCCCGTTCCGCGGCGCGCTGCACGGCTGGGCCCGGGTGGTGTCGCGGCCCGAGCCGCAACTCGCCCTGCTGGACGCCGGAAAGCGCGACCTGCCGTTCGACGACGGCCTGCCGGAGCCGCAACGCGTGCGCGGCGGCGCGGAGTTGACCGGGACGTCGGCCCGGATCACCGCGCTCAACGACCAGCACGCCTTCCTCCGGGACGCGGGCGACCTCGCGCCCGTCGGCGCCGTGCTGCGGCTCGGCGTCTCGCACCCGTGCACCGCCTTCGACAAGTGGACGATGATCCCGGTGCTGGACTCCGCGGACGCCCCCGAGCCCAGGGTCACCGGGTTGGTCAGGACGTTCTTCTGATCGGCGATCCGGGAGGTGTGCGGGGACTGTCGGGACGGCCGGGGATCGACGAGAATCGGTAGCCCGGCCCCCGGACCCGGCAGGAGGACCCAGCCCATGACCTCGACCCGCCCCGGCCTCGACTGGCTGGCCGACGCCGTCCTCTACCAGATCTACCCGCAGACCTTCGCCGACTCCGACGGCGACGGCATCGGGGACTTCGCGGGCATCGCCGAGCACCTGGACCACCTCTCCTGGCTCGGCGTCGACACGGTCTGGCTCAACCCCTGCTTCGACTCGCCGTTCCGTGACGCCGGGTACGACGTCACCGACTACCTCGCCCCGGCCCCGCGCTACGGCAGCACCGAGGACCTGGTGGCCCTGGTCGAGGCCGCCCGCCGCAAGGGCATCCGGATCCTGCTCGACCTGGTCGCCGGCCACACGTCGGACCGCCACCCCTGGTTCCTGGCCGCCGCCGAGGACCCGGCTGACCACCGCTACATCTGGTCCGACCGGCAGGTGGACGGCTTCGTCGCGTCGCCCGGCAGCCGCCCTGGCTGGTACCGGCCGAACTTCTTCGAGTGCCAGCCCGCCCTCAACTTCGGCTACGCGCGCGGAAGTTCCGACGAGCCGTGGCGCCAGCCGGTGGACGCCGAGGGCCCGCGCGCCAACCGGGCGGCGCTGCGCGACATCATGGCGCACTGGCTCGGCCTCGGCCTGGCCGGCTTCCGGGTGGACATGGCCTACTCGCTGGTCAAGGACGACCCGGGCAAGACCGAGACCGGCAAGCTCTGGACCGAGCTGCGCGACTGGCTCGACCGCACCCACCCGCAGGCCGCCCTGTTCGCCGAGTGGGGCGACCCGGCCGCCGCCGTCGCCGCCGGTTTCCACGCCGACTTCTTCCTCCACTTCGGCGGGGCCGACCGCGGCCTGCCGCTGCGCTCGCTGTGGAACAACAACGCCGGCACCGTCGAGGACTTCTGGCACCAGGACCCGTGCTACTTCGAGGCCGAGGGCCGCGGCACCCCGCAGGTGTTCCTGGACGCCTGGCGCTCGGCCGCCCAACTCACAGAGGACAGCGGCCACATCGCGCTGCCCACCGCCAACCACGACTTCTCCCGGCTGGCCACCGGCCCGCGGACCGCCGAGCAGCTCGCCGCCGCCTTCGCGTTCCAGCTCACCTGGCCCACCCTGCCCGCCATCTACTACGGCGACGAGATCGGCATGCGGTACGTGCCCGGTCTGCCCGACGTGGAGGGCAGCGTGCTCGGCCCTAGCTACAACCGGGCCGGCTCGCGGACCCCGATGCAGTGGCGGCCCGGCCCCACCGCTGGCTTCTCCAGCGCCCCGCCCGAGCGCCTCTACCTGCCCGTCGACCCGGACCCGCACCGGCCGGACGTGCTCACCCAGCGCGCCGACCCGACCTCGCTGCTGCACACCGTCCGACGGCTGATCGCGCTGCGCCGGGCGCACCCGGGGCTGGGCGCCTCGGGCGGGGTGGAGGTGCGGCACGCCGGGTATCCGCTGGTGTACACCCGGGCCGGGCGGTACCTGGTGGCCGTCAACCCCCGGCGCGAGCCGGGGTCGGTGCGGCTGGAGGCGGGAGTCGCGGTGCGGCCGCTGGACGTGCAGGGCGTGCGGGTGGCGGACGGGGAGCTGCGGGCGGACGGATTCGGGTACGGGGTGTTCGAGCTGCGCTGAGCTCCCGGTGCTGAATCCTCGGTGTCGCGGGCTCGGCTTCGCCCGACCGGGCCGCCACCGGGCAGCAGCGGTGCGGATCAGGAGCGGCTTCGCCGTGAAGCGGGTGGCCGGGTGAAGCAGCAGTCGCCGCAGACGCCGGCGCCCGGGCCGACGCGGTAGTACAGGCAACAGCTGGTGCGCCGGAACGCGGTGCCGCGCGGGCCGGTGTGCAGGGTCCCGGTTCCGGCGAGCGGCGGGCGGTCGAGCACCTCGGCGGCCAGCGCGCGGGCGGCGCCCGGGGCGTGCGCGTCCAGGACGCGCAGAGTGCCCGCGAGGGCGGAGGCGGCGTTGCCGAGGAGCAGCCGGCCGGAGAGCGGGACGACCGACCGGACGGCCGCCGCCAGGGGTTCCAACTGGCCCACGAGAACGGCTTCGTGGAGCTGGTCGGAAAGCTTCCGACCGGTGGCCGGCTCGGGCGGTGTCGTCCAGAGGTCGATCGGCCCCTGGTCGGGGATGCGCAGCCAGGCCTGTTCCAGCGACGGCACCGCACCCAGGAGGACGGCCGCGCCCAGGCCCATCGACCAGAAGCGGGCGGCCAGTCCGAGGTGCAGGATCGAGGCCGCGACCCGCGGTTCGGCGGTGCCGAGCCGCTGGGCCACGATCCGTACCCGCTCGGCCAGTGGCCCGTCCGGCCCGCCGTCGTACAGCTCGCGCAGGGGCCGGAAGCCCGGAGGCGGGGCGTCCCCGGGCGCGGCGGCGGTGTCGAGCGCGAAGTACGGGCCGACGGCGGCGAGCCGGCGGTAGTCGGGTGCGGGGCTCACCGGGCGTCCCCGGTGCGGCCGGTGAGCCCCGCACCGCGTTCGGGCCGCCCGACGTGTTCGGGCAGTCCGTGCTCACGGATCGGCGCGGTCGGGCGGCGGTCGGGCATCGGCTGGGCCTCCGGGTTCGTGCCGGCGGCCGGGCGGGCTCGGCCCCGCACGGTGAAGCCGCCGCTGGTGGTGCGGAGGAACGCTACCGTGCCCCGGCAGTCCGCGACCGGTCCTCGTGCCGTCGCAGTGCGCGGTCGCGGTGCTGGCAAGGCGGCTGCTCATGGCGGTTCGTCCTCCTTCGGGCCGGCTGTTCCGTCGGGAACCAGCCTGCCGTCCAGGACATCGCCAAACCTCCCGCTGGGGAGGGGAGTTGCCGTTCACGTGCCTCCCTCGCGAGGAGGAGCCCGCCTCCCCCGGGAGAGCGGGCGGCTCGGGGGCTGCCCAGTGTGGCGGGCGTGAACGGGGGCGCGACGGCGCCGCGAGAGATGGGTATCCGGTGCCGTGGAAAAGAGCGGTCCACGGAGCCGAGGGGGCGCTCCGTGGACGCGCGGAACCTGCGAGGCGGAGGTGGCCTCCGGACGTCGTGTCCTCCGGCCGCGGTAGTTCGATCGTCGACCGAGGTAGTTAAACCAGCGGCAGACCCTGATCCGTCTCGATCTGTCGCCACTGCCTCCTGCGGTCGAACTTCCTCGTCTACCTCGCAGGTCCAACTCCTATGATGCGCCTCCCACGCGCTGTGCACCAGGGTTTTACCGCCCGAAATCGGGGCAATTTGTGCTACTCGGCAGCTACTCGGCAGCTACTCGGCAGTACTCCGGCGGCTACGGCACCGGCCAGCCGTCGACGGTGCCGATCGTGCGGTGGTAGGGCCCGTCGGGGCCGGTGCCGCGGTAGTCCTCGGTGCTGCTGCCGGTGCGGACGGTGCGGTCGCCGTCGTGGCGGTGGGCGGTCGGGCGCAGCGTGTGGTCGACGGTGGTGCACTCGGTGACGTGGCCGCCGGTGGCCGCGGTGGCCTCGCGGTGGTAGCCGAGGTCCATGGCGGTCTGCTGGTCGGTGTTGCCGGCCGCGTCGCGGGTGACACGGTAGGTGACGTCGAGCGGTTCGCCCTCGTGGACGGTGGTGGTGCGGTGCGGGCCGCCGCCCGAGGTGGCGGTGGAGCGGGTGAGGTCGGTGGCGTCGTGCAGGGCCACGTCGTTGCCGCCGTCGCGCAGTTGCTGAGCGGAGCGGAAGGCGAGGTCGTCGCGGACCTCGGTGGTGATGCGCCCGTGCGAGGTCTGCACCCAGCCGCGGGCGCGGTCGTGGCGGGCGGCGGTGACCGTCCAGTCGCCGCTGCCGCCGCCGTGGTCGGCGAGGGTGGTGGTGACGGCCGCCTCGGGGGCGACACGGTGGTCGGTGAGCTGCCCGGTGGTGCGGGCGGCGCCGTGGTCGGTGTCGGCGAAGAGGTTCATCTGGCCGGTCCAGACGTCGTTGCTCTGGGCCTCGCTGGCGTTGACGGTGATGCCGACGGTGTGCGGGCGGCCGTCGAGGAGCAGGCCGACGTACGGGGTCAGGTCGAGCCGGTAGGCGGGCAGGTCGAAGGCGAAGATGCCGGGGACGGGCCGCCACAGCAGCGGGTCCCAGCCGCCGGTGTAGATGACCGGGTAGGGCCAGACGGCGCCGGCGACGCGGCCGTCCACGCTGAGCCGCAGCTCGCGGAACGGGCCCTTGCCGCAGGCCCCGAGGCTCGGGTTGGCGCTGACGAAGGCGTCGGGCGCGGAGGCGTAGGCGAACTCCTCGCAGGCGCCGCCGCCGCGGGTGTAGACCTCGGCGGTGAGGCGTTCGAGGTTCTGCGGGAAGGTGAGGTCGCGGGTGGCGGTCGGGGCGGCCTGGGTGAGCGAGAACGGGCCGGTGGTGAGGAGCCGGTCGGCAGTGCGGGCGGCCGGCCAGCGGTCGGAGGTGGTGTAGAAGGTGAGGCTTGCCGTGATGCGGTAGACGCCGGTGTAGGTGGCGTCGGTGACGTTGGCGAGGTCGAGGGAGAACGGTTGCGGGCCGGCGGCGAGGAGCGGCGCGTAGCGGGTGACGTCCCGTTCGACGTTCCAGGCGATGCCGTCCTTGGACGGCTCCGGGGTGGACGAGAGCAGCACCTGGACGCCGCCGATGCGGACGCTGAAGATCCGGTCGAACTGCCGCCCGGCGACCTCGCCGTGGAGGTCGAGCACGACCGCCGACCAGGGACCGGCGCAGTCGGCGGGCGGGGTGAGGGTGGCGGTGTAGGGGGTGTCGGGCGGGCTGCCGTAGCCGTTGCGGAACTCGCGGTCGTGCATGACCTCGACGGTGCAGGAGCGGGTGTCCGGGCGGGTCAGCGGCCTGGTGGCGGTGTACGGGTCGTGGTAGTCGGCGCCGAAGTCGGCGTGCGCGGGCCCGGCGGTGGTGAGGGTGGCGGCGAGGGTCAGGGCGGTGGCGCCGAGTAAGCGGACGGCGCGTCGGAGCAGGGGGCGGACGGCCAAGGGGTGTCCCTCGTGTCGGGCGGTTCGCGGCCGGCGCCGCGGACCGGGTGGACGATCCGGGCATCCTTCCGGTGGTGGCATGTGACCGTCAAGATGCCCGTCTCCCGGCCTTCGGGGTCCGTGTCAGCCGTCCTCCAGTGCCGCCGCCTCCTGCCGGATCAGGTCGCGCAGGGTGGCGAGCCGGGGCCGGAGGTCGTCGAGCCGCCACTGCATCTCCAGCGGCAGGGTGGCCCGGCCCTCCAGCCGGACGGTGGCGACGTCCCCGGTGAGGTGACCGGCCACCGAGCCGGGGACGAGCGAGAACGCCCGGTTGCGGGCGAGCAGGTAGAGCCGCGAGCCGACGATCCGCGGCGGGCTGACCAGCACCGGCGGGTCGACGCCGCGGTCCGCGCAGAGGCCGAGCACGTGGTCGTGGTAGCGCGGGTGCTGTTCGCGCGGCCACAGCAGCAGCGGCAGGTCGCGCAGCTCGGCGAGCCGGATGCTCGCCCGCCCGGCGAGCGGGTGCTCGCGGCCGAGCGCCACGCGGACCGGCTCGTCGGCGATCCGCTCCAGACGGTAGCCGGGCACGTCGTCGAGGAAGCGGCCGAGGCCGATGTCGGCGAGTTCGGCGGCCAGCGTGGCGGACACCTGCCCGGTGTCGACGGCGAGTTCGGCCGTCTCCAGGGCGGGCAGCTCCTGTTCGGCCCGGCTGACGACGGCCGGCAGGAGCCGGTTCACCACGCTCGGCGAGACGACGATCCGGGCCGTCCCGAGCCGGGACTCCTCGTGCAGCCGCACCCGGGCCAGCAGCGACTCGGCCTGTTCGAGCAGCCGGGCGCTCTCGGCGGCCATCACCTCGCCGGCCTCGGTGAGGCGGACGGACCGGCGGCTGCGGTCGAACAGCTCGACACCGACGGTCCGCTCCAGCCGGCCGACCTCCTGACTGACCGTCGGCTGCGCGATGTGCAGCCGTTCGGCGGCGCGGCCGAAGTGCAGCGTGTCGGCGACGGCGAGGAAGACCTCGAGCTGACGCAAGGTGAAACCCATAGGTCGAAGCCTATGAGAAGGGCCGGTACTCATTCTGGATCCCGATGCGCACCGTCCCTAGGCTGATCGGCACGTTGCCCCACCGCAGTGGCATCTCACAGAGAGTGCGCACCATGACCGGACTCACCGCCCCCGGCCCCGAGGCCATCCGGATCTCCGACGAGGTGGCCCGCGCGGTCGCGGAGGGCAGGCCCGTCGTCGCCCTGGAATCGACCATCTTCACCCACGGCCTGCCGCGGCCCCGCAACCTGGCCGTGGCGCTGGAGGCTGAGCAGCAACTGCGGGACGCCGGCGTCGTCCCGGCCACCATCGGCGTGTTCGCCGGGACGCCGACGGTGGGTCTGAGTACCGATCAGATCACTGAACTCGCCGGCGCCGACGGCCTCGACAAGGTGAGCCTGCGCGATCTTCCGGTGGTCGCCGCGCTCGGCCGTCACGGCGGCACGACGGTCGCCGCCACCGCCTTCCTCGCGCACCGGGCGGGCATCCGGGTGTTCTCCACCGGCGGCCTCGGCGGCGTCCACTTCGGCGCGTCCGAGAGCTTCGACGAGTCGGCCGACATGACCACGCTGGCCGCCACGCCGGTCACCGTGATCAGCGCCGGGGTGAAGTCGATCCTCGACATCCGGGCCACCCTGGAGCGCTTCGAGACCTTCAACATCCCGGTCATCGGCTACCGCACCCGCAGGTACCCCGGTTTCTACATCACCGACTCCGGCCACGAGATCGCCTACAGCGTCGACTCGCCCGAGGAGGCGGCCCGCGTCATCGACGCCCGCGACCGCCTCGACCTCCCGCAGGCCGTCCTGATCGCCAACCCGGTCGACCCGTCCAAGCAGCTGCCGCCGGAGGAGCTGGACGGCATCCTCGCCCGCGCCTGGGCGGAGGCCGAGCGGCGGGGCATCACCGGCAACGCCTCGACGCCGTTCCTGCTCGACCACATCCAGCGCGACACCCACGGCCGCAGCCTGGACGTCAACGTCGAGGTCTACCGGGGCAACGTCCGGCTCGGCGGCGAGATCGCGACCGCGCTGGCCGCCGCCCGCAGCGGGGCCTGACCGTGCTGGGAGTGCTCGGCGACCTCGTCGAGGACGTCGTCGTCTGGGTCGACGGCCCGCTGCGCCACGGCACCGACTCCGCCGCCCGGGTGTTCCGGCGGCGCGGCGGCAGCGCGGCGAACGTCGCGAGCTTCGCCGCTGAACAGTGCCCGGTCCGCTTCATCGGCTGCGTCGGCGACGACCCGGTCGGTGACCGCATGGTCGCCGAACTGGCCGGCCACGGCGTCGACGTGCGGGTGGCCCGGCACGGCCAGACCGGCAGCATCGTGGTGCTGATCGACCGGGAGGGCGAGCGGACCATGCTGCCCGACCGGGGCGCGGCCACGCTGCTGGACGGGGTGCCCGACGAGTGGCTGGCCGGCCTGACCCATCTGCACGTGCCCGCCTACTCCTTCGACGGCGAGCCGATCGGCCGCTCGGCGGTCGACGCGCTCGCCCGGGTCCGGCAGGCGGGCGGCACGACCTCCGTGGACGCCTCCTCGACCGGCATGCTGGAGCAGTTCGGACGGGAGCGAATCCTCGCCCTGGTCGCCGAGTTGGCGCCGACGTTCGTGTTCGCCAACCGGTCCGAGTCCGAGTTCCTGGGGCTGCTGGTCGACGGGCAACCGGGGCCGGAGCGGGCACGGCTGGCGGCCACCACGGTCGTCACCAAGTCGGGCGCCGAGGCGACCACCGTCGACGTGCCGGGGGAGCCGCTGTTCGTGGTGCCGGTGCCGCCGGTGAGCGAGGTGCGCGACCTGACCGGTGCCGGGGACGCGTTCGCGGCCGGGTTCCTCGCCGGGTTCCTGGAGACGGCGGACCTGCGCCTGGCGGTCGGGCTCGGACACCGCAGCGCGGCGCGCGTGCTCGCCTCGCCGGGGGCTTCGTTCGGCGATCGGTGACGCTTCCGGGCGGCCCCGTGCGGAGGGGCCGCCCGGGAGTTCCAGCGGTCTAGCGGAGCGCGTCCTTGCGGAGGAAGTGCTTCAGGCGTTGCCACGTCCAGGTGTTGACGACGTCCTCGGTGGTGAGCCAGGCCCGCTGCGCCGTGCCGACGCCGAACCGCGGGTAGGCCAGGTGCGGGGTGGCGTGGGCGTCGCTGTCGATGCTGAAGCGGGCGCCGTGGCGCTTGGCCCGCAGGATGTCCTCGTCGCGCAGGTCGAGGCGCTGCGGGGAGCTGTTGATCTCGATCGCGGTGCCGGTGCGGGCGGCGGCGGCGAACACCGCGTCCAGGTCGACGTCGATCGGGCCGCGGCGGCCGATCCGCCGGGTGGTGAGGTGGCCGATGACGTGCACGTACGGGTTCTCGCAGGCGCGGACCAGCCGGTGGGTCTGGGCCGCGCGGTCGAGGTTGAAGTGCGAGTGCACCGAGGCCACGCAGAGGTCGAAGCCGGCGAGGAACTCGGGCGGCCAGTCCACGCCGCCGTCGGGGCCGATGTTCAGCTCGGTGCCGTGCAGCAGGCGCAACTTCTTGTGCCGGTCGGCGAGTCGGTGCAGCTGCTCGCGCTGGGCGAGCATCTTCTCGTCCGTCATCCGCTGCATCACGAGGTCGGGCGCGTGGTCGGTGACGGCGAAGTAGGAGTAGCCGCGGGCCGCCGCGGTGTCGATCATCTCCTCCAGGCTGGCCAGGCCGTCGGTCAGGTCGGTGTGCGTGTGCAGGTCTCCGCGCAGGTCCGACTCCTGGACCAGGTCCGGGAGTTCACCGCGCAGGGCGGCCTCGATCTCGCCCCGGTCCTCGCGCAGCGGCGGCGCGATCCACGGCAGGTCGAGCGCCGCGTACACCTCCTCCTCGGTCGCGGACACCACCTTGGTGCCGTCGCCCTTCGTGGCCTTCGCGGCTTTCGCGGCGGCTTTCGCACCGCCGCCTTTCGCACCGCCGCCTTTCGCACCGCCGTTCTTCGCATCGCCGTCGACCTCGAACAGGCCGTACTCGGACAGCTTCAGCCCGGCCCGTACGGCCATCGTCCGCAGCTTGATGTTGTGCGCCTTCGAGCCGGTGAAGTAGACGAGCGCCGCGCCCCAGTCCTCCTCCGGGACGACCCGCAGGTCCACCTGCACGCCCTGGTCGGTGAGGACGGAGGTCTTGGTCGGCCCGCTCGCGATCACCTCGGCCACGTACGGGAGTTCGGTGAGCGCGGCCATCAGGGGCTCGGAGTCGGCGGCGGTCGCGAGCACGTCGATGTCGCCGACCGTCTCGCGCATCCGGCGCAGCGAACCCGCGTACGCGCAGCGGGTGCAGCCGGGGACGTCCGACAGCGCGGCGACGATCTGCTCGGCCAGTTCGGTCGCGGTGTCGAGCAGGGTGCGCCCGCCGGACTGCCGCATCAGCTCGATGCCGTGCAGGATCTTCTCACCGCTGCGCTCGCCGAACCCGGCCACCTCGGACAGCTTGTCGGAGCGGATCGCGTCGGCGAGCTCGTCGACGGAGGCGATCCCGAGGTCGCGGTAGAGGGCCAGGGCGCGCTTCGGCCCGACGCTGGGTACGGCCATCATCTCCCGTACGCCGGACGGGATTTTGGCGCGCAGCGTCTCCAGGGCGGTGATCCGCCCGGTGGCGGTGTACTCGGCGACCTTCTCGGCCGTGGACTTGCCGACGCCGGGGATCTGCTGGAGGCCCTTGACGTCCAGCCCGGCGACGTCCTCGGGGTGACCGCCCACCGCGCGGGCGGCCTTCTCGTAGGCGCGGGCCCGGAACGCGTCCCCGCCGGTGATGTTGATCAGGTCGGCGTACTCCTGGAGGAGCTCCTGCACCTGGTCGTTGAGCCGGGGCATGGGGCCAGTCTAGGTTCGGCGCGGGTGCTTCGCCGGTGGGGAACCGGGTCGTGCGGGGGGCTGGATTCCTGCGGCTTCCCCCGCCGGATGGCGGGTGTGGGACCGGCCGCTCGGCGGGGGGATTGCGCCCGGTTCGCGCCCCCTGGCCGGATTGTCACCCGCGTGGAGGAGGCGCAGGCTGGGCGGGAGGGCCTGGGAAGCGGCCCGCTCCGGCTGCCGCCGTGTCGGTGACGGCCGCCGGTGACGCATGAGGGGCAGGGCGGCGATGACACGCGGGAAGCTCTGGGGCTATGTCGCGTCGGGGGCCTGGGTGTTCGGTGCCTTCGGCGGGGCGGACGGCTCCGGACGGTCGGGCGGTGCGGGTCGGGACGCCACGGACGAGGCCGTCGGGCCGTTCCACCCGGGGGTGATGGCCGGGCCGCGGATGCTGTCGCGGCCGGAGCTGGAGCGGTTGCGCTGGACGGGCCGGCAGGCCGGGTGCGAGCCGCAGGCGCGGCACGTCCAGGTCGCCGACGTGGTGCGCCGGGTGGCGCACGGCGGCGGGCGGGCGGCGGCCGTGACCGTCCGGCTGGCTCCCGGGCTACCGGTGGTGGCCGGGGACGCGCGGCGGCTGGAGGCGGCGCTCGGCGGGCTGGTCGACCACGCGATCCGGCGCAGTCCGCTCGGTGCCAGGGTCTTGGTCCGCACCTCCGTCGTGACCGCGCCCGCGCTGCCGCGGCTGGGGCTCGGCGGTGCCTCGTACGGCCGGCAGCGCGGTCGGGTGGAGATCCGGGTGTCGGACCGCGGGGCGTGCGGGCTCCCGGAGGCGCGGGAGTGGCTGCTCGCGGGCGTCCGGGCCGACGGTCCGGTCGGGCCGCTGCACAGTCTGGTCCTGGCCTCGGGCGGTCGGCTGGCGGTGGAGGCGACGCCGGGGGGCGGGCTGACGGTGGTGCTGATCCTGGCGGTCGCCTACGACTGAGGCGGGTCGCGGACCGCCGTGGCGGACCTGTGGCGGACCGTCGTGGTGGGACCGCACAGCCCCGTGGAACCGCAAAGATCTCTTCGCGAAAACCCTTTGCAAAGAATTCTTGGCGGTTCTACGCTCCTGCCATGACCGATGACCGCGGCTGGATGCACAGTGACGACCCGCACGCCGTACTCACCGCCAAGGGCATGCGCGCGATGGCCCACCCCGTCCGCATGCAGTTGGTCGGGCTGCTGCGCAAGCACGGCCCGTCCACGGCGACCAGGCTGGCCGAGCAGCTCGGGCTGAACTCCGGGGCCACGAGCTACCACCTGCGTCAGCTCGCCGCCGCGGGCTTCGTTGAGGAAGACCCGGAGCGCGGCAACGCCCGCGAGCGGTGGTGGCGTTCGGTGCACACGCTCACCGCCTGGACGGGGGACGACCAGGCCGACGAGGAGCCGGAGACCGTCGTCGCGTACCTGCGGTCGGTCCTCGCCGCCCATACGCTGGTCGGCCAGCGCGCGCTCAACGCCTTCGAGACGATGCCGCGGGAGTGGCGCAAGGCGGTCGACCTCAGCGACCAGGTGCTGCGGCTCACGCCCGAGGAGGCCGAGCAACTGGCCGACGAACTGGCCGCCGTGGTCGGGCGCTACCGGCGCGTGGACGCCGAGGGCCCGGTGCCGGAGGGTGCGGAGGCGGTGGCCGTGGTCGTCCACGTGCTGCCCGAGCCGAGGGCCACCACCGAGGGGGAGGAGTCCTGATGACCACCGTCGCCGTCACGCCCGCGCGCGGTGTCCGGCCGCTGGCCGGAGTGCTCGCCGCCACGGTCGTCTCGCTGACCGGCACGCGGGTCTCGGCCGTCGCCCTGCCCTGGTTCGTCCTCGCCACCACCGGCAGCGCCACCATGACCGGTCTGGTGGCCTTCGCCGAGATGACGCCGTACGTACTGGTCAAGGCGCTGACCGGGCCGCTGGTCGACCGGCTCGGCCCGCGCGTCGTCTCCTGGACGACGGACGCGGTGAGCGCGGTCGCGGCCGGGCTGGTCCCGTTACTCCACGCGCTGGGGCTGTTGCCGTTCGGCCTGCTGCTCGCCATGGTCGCGGTGATCGGCGCGGTGCGCGGCCCTGGGGATCTGGCCAAGTCCGTCATGGTGCCCGAGGCGGCGGACCGGGCGCAGGTGCCGCTGGAGCGCGCCACCGGGCTCTCCGGCGTCACCGAGCGGCTGGCCTCCACGATCGGCCCGGCGGTCGGCGGCGCGCTGGTCGCGGTGACGGGCCCGATGGCCGGTCTGGCGGTCAACGCGGCCTCCTTCGCACTGGGTTCGCTGCTCATCGCCTTCGCTCTGCCGCGTGGCATGGGACGCTCGGCGGCCCGGGCCACTGCTCCCGACACCAGTGCGGACACTCGTCCGGACATCGGTCAACGGGACGGCGGCTACTGGCGGATGTTCCGCGAGGGCTTCACCTTCCTGCGCGCCGAGCCGCTGCTGCTCACCGTGATCGTGACGGTCGGCATCACCAACCTGCTGGACGCCGGGTTCGCCGCGGTCCTGGTGCCGGTCTGGGCCCGGGAGTCCGGCAACGGCCCGGCGGCGATCGGCGTGACCGGTAGCGCGATGGGGATCGCCGCCGTCGCCGGCAGCCTGATCGCGGCCGGGATCGCCCACCGGCTGCCGCGCCGGACGGTCTTCTTCGCGGGCTTCCTGCTCGCCGGGGCGCCGCGATTCCTGGTGCTCGCGCTCGACGGGCCGATGTGGGCGGTGGTCGCGGTCTTCGCCGTGGCCGGGTTCGGCTCGGGCTTCCTCAACCCGATCCTCGGCGCGGTGCTCTTCGAACGCGTCCCCCGCCCCCTGCTGGGCCGTGTCCACGCCCTCGGCGACTCCCTCGCCTGGGCCGGCATTCCCCTCGGCGGCCTGCTCGCCGGCTCCGCGGTGGCCCTCGTCGGGCTGATACCCGTCCTTGTGGCCGCCGGCGGCCTGTACTTCGCGACCACGGGCCTGGCCGGCCTCCGCCGGGAGTGGCGGGAGATGGACCGCCTGCGCGGTCGTGATCGGACTGCCGACATGTCGGTCCCGGAGCCGGTGCTGGCCCACCGGTAGGAGCACGTTGTGTGGCCTCCAGAGCCAGAGTTGGGCCCTAACGGCTGACTTTTCCCGGCTCGTCGGAAGCGTGCGGAGCGAGGGAGTACGGAGGACGGCCCGACCAGTGGAGCAGTAGCACGCTGACCAGCGCCGCCAGCGCGCACCAGGTCGAGAGGAAGGCGAGGCGCCAGAGCAGTGCGCAGACGGCGGCGCCCGCGCCGGTCAGCAGGCCGAGACGACGCAAGGTCGGGTCGCCGCTCGTGAGGAGGGAGCCGACGGTGGCCAGGAGATAGCCGGTCAGGAGAACGGCCGGATGCGGGACGCCGAGGCCGTAGGAGAGCGTGTGACCGTGCTCCGTTGCGGTCACCGGGTGGTGGGCGACAGCCGCCGCGAGCGGGATCGCGACGGTGGTGCCGAGCGTGGTCAGGCCCGCGAGCAGGCGTCGGCGGGACGGCGAGGCGGGGTGCCCCGGTTCGGTGCTCGCGCACCACACGGCGGCCGGGACGAGGATGGGCAGCAGCGGCAGGGCGATCGCCGCCCAGGCGGTGCGGGCCGGGTCGGCGAGGGCGGCGGGCAGGTCTCCGTCCGCACCGAGCCAGACGAGCGCCTCGATCAGCTGGTGCGCCCCCAGGACCAGCGGGAGCGCGGCGAGCGGAAGACGTTGCGGACGGCCGGAGCGGTGGGCACGAGCCAGGCAGAGCGCCCCGACGCTCGCGACCACCCCACCGGCCACCGCGTCCGCCTGCGTGCTCCAGCACATCCGCGCGCCTAGCCGCCGGCGTTCCGGTTCCGGCGGCTGCCGTCCTCACGGCCGTCACCGGTTTCCTCGGGACCAGGCGCGTCGGGACCGTCGTCGGGTTCCTCGGGACCGTCATCGGGACGGTCGTCCAAGGCGGCGCCGATGCTCTCCAGCGTGTCGCGGACGGTGCCCGGCAACGCCGGATGGCGCCCGATCACGACCACCCCGATCACGATGGCGAGCAGCCCCGCCGACTGCCAGGCCAGCGCGCCCGGGGTCACCCGCAGCCGGTCACCGAGGAAGCCGACCGCGCAGGCGATGCCGGCCAGCGGCTGGGCGGCGGTCAGCGCGGGCAGCGACATCCGCAGTGGCGCGGCCTCGAAGGCGCTCTGCACCAGCAGCAGCCCGACCACGCCCGCCGCGACCACCGCGTACGGCTGCCAGCTGCGCAGCACGGCCTCCAGCCCGTGGTGGTCGAGGCGCTGGGTGGTGGTCCGGGTCAACGCGTCCTGGAGCCCGTAGAGCAGGCCGGCGGCGAGGGCCAGCAGGGTGGCCTCCTCGAGCAGCGGAAGCCGTCGGGCCAGTGACACGAGCAGCAGCGTCAGCCCGACGACCGTGCCGACCACCAGCCAGTGCCGCAGCTCCCCGGCCGGCTGTCCGCCGCCCTTCGGCTGCCCGGCCACGATGAACGCCGTCACCCCGAGGCCCAGCAGCAGCACCCCGGCCCAACCGGAGCGGCCCAGGGTCTGACGGGTCAGTATCCGGGCGAGGGCCATGGCGAACAGGAGGTTGGTCGCGAGCAGCGGCTCGACCAGGGACACCTGGCCCTTGTCGAGGGCGAGCGCGGAGAGGATCAGGCCGCTGACCATGAACCCGGTACCGAGCAGCCACTCGGGCATCCGCATCAGGTCCAGCAGCAGCCGCCAGTGCAGGAGGTCGGCACGCGGGGCCCGTTGCGCGGCGTGCTGCTGGAGGACGAAGCCGAGGCCCAGACAGCAGGCGGCGCTCAGCGCGAGGAGGAAGACCACCACCACGGAGGGACCACCCGGTATGTCGCTACCCCCGGTCTGCTGTCAGTGCCCCCGGTTCGCCACTGCCCCCGGTTTGTCACCACGCCCCCGGTGCGCCGTTGTCGGCGCCGTAACCACTACCCGCGCCATGCCGCTGTCGGCGCCATGTCGCCACCCGCGCCGCGCCGGCGCTCAGGTTCGGGCGGCGGTGGCGGCGCCTTCCGTCAGCGTACCGCCGGGTCGGCGCGGGGGCCGTTCGGCGTGGGCTCCGGGCCTCGTCCGCAGCGCTTGCCGGGTCGGGTGCGGCGGGCGCACGCTGGTGTGAGCGGCCGCCACGGATCACCGGTCCGTGCCGGTCCGGACAGGCGCGACGGGGGCCGGCGCCAGGAGGTGTGGCATGCACAACCAGTGGGACGTGGAGCTGAGCTTCGAGGAAGACGGCGTGCACACGGCGTGCGACGCGAGGCTGACCGGCGCGAGGGCGCCCGGCCTCAGCGCCCACGGGGAGTCCGTCAAGAGCGCGGACGACCGTCCGCTCGCCAGGATCGGCGAGGAGGTCGCGGCCTCGCGCGCCCTGGAGGAGCTGTCCCGCAAGCTGCGGGCCCAGGCCACCGGGGAGATCGAGGACGAGGGACACCGGCCGGGCTACCTGATCTACTGACGATCGACGGCTACTGATCCGTCAGCTGCTACTGACGATCGACTCAACGCGCCTCGGACGTAGGCGGGTTGGGGCCGCCGCAGTACGGCTCTGCGGCGGCCCGAGCCCCGCCTACGCGCGTGCAGCCTGCTTCCGCCGTGCGGTGCGCTTTCGCGCCGGGACGAACAACACCGCGATCACCGCCGCCACGACCAGCAGTACCGCGGTCGCGACGAACGCCCGGTCGTACCCGGAGGCGAGCGCCTGGAGCGGTGCGTCGCCCGCCTCCGTCGCGTGCCGCGTGGCCGCGACCGCGAGGGCGGAGATCACGGCGAGGCCGATGCTCCCGCCGCACTGGCGCCCTGCGTTGAGCAGTCCGCTGACCAGGCCGGCCTCGCGCGGGTCGACGCCCGAGGTGCCCATCGCGGTGTTGGCGACCGCGCAGATCCCGATGCCCACACTGGTGACCAGCGACGGCCCGATGAACCCGGTCAGATAACCGGAGGAGACGCCGAGCCCGCTGAACCAGAGCATCCCGAGGGGAACCGCGTTGATCGGCCCCATCCGCGCGATGGGTGCCTGGGCGGCGGCCTACGGGGACGCCGTCGTGTCGGCCCAGGACCGTTTCGGCCGGCTGTAGCGCCGGCCCCTGCAGAAGTTCGGGTCACCCCCTCACGGCCGCCAGGAACTCCGTCAGCCGCCGGTTGACCTCGTCCGCGCCGGCCGTCGGCAGGTTGTTGTGGGCCACGCCGGGCAGGACGGCCACGGTGGCGTCGGGCAGGGCGCGCCGGGCGGCGTCGGCGACGCGGTGGGCGTCGTGGGTGCGGCTGTGCTCGGCGAGCAGGACGAGCGTGGGCGCGGTGAGCGTGCGCAGGCGGTCGGGGGTGGGCTGGGGGCCGGTGACGACGCGTGAGGCGGGGAAGTCGGCGTAGCCGAGTGCGTACACCTCGCGCCAGCCGGCGTCGAGGGGCGGGGTGCCGGCGGTCTCCCAGTCGAGGTAGGAGCGGGCCCGGGCGGCGGTGCGGCGGGGGAGGAAGAGCGGCAGGACGCGCAGGAGGTAGCCGGGGCGGAAGCCGGCGAAGCACTGGGTGGGGTCGAGCAGGGCGAGCCGGCCGGTCCGCCGGGGTGCGTGCAGCGCGTACTCGAGGGCGATCCAGGCGCCGTAGGAGTGGCCGCAGAAGTCGGCCTCGTGGACGCCGAGTTCGTCCAGGACCGCGTCGAGCCAGCCCAGCAGCCCGGGAACGCCGCCGAGCGCGGCGCCGTCGTGGACGCTGCGGCCCGGGTCGCCGATGAGGTCGACGGCGAGGACGCGGTGCCCGGCGGCGGCCCAGGCGCCGACGTTGGCGAACCACGTGGTGGAGGTGGCGCCGCCGCCGTGGAGCAGGACGAGGGGGCGGCCGTCGCGCGGGCCGCAGGCGTTGACCCGGGTGGTGCCGTGGGCGGTGCGGACGGTGAGCGGCTCGACGGGGAGGGGCCAGCGGGCGAGGAGCGCGTCGTAGGCGGCGAAGAAGGGGGCGGCGGTGTGTGCGGACATGGCGGGCCTCCGCTGGAAGAATGGAATCACTCGCCGCACAAGTATCAAGCCGGACGAGTTTCTCGCTGTACAAGTATCTCGATGAACGAGAGAATACTGGCACATGGGGTGCCGAGGAAGGACGAGAGGGTGTCGGACGTCAGGGACCCGCAGGTCGAGGACCCGATGCGGCTGGTCCACCTGCTGCGCGGGCTGACCGTCGAACTCGACCTGTTCGGGGCCGAGTTCGCGAGCCGCAGCGGGCTGCACCCGACCGATCTGCGCGCGCTGATCCACCTGCTGGACGCCGACCGGGCCGGGGAGGTGGTCACCCCGGGCCGGCTCGGCGAGGCGCTGCGACTGAACTCGGCGGGCACCACCGGGCTGGTGGACCGGCTGGAGCGGCTCGGGCTGATCCGGCGCGAGCGCGATCCGCGGGACCGGCGGAAGGTCCGGCTGGTGGTCGAGGATGGGGCGATGGAGCTGGGGCAGGAGTTCTTCGGCGAGCTGATCGGCGATCTGGTGGGCGCGATGGGGCGGTTCGACGCGGCGGAGCTGGCGACGGCCAGGCGCTTCCTGCTGGCGATGACGGACGTGGTGGCGGCCGCCCGCCGCGGGGCGGTGGGTCAGAACCAGGTCTCGCAGTAGTGCGGCCCGGGGTGGCTCCACCGTTCTGTACGGCTTCGGGGGGACAACTGTCGTTCCGTGTACGGGCGGTGGACACCTGTACGGAGCCGGTGACGACTCCCGCGTCAGGCGGGCCCGAGGGACCAGCTGATCACCGACAGCGTCGCCATCGAGATGAGCGTCGACCACAGCACCGCCTCCCGGGCGAGCGCCGTGCCCTGCCCGTACTCGCGCGCGTAGACGTACACGTTCTGTGCGGTGGGCAGGGCGGAGAAGAGCACGACGGTGAGCAACTGGTGGGCGGGCAGGTGGAGCGCGAAGGCGGCGACGGCGTACGCGGCCAGCGGCTGTATCAGGGTCTTGACCGCGACGGCCAGGCCGACCTCGGCGTGGCGCGAGCCGCCGGTGGTGGGCGGGCGGTTGTGCAGCGAGATGCCGAGGGCGACCAGAGCGGTCGGCACGCCGGCGCCGCCGAGCAGTTCGCAGGAACGGTTCAGCTCGGCGGGCAGGTGCAGGCCGGTGGCGGACACGGCGGCGCCGAGCGCGGCCGCCAGCAGGATGGGATTGCGGAGGGGGAGGGTGAACAGGGCGCGCCGCCCGGCCGTGCGGCCGTCGAGGACGGCGAGTACGGCAGGGGTGACGAGCAGGGTCTGGAACAGCACCACCGCAGCGGCGAACGACGCGTCGCCGAGGACCTGCATCGCCACCGGGATGCCGAGGTTGGCCGAGTTGACGTACCCCGCGGCCATGCCGCCGATCGCCAGTTCGCCGGGCTTGCGCCGGAACAGCAGGTGTCCGGCGAGCAGTCCGATGCCGGCCGCGACGGCGGTGCCAGCGGCGAAGGCGAGCATCGAGGCGTTGGCGAAACGTTCCAGCGGGGTGCGGGCGATCATCAGGAAGAGCGCGGCCGGCATCGCCACGTGGAAGACGAACCGGCTGAGCACCGCCTCCGCCTGCAGGCCGAGCAGCCCGGACCGGCCGACCAGGTAGCCGACCCCGGTGAGCGCCCAGATCGGGGCGAATCCGGACAGCAGCGGTGGCAGGGTGGGCATGGTTCCTCGGATCGCTCGGACGGTGCGCCGGGTCGGACGGTGCGCCAGGTGGGCAGGGTCTTCCGCCCGGAGCAGTGGACCCGGGCAGTAAACCAGCCGCGTCAACCGGTCGATCACGGGCCCGGGACACCCGGACCGTCGCGAGGGCGGGCCCGAAGGCAGGCCCTACGATGAGTCGATGAACTATCTGAGCCTGGCCGAGGTGGAGACGATCGCGCGTCGCGCGCACGAGGGGCAGGTCGACAAGAACGGACACCCCTACAGCGAGCACATCGCCGCGGTCGCCCGGGGAACGGCGGCGCGCGGGGGCACCGAGGCGCAGATCGCGGCGGGTTGGCTGCACGACACCGTCGAGGACGGCCGGCTCAGCCCCGAGTGGCTTGCGGAGGCCGCGCTGCCCGAGTCCACCAAGGCCATCGTGGAGGCGCTGACCCGACGGCCGGAGGAGCCGGTCGAGGACTACACCGCGCGGATCCTGGCCACGCCCGGGGCCCTGCTGGTCAAGCGCGCCGACCTGGCCCACAACTCCGACCCGGCCCGGCTCGCCGCGCTGGACGCCGCGACCGCGGCCCGGCTGACCGCCAAGTACGCACGGATGCGGGAACTGCTGGGACTCACCGGGGAACTCTGACACCCTCGGGCGAACCGTCAACTCGGTTACAGGGAGCGGAAACGGCGGCAGGGCCCGCACCACGCGGATCGCGCGGGTGCGGGCCCTGCCTGGTCACCCCGGTGGTCCCTGTCCGACCCCCGGGGTTGGGGGGAGTGGCCAGGAAGCGGGTGCAGCCGGTGTGTGCCGAGGGGTCGGCTTAGTACCAGTGGTGGGTCTGCCAGAACGCCCAGGCGGCGTTCGGGCTGCCGTAGCGGGTGTTCATGTAGTTCAGCGCCCACTTGATCTGGGTGGTCGGGTTGGTCTTCCAGTCCGCGCCCGCGGAGGCCATCTTCGAGCCCGGCAGGGCCTGCGCCAGACCGTACGCGCCCGAGCTCGGGTTGGTCGCGGTCACGTTCCAGCTGGACTCGTGGGAGATGATCTGGCTGAACGAGGCCAGCTGGTTGGCCGGGACGATCTTCGCGGCGATCTGCTGCGGGGTCGCGGCGCTCGCGGTGGCGGGCATGACGCCGGCGCCCAGGGCGGTCAGACCGGCGACGCCGGCGAGAAGAGCGGCGGAGGTACGCATACGGAGCTTGAAAGCGGGCATGAAGAACAAGACCTCAATCAGGTTGGGCCGGGTCACACCCCGCCCAGGACCATGGCCGGACAGGGGCCGACGGTCGCGGGGCGTGACTCGGCAGCAAGCCGCTGACCGGCGGGACAGGAGCCGGTGCGGCTGACGACGAGAGCCATTGTTGCCAGACCGGATCGGCCGCCGCCAAGACCCCCTCGATACGATCCGCGGTCGTACCTGCGGTGGTCGCCGTGGATTCGAAGGACCCAATGCGCGGGTCGTGCGTGACACGCGCCGACCCCTTCCGACCTGCCCGAATGCCCGCAGGGCCGAGATCGGTGCGGCGGCTGCGGCGGCACCACTATCGTGCGTCGTGGACCGCTTTCCCGTGTGAGCGCACTCACCGTTCAGCCCCCGGGGGTGGTCACCGGCCGGTCCGCGGCCGCCACTTTGGGTACAGACGATCTGTGCCTCGATGAGACCGCCGCCACACGACGCCCGTCACCGGGAGCGCCGATCGCCCAACCGCCGGTGCCGCGCCGCCCGCGCCGCGAGGCGATCCGCCTCCGGAGCCGCCGCCAGTACGCCGACGGCCGCCCCGACCGCCTGCCCGAGCCGCTCGCAGAACGCACCCGGCTCGTCGGCGGCGTCCGGCAGCTCCGGCACCACCGCGTCCACCAGCCCGACCTCCGCCAGGTCGTACGCGCCGATGCCCTGCGCGCGGGCCAGCTCGGCGGCGTGCGCACCGTCCCGGTGGACGATCGCGGACGCACCCTCGGGCGGCAGCGGCGCCAGCCAGGCGTTCCCGGCGGCGATCACGCGGTCCGCCGGGAGCAGGGCGAGCGCCCCGCCGCCCGAGCCCTGGCCGAGCAGCACCGCCAGGACGGGGGTGCGCAGCGCGAGCAGGGTGGTCAGGCAGTGCGCGATCTCGATCGCGACGCCGTCCAGCTCGGCCTGCGCGGACAACTCGGCCCCGGCCGTGTCCACCACCGTGACCAGCGGCAGCCCCAACTGCTCGGCCAGCCGGGCACTGCGCCGAACGGCCCGCAGGTCGGCCGCGGTGAACGGGCGCTCGTGGTCAGGGGTCTGCCGCTGCTGGCCGACGACGAGAACGGGCCGCCCGCCGAGGACGGCGAGCGCGCGGACCAGCGCGCCGTCCCGGCCGCCGGGCGCGTCGAGGAGCACGAGCTCCTCGGCGGTGCGGCGCAGCAGCTCGCGCGTACCGGGGCGGTCGGGCCGCCGGGTGCGGCGGACGGAGTCCCAGGCGTCGGGGCGCTCGGCGGGCTCCCCCATCTCGGCGGGCTCGTGCGCAGAGAGGGAAGCCGGGGCCGTCACAGGTGCGGCCGTCAGCACGGCGAGCGACCGTCGCACCACCTCGCGCAGCTCCTGCGGCGGCACGACGGCGTCCACCAGGCCGCGTTCGGCCAGCGTCTCCGCGCGCTGGACGTCGGCGGGCAGCTCCACGCCCCGCAGTTCCTCGTACACCCGCGGGCCGAGGAAGCCCAGCCGGGCGCCCGGCTCGGCGAAGACCAGCTGACCGAGCGTGCCCCAGGAGGCGAAGACGCCGCCCATGGTCGGGTTCCGGAGATAGGTGAGATAGGGGAGGCCCGCCGCCCGGTGCGCCTGGACGGCGGCGGTGATGCGCAGCATGCAGAGGAAGGCCGCCGTGCCCTCCTGCATCCGCGTCCCGCCGGAGACCGGCAGGGCGAGCAGTGGCAGCCGTTCGGCGGTGGCGCGCTCGACGGCCCGGGTGATCCGCTCGGCGGTGGTGACGCCGATGGAGCCGCCGAGGAAGCCGAACTCGGACGCGACCAGGGCCACCGGTCGCCCGCCGATCAGGCCGGCGCCGGTGACGACCGCCTCGTCCACGCCGGTCCGCTCCCGGGCCCGGGCGAGCGAGGCCCGGTAGTCGGGGTCGGCCGGGTGGGCATCGGCCGGAGTGTCCCAGCCGGCGAAGCTTCCGGGGTCGACGAGCAGCCCGATGAGCTGGTGTGCCGTCAGCGAAGTACCGATCCCCATGCCCTGCCCGCCCCGTCAGTGGTCGTCCCGGCCCGAAATGATCGACACTCTATGCGGCGCGGCCGGGGTGGAACGGGAGCGTCGTGAAGGTGTGAGGAGGTCGACAGCCTCGCCGCCGCCGCGCGGTGCCGGTTGGCCGGGGTGGTTCGTGAACGGTCTCGCGGAGGGTGTCGGAGAGGTCACCGTGCGACCTGAGTGCGGGTCAAGTCGGGTGCAGGGCTGGCGAGTTACCTGTCGGTAAATTGTTGTCGCAGGGCTTCCGGAGTAATCGGAGGCTCGCCACACTGTTTGACATGACCCGTACTCTACGCGCGTGGAAGACCCGCGCTGCCGCCGTCACCGCCGTCGTCCTGATGACCCTCGCGCCCGTCGCCGTCGCCACCGAGGCGCACGCCGACGTGAGCGGAACGGTCTGCCTCTCCGCCCTGCCGCCCGAGGCCACCGACACCCTCAACCTGATCGCCACCGACGGGCCGTTCCCGTTCGACCAGGACGGTCAGGTGTTCCAGAACAGAGAGCACGTGCTCCCGAGCCAGTCCAACGGCTACTACCACGAGTACACCGTCATCACGCCGGACTCCCCGACCCGCGGCGCGCGCCGGGTCGTCACCGGCGAGGCCTTCCAGGAGGACTACTACACGGGCGACCACTACGCGACGTTCTCCCTGATCAACCAGGGTTGCTGATCCCGCTTTCGTTGGCCCCGGCGACGCTCTCGCCGGGGCCAACGGCGTTACAGTGCCGGGTAGTTCAGAGGCGCGCCGGTGGCGCCGGTGCGTCACCCCCTCCTCGACGTCTTCGCTCCCGGGCCGCCCACCCAATGCCCGTCCCGTCGCCCGGCCCGTCGATCGGCGAGGAGTACCCGGACCGGACCTCCGCCGACTGTCCGGAGGCGGAGCAGGCCGGCCTTCCGGGGGCGACGAAGTCCGGTTCGGGGAAAACCGGTTCGGGTATCGTTCCGGCATCGCCCGGGCATCAGGGATGCGTACGGAACGCCCGCCCGCGCGTCAGCAGCCCGTCAACGCCTGGCAGCCGGCCCCACGGCCGCGCTTTGCTGGGACGACACGGGTGAGCGGGACCACACAGGTGAGCGGAAGAACGGGACGGACGATGACTGACAGCGGCGTGCCCGACGCGGCGGGCGAACCCGACGACGGCCGGGGCCGGATCGTCGTCGGCGTCAGCGGCTCCCTCGGCAGCCTCGCGGCCCTCCACCACGCCGTCGCCGAAGCCCGCCGCACCGACGCCGAGGTCCTCGCCGTCCTCTGCTGGACCCCGAACGGCGGCGACACCGGCCACCGCCGCACCCCCTGCCCGCCGCCGCTCACCGCGAGCCGCGACGCGGCCGTCGCCCGCCTCCGCCAGGCCCTCGACGAGGCCTTCGGCGGCGGCTTCGCCGGCGTCCGGCTGCGCTGCCAGGTCGTCCGCGGCGAGACCGGCCAGGCACTGGTCCGCTGCGCCGACCGCCCCGGCGACGTCCTCGTCCTCGGCGCCGGTAGTCGCGGCAGGCTCGCCCGCATGCTGCGCCCGTCCGTCACCGCCTACTGCGTCCGGCACGCGACCTGTCCGGTGGTGGCCGTCCCCAAGCCACCGCTCCAGCGCGAACTGGAGGCGCTGGAGCGCAGCCGCGGTGTGAGCTTCATCCCGGTCGGGCGGTAGGAGGCTCGCTACCGCGGCGCTCCAGAACCCTGGCAGCTAACTCGACGGCGGGCCACCAGCTGGTTGCGGCGAACGGCTCGATCACCTCCCAGGCGGATCGGTCGGCCCGGCCGCCTCGGCGAGGACGGCGGCGGTTCGGCGGCCGGCTTCCAGAGCGCCGGCGGCGGTGGCGGGGAGGCAGCGGTCGGCCGCCGGGTCGTACTCGGTCATCACCACGCCCGCGTGGTCGGTGGGGAGTTCGTAGAGCCGGGCCGTCGGGGCGACGGTGCTGAGTCGTCGGGTGTGCTCGGCCCCCAGCACCTCGTCGGCCGTGCCGTGCACCAGCCAGAGCGGTACGGGGGCGGGGCGTCCGGCCAGCACGTCGAGGGGCGCCTCGCCGGTGGTGACGGCCGGGCGGTCGTAGCTGGAGGCGATGCCGACGGCCGCGACGGGCCGCAGCTCGGCGGGAGTGGCGTCGGCTACGGCCACGGCGACGGCCTCCCGGCCACCCATCGACCAGCCGGCCAGGACGAGCCGGTCCGGGTCGCCCCCGAGAGCGGGCGCAGCCTCGCGGGCGTGGGCGAGGGAGGCGAGGAGCTCGGCACGACCGCCGTCCGCGCGGTCGGAGCGCCAGTCCGGCACGAGCACCAGCAGCCCGTACCCCGCCGCCTCCCGGGCCAGCGGGCGCAGCACGTCCCGCTCGTCGGGCCCCCGCCCGTGCCACAGCAGCACGACGGGCACCGGCCCGGCTGCCCCGGCGGTTCCGGCCGGCGGACGGTGGACGTCCATCGGCCGCCCGTCCGCGTAGAGGACGACCTCGGGGGCCTCAGGTCGAGTGCTGGTCATACCGGGTTCGCCTCCGGTTCGGTGAAGGGCCTCTGACCTGGTACTGTACTTCTCGTCGCGAGGGAGATGATCTCTCGTCAGGCGTCAGCGGTGCTACCAGAGCACGTCCTACTTTCAGTAGGGAGAGTCCGTGCAACCCGGGCCTGGCGCTCCACTGTCGGATGAGGTCCGGTACCCACTTGGGTGCCGGGCCTTTTCTGCTTTGACGACCAGGATTGGCCGGGTGTCAGGACGGCCGGCGATCGGAGCCGAGTTCGCGGGAAATGCGTGGTCATCCCGTCGGTGATCTGGAAATCAAGGTCCTCAGCACCCTCGGCCCGCGCCTGGGCCGAGGGTGCTGAGGACATCGCGCGGTGGAAAGCGGATCTGCGGTCTCAGGGGTGGACGAACGCGTAGGCCTCGTGGGCGAGTTGGGGCCAGGGGAGTTCGCTGGCGGGATCGAGGGCGAGCCATTCGCGCATCGGTTTGCCCTTGCCGGCGTCGAAGTGCGTGCCCTCCCCGGCGGCGACCAGCTCGTCGACCCGGGCGCGAGGCAGTTTGAGGACCAGACGGTCGGCCGAGAGCATGGCGAAGATGTGGCCGTCCGCCTTGAGCGCGTCGGAACCGAAGCGACGGCCGGGGCCGGCGCCGGGTGGTGTGACGCCGTCCAGGTCGGCCAACTCCTCCACGAGGGCGGCGAATCGGTCCTCGGGCTGATCGGGTGCTCTGCGGGTCATGTCAGGCGGCCTCCGCCGATTCGTCGGGTGGGACGGCGATCAGGCTGAACACCGCCCCGCTGTCGTCCCGGACCAGCGCCGCGCGGCCGAAGGGCGTCGGCTCCGGCCCGGTGAGCACGGTGCCGCCGAGTGTGCGCAGGTGTGTGGTGGCACGGTCGGCGTCGGCGGTCGCGAAGGAGGTCAGCCAGGCCCCCGGGCCGTGCGCGTCGGCGGGCCCGATCCCGCCCGCCGGGAGGCCGTCGGAGCGGAAGACGGTGTAGCCGTCCCGCGGCTGGTCGTAGGTGTAGCCGAACACCTGCCGGTAGAAGGTGCGCACGGAGTCCGGGGAGGGGGAGAGGTGCTCGTTCCAGGTGAACGTGCCGGGTTCGTTGACCAGCCCCGCGCCCGGCACCGGCCCGCCCTGCCAGAGGCCGAACACCGCGCCCAGCGGATCGGCGGCCAGTGCGGCTCGGCCCTGGTCCGGCACCTCGTACGGCTCGCGGAGCAGGCGCCCGCCCGCTGCCCGGACGGCGGTGGCGGTGTGGCCGACGTCCGGGGTGGCGAGATAGGTGATCCAGGCGGCCGGTGTGCTCGGTGGTCCGATGACGGCGACCTGCGCCCCGTGCAGCGTGGCGATCGCCTCGGCCGGGCCGGTCGCCACGAACTCCCACCCGAGCAGCGCGCCGTAGAATCGCTCGGCCCGGTCGACGTCCGGCACCGCGAGTGCCACCCAGCACGGGACGCCCTCGTGGTACCTGCCGGCCTTCGGCATGCCGCCCTCCTGGCGCTCGCCCGCCGCTCGTTCGCGATTCGTCCGCCGGGTTTGCCGCGTCCGCCGGGTCCGCCCCCACTGGCCAGCCTCCGCGCCCGGTGTGCGAGCGGCAACCCGGGATCTCAGGCCACACCGCGCGGCCGGAACTGGATGCTGATCCGCGGCCCCACCGGCCGGGCCGTCTTCGGGATCGCGTGCTCCCAGGTCCGCTGGCAGGAGCCGCCCATCACCACGAGATCCCCGTGCCCGACCGGCTGCCGCACGACCGCGCCGCCCCCGTACCGGGGCCGCAGCAGCAGCGCCCGCGGCTCGCCCACGGACAGGATCGCCACCATGGTGTCCTCGCGGTTCCCGCGCCCGATCCGGTCCCCGTGCCAGGCCACGCTGTCCCGCCCGTCCCGGTAGTAGCAGAGTCCGAGCGTCCGGAACGGCTCGCCCAGTTCCTCCGCGTAGTGGGCGCTCAGCGCCTCGCGTGCCTCCCCGACCACCGGATGCGGCGGTTCGACCCCCTCCGGGTACGACGCGAGCAACCGCGGCACCTCGACCATCCGCTCGTACATCTCCCGGCGCTCCGCCCGCCACGGCACGCCCGCCGCCAACAGGTCGAACAGCCGGTCCGCCCCGCGAAGCCACCCGGGCAACACGTCCAACCACGCCCCGTCACCGAGCACCATCCGCCGCATGCCGTCGAACGGCCCGAGGCGGATGCCGTCCCCGCCGACGTGGTTGAAGTCGTCGAGGGTGTCGACGCTGTCGAACAGCGAGGGCTGGAGGTGGACGGTGCTGCGCATGGCTCCAGCGTACGCCTGATTCGAACAGGTGCTCGAGCCGCTTGGCCCTCCGGTCGGCGAGCTGAGCATTGCGGCTGGTGGGCGAGTCGATCTCTGTTGGGCGACGATGCGGAGCTCGTTGTGGAGCGGGCGCATAGGATCGCCGGCATGGCACTGCGACCTGTGATGGTGAACATCAAGGCTCTTGATCCCTCGGCGGTCGGCCGGTTCTGGGCGGAGGCGCTCGGCTGGAGTGCTTACAGCCCCGGTGTGACCACCTACGTCGGACCCGCCGGCGGCCTCGTCTGGCCGGACCCGGTCGTTGTCGGCATCGACGTCGTTCCCGTCCCGGAGCCCAAGACGACAACGAAGAACCGTGTGCACCTCGATCTGGCCACCACCTCTGCGGCCCATCAGACGGAGCTGGTCGCGCGCCTCCAGGCTCTCGGTGCGACGCCAGCCCACGTGGGCCAGGGCGACGTACCGTGGACGGTCCTCGCCGATCCCGAGGGCAACGAGTTCTGTGTGCTGGAGCCTCGGGCGATCTACCGGGGCACCGGGCCGATCGCCGCGGTGGTGGTCGACTGTGCGGATCCGCGGGCCATGGCCCGGTTCTGGGGCGAGGCGATGGACTGGACCCTGCACGAGGTGGCCGACGATCATGCGGTGTTCCGATCCGCCAAGGGTGTCGGACCCTATCTCGAGTTCCTCCGCACGCCCGACGTGAAGACCGTGCCGGACCGCGTCCATCTCGACCTGCTGCCGTACCCCGGTGACGACAAAGCAGTGGAGGTGGCCCGGCTGCGGGCCCTCGGCGCCACCGACCTCGACCTCGGCCAGGGCGACGTCTCGTGGACGTGCCTGGCCGACCCGGAGGGCCACGAGTTCTGCGTCCTCGAACCGTCCTGACGCGGAGCCGAGACGACGCCCCGACACGTGGGCCCTGTCTGCTCATGTGCCATGACCCCGAGTGGGTTGCGCTGCGGCGTCTCGGTGGATTCGGGCGGCGAGAGCTTGCAGGAACGTCCAGTCGTTTTCCGCGACCAGTGCCTTTCCCGTGACCAGGAGCGAGGCAGAGTCGGCCTCCTGTGGCGGATGCCGCCGCAGCGTCACCAGTGCGAGGAGGCTGACGATGCCGCCGGTGATGACGGCGGCCTCCAAGGTGCGAAGGCCGACGTAGCCGACGGCGAGACCTTCGCTGTGTCGCCGGGCGACGGGGAACAGTGTGAAGGGGTGCTGACGATCGCGATGGCGAGGACCACCCCGAACAGGGCGCCCAGGAGCGCTGGTGTCCGCGCGGTGCGTTGTCGTGCCCAGTCAGGTGAGCGAACTTGGGGCGGCGGCGTCGGGGGTCCGGCCGTCCTGGGCCTGCTGGGAGCGGGTGGCGAGGAGGCGGGCGAAGGCGGTCAGGACGGGTATGTCGGCGGCGGTGGCGCCCGGGCCGGAGTCGTGGACGTGGAGGAGCGTCGTGCCGACCCGGACCAAGGCCTCCCCGCCCTGCGAACCGCGGGTTCGGGCGGCGCTCCGGTCGCCGATCGGAGGCAGGGGGACGGTGACGGGTGCGTCGCCGCCGCCCGTGCTGCCCAGCATCGTGTCGAAGGCCCGGCCGGCGGCCTCGGGTGAGGCGAAGGTGAGCACGGTGAACTGCACGCTTCGCCGGGAGCCGACGCGGAACGTCACGGTGGCGTAGGCGAGTTGCTCGTCGCAAGTATCCCGGACGACGCACGGGACATCGTCCGTCGTGCCGGTCCCGGCGTGCGGGCCGCTCTCGATCCGCCAGCCGCTCGGCATGGCCTGGACGTCGGGCAGGACGCCTTGGGCCTGGCCTGGGTCGCGGAGGGCGGTTGCGGCGTGCGCGTAGCCGTGCACGCCGGGCTGGAGGAGAGGCCGGCTGCCGAGGTTGATCCCGAGGGCGACGAGCGAGGCGACGACCACCAGGGCGAGCGTCACCAAGATGCCGCCGGTGGTGCGGCGGGCGGAGGTGGGGGGCGGACCGATACGGAGGTGGACGGTCGGCGGGTCGGCGGGCCTGCCGAGTTCGGTGGTGAGCAGGTAGCCGGCGAACGCCGGGTCCTCGGTGAGGAGTTGGGCGACGACGGTGGTCAGTGCGGCCCGCGCCTTCGGATCCGCCGGGCCCGCCTCGATCGCGTCCACCGCCTGCGCACCGGCGGGCATCGCCCGCAGCCGCGTCCGTACGAGATCCGCCACCACGCTCCCCGGCGCCGCCGGCGAGCCCCCGGCGGCCGTCTGTCTCAGCGCGTCGACGACGCGAGCCACCAGCTCCTGGCCATCCGCCATGACAACTCCCCCTACCGCACGAGTCGTTGACACCACCATCCCGGAACCGCGGCCGTTCCGGACACCCGCCGACGAAACGGGAACGGAACTGCAACGCCTTTCGGACGCCTACGGGACGAGCGAGAACGCCCGCTGCTGCGCCTTGCCGAGGTGGTGCACGGCGACCCGTGCGCGGGCAGGTCGCGGCAGGGCTTGGCGCGGGTGCGCAGGGGTGTGCGGGCCGTACGGATGGACGAATGCCCATCCCTGGCTCGAAGGGGTGTGCGGACATGAGCGGTTCAGTGCCTCGCATTCCGCCATTTGGGTTATCTCGGGGCGTGGTCATGCCGATAAGGACAGCGACGTCCGAACTCCGTGAGGAGGAGACATCATGCCGGAGCTGTGGCTTCCCGGCGCCGAGATCCACGACCTCGGCGACCATGCGCCCACCGACCAGCAGTACCCGCCGAAGGCCATCGCCCACATCACCTGGGACCGTAACGCCACCCCCTCCGCCCCGCAGGACTGGTGCCCGTTCGACGACCTGGTCGCCTACTTCACCGGCGCCGGCGCCGGCGATGCACCGCACATCGTCTGGGACCCGTTCAGCGGTCGCGCGGCGCAGTTGTTCCCGGCCGACTCGCGTTCCAAGAGCCTGCTCAGCCCGCCCGCGAGCCCGACGCGCACCAACCGGGCCGGGCGGGTGCTCATCCAGATCGAGGCGGTGTTCTTCCCCTACTGCCGCCACCAGGGGACCGTCTACGCCCGGCTCGTCGACACGCCGTGCGCCGGCTGGGACCGGCTGCACGCCTGGATCGCCTCCTGGGGCGTGCCCGACGTGTGGCCGATGGGCCGGCCGATCGATTTCGGCAGCCACCGCGACGAGCAGGTGTGGGAGACCCGCGGCGGCTGGTACGCGCACGCGCACGTCCCGTACAACGACCACACCGACCCGGGCTCCTGGCCGAACTTCGTGGGCGCCCCGTCCTCGCCGCCGCCGCCCGAGCCGACCCCGGCCCGCTACCAGGTGACCATCAACGGCCTCCGGTACGGGTACGGTGCCTACGGCTACCAGGTCACCGCCGTCGGGCGGGCGCTGGTCGCGAACGGCTTCGGCGGCCACTACCAGTCCGGACCGGGCCCGGACTGGACCGACGCGGACACCGAGAACTACGCGGACTACCAGCGGAGTCTGGGCTACTCCGGCCCGGACGCGGACGGCGTCCCCGGCGAGACCTCGCTCCGCGCGCTGCTCGGCTACCTCCCCTGCCCGCGCACCGTCTCGCTGGCCCACGCCGTCTCGGCCGCCCGGACCGACCCCGGCGCCGAGCAGGGCCACCGGACGTACGGTGCCGAAGTCGCGATCGTCGAGCAGGCCCTGACCGACGAAGGCCTGCTCGAACAGCTCTGGGTCGACGGCTCGTTCGGCAGCATGACCGTCACCGCCTACGCAGCCTGGCAGCGCCGTTGCGGCTACTCCGACGCCGACGCCGACGGCATACCCGGCTACGATTCCCTCCACCGCCTGGGCGCGGCCCAGGACTTCACCGTCACCGACTGAGCGGACCGCTGCGGCGATCGCCTTCGCCGTGATGGTCGTCGTCATGGTGGTGCCCCCTTCGTCGGACGACCGGTGAACCGGGCGCAGCGGCCCGGATCTCTGTGGCCACCACTCTCGCGGAGCGGGTCGCCTCTGTCGTCCTGCACCGGAAGGCATCTGACGTACTGCCAGGGAAGCGTCGAGGCGCTCCCCTGGCAGTGTTCGTACTCGCTTCGGAGTAGTTCTGGCTGACCCTCGGCGCTATGGCGGCCTCCGTGGTCGCGCTCACCGCGCGGTTGCGCGATGCCGTTCGCACCGTGGACGCGCACCCGACCGGGTCGATCGCGGAGATGGATCCGGGGTTCGTTCGCTACAACGCGGTGATCGTCCCGTCGGTGGCGCTGGCGCTCTATCTCTTCAACGTGATCGTCTCGGTCTGAGCCCTGGGGTCGGCGGTCGGGGCGAATACCCCGGGTGTGACCGTGCGCGGATTGCCCGTTCGATTTCCGAGCAGGCGCGATGACCTGCTACTGTTCTTCCTGTCGAGAGAAGATGATCTCTCGAACAGGCGTCAGCGGTGCTACCAGAGCACGTCCCACTTTCAGTGGGGAGAGTCCGTGCAACCCGGGCCTGGCGCTCCACTCGAAGGGGCTCGTTCCGTCCAACGGAACGAGCCCCTTCGTCGTTTTCCGGCCCCGGGCAGGTCGGCGGGTTCTTTATCGCATGCAGTGGCTGAAACCCTCTTTCGCGGCCGACTATCGGCCAAGGTCCCGTTCCAGGTGGCTGGTGAGCGATCGCCGGGAGCAGGTCCGGGGCCAGCGGTTTCACCGGCGCCGGTGATGTGACGCATCATCACACCTTGGCCGGAACTCACCGTCTGTGGTGTGAATATGCCATTGGAATGTTCGTCATACGGAATCCGGCAGTAGCCTTCCGTGTCGAACCCGCCACTCGTGGTGGCGGTCCGGCCGGTGCGGTGCTGTGCCCGGCTGCCCCAGACCCCCCGCAAAGGAGCCGGTGTGCCGGGTATCGACGAATGCCTCTCCGGAGTGATGGCGATCGCCGGCGCCCGCTCCGCGAGCCTGGTCGACTGGACCAGCGGACTCGCTCTCGGCAGCCTCGGGGAGAGCCCGACAGGCGAGCACGAGACCGCGGCCGCCGAGACAACCGACCTGGTACGGGCGGCCGTTGAGAGCCAGACCTTCGCCGGGGCGGAGGACCGGCGGTCGCCGCTTCAGGACATCATCGTCACCGCGGGCCGTAGTTACCACCTGATCTGCTTCATCGACACCGTCTTCGACAGCCGGCTCGTCCTGCACCTCTGCCTGGACCGGGAGGAGGGCAACCTCGCCGCCGCCCGCTACCGGCTGCAGGCGCTCGCCGAGGAACTGGTGCTCGGGTGAGCGCGCACGCGGCACCGGTGGCCGTGCTGCCGACCGTGGTTCCGCGGACCCCGGGCGAGGCCGTCGGCCTGCTCGCGGCCCGCGGGGCCACCGGCGCGCTGCGCGGACCGCTCGGCAGCATCTACCTCGTCGACGGTCTGGTGACCCATGCCGAGTCCGACCGCGCGCCCGACCTGGCCGACCTGCTCACCGGCTGCGGCCGGATCGCGCCCGAGGAGTGGCAGAGCCTCGTTCGCGTCCACGGACCGCACGCCCGGGTCGGGGAGGCACTGATCGACCAGGGCCGCCTCACCCGCGGCGAGCTCGAACTCGGCCACCTGGGCACGCTGTTCGACGCCGCGTTCTTCGTCCTCGCCGACGTCGACGGCGGCCTCTGGCGATTCGAAGCCGGTGCGCGGCACTGGCTCGGCCCGGTGACGACGGTCGACGCCGAACGGCTCTGCCGGGAGACCGAGCGCCGGCAGCGGCTGCTGGACGGCATCTGGCCGTGGCCGCAGCTCGACACGGCGCCTGTCCGCCCCGCCGAGGCAGCCCGGCGACCGACCCGCCGACCGCCCGGCCGCCGCCGACGGGAACTGCTCGACCACGCGGACGGCCGAAGAACACCGGCCGAACTCGCCCGTCTGCTCGGCCGGTCCGGGTTCGGCGTCACGGCGGACGTCCGCAGGCTCGCTGCGGCCGGGCTGCTCGACGCCCCACGGCACGCCGCCCCGGCCGTCCCCGGGCCGGAACCTGAACCCGTCCCCGCGCCCGAACCCGCCCCCGGCCAACCGGCTCGCGCGCCTGATTCCGCCCCAGCCGGCTCCGCGCCCGAACCCGCCGCCGGAGCCGCCGAACCCGTCCCGGCCCCTGCCCCCGCCCATGCCCCCGCCCCGCGCACCGGCGGCCTGCACCGCCGAGTCCCCGGCGCCACCCTCACCGGCGCCGCGGCGCCCGGCCCCACCCGCTTCGCCCACCCGCCGACCCCGGCAGCGGCCCACCCGCTGACCGTCCCCGACCCGGACATCGCGCTGCTGACCCGGGTCCGAACCCTTCTGGAGGCCCGACTTTGAACCACTCTCCGCCCGCGACCCCGCCGTCACGGTCATGAGGCGGGCGCTCAAGCAGCGTGTCGGAAGGAGACAGCTGATCGCCTTGGAGACCGAGCTGCTCGCCGAACTCCGTGCCGTGAGGCATCGCATCCCGCACCTCGCCGGCGGCCTGGTGGCCAGCGTGGACGGTCTGCTGGTCGCGCACGACACCCACGGAACCGAGCCCTCGGGCCTGGCCGCGATGACGGCGGCGTCGCTCTCCCTGGCTCAGCGGCTTGCCGACACCACCGGCCAGGGCGACTTCCGGGAGTCCCTGGTGCGCGGCGAACACGGCTACATCGCCACCTACGCGGCCGGCGGCAGCTGCGTCCTCACCCTGCTGGCGCACCCGGACGTCAGCGTCGGCCGGCTGCACCTGGAGGCCCGCCGCTCCGCCGGGCGGATCTCCGCACTGCTCACCGACACCCTCGTGCCGAAGGACCCGAGGGACGCCGACTGACCGCAAGCCCCTGAAACCCGACTGGCCGCAAGCCCCCTGGACATCGGCCAACCACCCCCGCGGCCACCGACCGGCCGCCGGCCCCTGACCCACCGCTCGACGAACCACTGCTCGACCAACCACTGCTCAACCAACCACCATCCACGGAACTGGAGTTACCGACATGACCGACGCAGCCGGCGCCCTCAAGCAGGCCATGACCAGCATCGAGGGCGCCATCGGCGCCGCGCTCGTGGACTACAGCAGCGGCATGGCGCTCGCCACCCTCGACGGCCCCGGCGGGCTGGACCTCAACGTCGCCGCCGCCGGGAACACCGACGTGGTCCGCGCGAAGATGCGCACCATGGACATGCTGGGACTGCAGGACGGCATCGAGGACATCCTGATCACCCTCAGCAGCCAGTACCACCTGATCCGCCCGCTCACCGGGCGCACCGGCAAGGGCCTCTTCCTCTACCTCGCGCTGGACAAGGGCCGGGCCAACCTGGCGATGGCCCGCCACCAGCTCACCAGGATCGAGGCCGATCTGGAGGTCTGAGTCCGCTCACCGGGATCGGGGCCGGAAGCCTGAGTCTCCTCGGCCTCCGCACGGGATCGGAGCCCGGCGGGTCACTCCTCGCCGGGGCCGGTCTCCGCCTCGATCCAGCTGACCTCGCCGCCCGGCAGCCCCGCGCACACCGCGCCGTCCGGCGTGACCACGCTCCACGGCGCGAGCTGCGCGTGCGGCGGGACGGACAGCGCGCCGCCCCCGGTGAAGCCCAGCTCCAGCCCGCCGGCCAGGGTGATCCGGGCCGAGTCGACGGTCCGCCCGACGAGCGCGAGCAGCGTCGCCGTCGGGCGGAACGTCAGCGCCGGGAAGAAGTGCTCCACCTCGGCCGGCGCGGCGAAGGACGGTGCCGCGAACCGGAACTCGTGCGCCACCCGGACGGTCACCGGGCCGTCGAGCGTCAGGTCGAGCCGGCCGCCGCCGCTGACCGACTCCACCCGGCGGCCGGCCAGTACCTTCGTGATCCCGTTCCGCATGGTCCCAGTGTGGATCACTCCGCCGTCCGGCGGCCAGGGCACGCCTTCAGACTCCCACCGGCCGCCCGTCCACCAGTTCGAGCGGCCCGCCCGTCCGCTCCCGGGCGGCGAGCGCGGAGGCCGTCCGGGCCCAGGAGGGGGCGGACAGCAGTGCTCGCGCCTCGGCCGGCTCGCACAGGCGCCAGTCCACCAACTCGTCCTCGGCCAGGGCGATTTCGGCGAGCATCCCGTCCGGCACGGTGCCGCCGTCGAAGACGTAGACCAGCACGGCGGTGTCCCGCCCGCCCGCGGGGTGGGCCTCGGCCGACGGCAGCCAGTCCAGGGCGAGCAGCCGGCCAGGCTCGACCTCCCACCCCAGCTCCTCGCGGACCTCGCGCCGGGCCGCAGCCCGGGGCAGTTCTCGGTCCGCCTCGATGCCGCCGCCCGGCAGCGTCCAGTACGGCACCAGGCCGCGCGGCCCGTCCCAGGGCCGCAGCCGGACCAGCAGCACTCGCCCGGCGGCGTCCGTGAACACCGTCCGCGCCTTGGCCCGGATCCGCGGCCGGGTGGCGATGAAGGTGGCCCGGTCCAGTGGCGGTTCCGGGGGGACCGAAGGGGCGCTCCCCAGCGCGGCGACCCCCGCCAGCCCCGTGTACTCGGGCGGCGGGGTGACGGCCAGGTGGTCGAGCGTGTGTCCGGCGGGCCAACTGTCCTCCAGCTCCAGCGGACCGGCCGTACGCGGAGCCCGAAGGCAGGCCGTGACCCGCCGGGACAGCCGAGGTGGCAGCGCGTGGCCCGTTTCCTCGGGCGTCAGCCACGCCCAGCCGCCGACCTCCGCCGCGTCCGCCCGGATCGCCGCCGCCTGCTCCGCGCCGATCGGCTCCGCCCAGTACAGGTGCGCGGCGATCGGCGGGCGGAAGTCGTCGAGCGTCCAGTCGATGCAGGCCAGCGGCCCGAGCCGGGGCGTGAAGCCCAGCTCCTCGGCGATCTCCCGCAGTGCGGTCTCGCGCGGCGAGAGGTCCGCCGGCTCCCACCCACCGCCCGGGATCGCCACCGGATGTTTGCGGTCGTACGGCAGCCGTACCACCAGCACCCGCCCGTGCTCGTCGGGAAACAGCACTCCGGCCGCCGCCAACAGCTCCCGCCCGTTCCTCGCCGACGCCTCCACGCGGTGCTCCTTCCGGCTCGACTCCCGTGATCACGCGTGATCATTTCTCCGGACGACACCGACAGATACCCTCATGGTTCCGTCTGCACGCCAATATTGACTCGGTGTCAGTACTGCGGGCAGTATCCGAGTCGATGGGTCGCTCACCCCGGCGACGAAAGAGAGGCCAGCGCCTGTGCCGCCTCCCAGGCCATCCGCTGGTCGTGCCGCCCGGTCGCGCCGCGCAGGCGGCCGACGCCTTCCGACGCCGCCAGCGCCAGCAGGCCCGGCAGGAGATCCGTGCTGCGGGCGGCCACCCAGCGGGTGCCCCGGGTGGCCATCCACCACAGGTCGGCGGCCCGGCCCGGCGGGCGCTCGGCCGGTACGTGGTCGCCCGGCGCGGGGCCGAGCGGGCGGCCGGCGGTGGCGAGCAGTTCGTGGAAGCGGTGGGCGATCAGGCGGTGGCCCTCGGCACTGGGGTGCAGCCGGTCCGCGCTGAGCAGCCGCCGCTCCTCGTGCCACGGTAGCTCGGCGATGTGCAGGTGGACCGCCCGGTGGCGCGCGGTGAGCGCGTGCACGACGGTGTTCACCGCGCGCATCCGCCGCGCCAGCGGCCGGGCGAGCGGTGCCGGGAGCCGGAGGAGTGCGCCGGGATCGGGGAGGCAGGCCGTCAGCAACTGGGCGCCGTGGGCGGACAGTTCGCCGAGCGTGGCGTCCAGCTCCCGGGTGGTGCGGCGGATGTCGAACCCGGCTCGCAGGGTGTCGTTCCCGCCGACCACCACTGCGGCCAGCTCCGGCCGCTGCGCCAGCGCGGCCGGCAACTGGCTTGTCGTCAGATCAACTGTCAGGGCGCCGCTTCGCGCGAGGTTGGTGAACTCGACGCCCGTCCCCTCCGGCGCCAGTGACCGGGCCAGGACGGCGGCCCACCCGCGCCAGCCGTCCGCGACCGGGTCCCCGACCCCCTCCGTGAGCGAGTCGCCGAGCGCCACGAACCGCACCGGCTCGCCCGTCGCCCACCGGCCGTCCGCCGCCCGCAGACCGCCCGCCGCCGACCGACCGTCCCCCGATCGCTCGTCGTCCGCCGCCCGTTCACGCCCGGTGTCGAGCACGCTCATCGCAACCATCCTTCACCGGAACCGAGTTCGCGACCCGGTGAGCCGCCCCGGACGTCGCCCCGTGAGCCATCCCCTGCGCCGCCCCGTGCGCCGCCAGGAACGCCGCCACCGCCGCCGGCCACCCGTACCGCTCGGCCTGCGCCCGGGAGGCGGCCCGCCGCGCCTCCTCCGGTCGAGCCAGCAACTCCCGTACCGCAGCAGCGAATCCGGCCCCCGTGTCGGCGGCGGCCACTCCGGCGAGCCCGATCAGCCCCGGCAGCGCCGAGGACCGGCTCACCGCCACCGGCGTTCCGCATGCGAGGGCCTCCATGGCCGCCAGCCCGAAGGTCTCCACCGGTCCGGGCGCGAGCGCCACGTCCGCGCAGCCCAGCAGCCGGGCCAGCGCCTCCCGCCGGTTCACGTGCCCGAGGAAGCGCACCGGCAGCCGCAGCCGCTCGGCCCGGGCCGCCATCCGTTCCCGGAGCGGCCCCGCGCCGGCGACGACCAGGACCGCGGGCAGCCCCCGCGCCCGCAGGTCGGCCAGCGCCTCGATCGCCCGCTCCGGCCGCTTCTCCGCCGAGAGCCGGGAACCGAGGACGAGCAGCACCTGCCCCGGTTCGGCGTACCGCGCCCGCTCGCATGCCCGCGCGGGCGCCGGCAGGGGGCGCAGGGCGTCCAGGTCCACGCCGAGCGGTGCCCGCGCCAGGTTGGGCACGCCGAGGCGCCGGAACTCGGCCGCCGCCCAGTCGGTCGTGCAGACCACCGTGTCGTACGCCCGCGCGGTCGCCGCGTTGAGCCGGTCGGCGGCCAACGCGGCGAGCGGACCCGGCACGCCCCGGGTGCCGAGCACCCCGGCGGCGCTCTCGTGCGACACCATCACCGACCGGACGCCGTGCCGCCGCGCCCAGTCGCCCGTCCAGCGGAGCGTGGTGCGGTCGGACACCTCCAGCCGGTCCGGCGACAGCCGGGTCAGCTCGGCCGCCACCGCCCGCCGGTCGATGAGCAGCCGGTACCCGCCGCTGCCCGGCAGCACCGGCCCGGGCAGGGTGACGACCAGGCCCTGTTCGGTCTCCTGCTCGCGGCGCCGGTCGCCGGGGACGATCAGCACCGGTCGGTGCCCGGCCGCCAGGTACCCGGCGCCCAGATGCCGCAGCGCGGTCCGCAGCCCGCCCGAGACCGGGGTGACGAAGTTCGCGAGCCGCACGATCCGCAGCGGCCCGCTCCCCGATGCGGCCGTCATGCCGACAGCTCCTCGGGGACGGCGGCCGGTGCGACCGGCGCCGGGGGAGTGGCCGTCGGCGGCATCGGGACCCCGTGGTGCTCCGCCAGCACCTCCGCGTAGTGCCGCAGCAGGAGGTCCCCGACCGCCTCCCAGGTCCGGGCGGTCACCTCGGCCCGTCCGGCCCGCCCGTACGCGGCCCGCAGCTCGGCGTCGGCGGCCAGCGCCTCCACCGCCCGGGCCACCGCCGCGCCGTCCCGGGGCGGCACCAGCAGGCCCGTCCGGTGGTGCGCGACCAGGTCCAGCGGGCCGCCGGCGGCCGGGCCGATCACCGGCACGCCGCTCGCCATCGCCTCCTGGATGGTCTGGCAGAAGGTCTCCAACGGGCCGGTGTGCACGAACACGTCCAGCGTCGCGAAGCAGCGCGCCAGCTCCTCACCCGTCCGGCGGCCGAGGAACACGGCGCTGGGCATCGCGGCCTTCAGCCCGGGTGCCGACGGCCCGTCGCCGATGACCACCAACCGCACCCCGGGCAGCGCCGAGGCGGCGGTCAGCAGGTCCACCCGCTTCTCCGGCGCCAGCCGCCCCACGTACCCGACCAGCACCTCCCCGCCCGGCGCCAGCGCCCGGTGCAGCGCCTCGTCCCGGTGTCGCGGATGGAACCGCACCGAGTCCACGCCGCGCGGCCACAGCTGCACCCGGGGCACCCCGTGCGCGGTCAGGTCCTGCGCGGCGGGTGTCGACGGCGCCAGCGTCCGGGCGGCGGCCCGGTGCACCGTCCGGATCCGGTGCCAGGCGGCGGCCTCCCCGAGCCCCCGCCCGGCCCGGTAGGCGTGCGCGTACCCGGCCAGGTCCGTCTGGTACACGGCCACGGCCGGCACCCCCAGCCGCGCCGCCACCTGCATCCCGCGCGCCCCCAGGACGAACGGGCTGGCCAGATGCACGATGTCGGGCCGATGCGCGGCGACGGCGGCGGTCAGCTGCCGGCTCGGCAGCGCGATCCGCACCTGCGGATACCCCGGCAGCGGCACGGACGGGATCCGCACCACGCGCAGCTGCGCGGCATCGGCGCCGGTTCCGAACGTGTGCGGCGGGCACTCGGCACCGCGCGCGGGGGCGGGGGTGATGACGAGGGGTTGATAGCCCCGGTGGACCAGATGCTCGGCCGTCCGCAGCACGCTGTGGGCGACTCCGTTGACCTCGGGCGGAAACGACTCGGTGACGATGACGACGCGCATGCCAGTGTTGTGACCGCGCCCGGCGTGCGCCCGGCCAAAGGGATCTTTCGTACGAACGAACGCGGGTCGGCGATTTGCATCACCGACCCGCGAGCCGTACCCGGCAGCCTCACATCGATCCGGCTGCCGCCTCCTTCAGCTCCGCGTACGGCGCGAGCTTGCGGATGGACTCGATGCTCTTGATGCAGTCGTCCCGGCTCTCCTGCGGATCGCCCGTCACGACGATCGACCCGTTGCTCGCCTTGAGCCGGAACCGGTGCATCCCGCTCTCGTCCGTGTACAGCTCGAACTTCCCTGCCATGGCAGTCCTGCCCTCTCGTCAAGTGACCCCCTCGCACCGCACCGTAGGCCCAAATCCCGTCCGCTGCATGCCAGATGGGCCATCCGGGTCGACGCGCGCACGGACCGACGACGGATCGCCAGGGCGTCGATCCCGGCCGGGAAGGCGGCCCGCTCGACACTCAGCGTGATCCTCACGGAAAGTGATGATGCCGCAGACCGACTCGGCCGCGGCCGACCAGGGTGGCGGGACACCGGGGCGGCTTCTAGCGTGGAGGAAAAGGGATCTCCGGTCTCCTTCGGTCGCGGATCACGGATACCGTCCGGACAGGCAAGGGAATCGGAACCCACCCCGCACACCGACGTCCCCATCGTGGACGCGGCCGTGTGCGACCCGATGCGTATTCCGCTGTCGGCGCCCGAGGAGAGACCATGGCTCACGTCCTGGTGGCCGATGACGACACCGACATCCGCGACCTGGTGGTCTACAAGCTGACCCGGACCGGCCATCAGGTCACCGCGGTCGAGGACGGCCTGGCCGCGCTCACGGCGGCCCACGACGACGACACGGTGGATCTCGTCCTTCTCGACATCCGCATGCCCAAGATGTCCGGCCTGGACGTCTGCCGCGCGCTGCGGGCCGAGCCCGGGACGCAGTCCCTCCCGGTGATCCTGCTGACCGCCCGCTCCCAGGAGGGCGACATCGAGACCGGTTTCGCGGCCGGAGCGGACGACTACATCACCAAGCCGTTCAGCCCACGGGAGTTGAGCAGCCGGGTGCAGGCCGTTCTGGCCAGGGTCAAACGATGATCAGCTCGCGGTTGCTCGCCGACGGCATGGCAGCCGTGGCCGCCTTCGGGCTTCTGGTGACGGTTCTGATCGTCGGCATGCGCCTGCTGCGCGCGATCACGCGGCGTCGCAGGGAGCGGGCCGCCGAGCCGCTGCGCGCCCTGCTGCTCGATGCCCTGTGTGCGGACGACGACGACTCGGCCGAAGCCCTGCGGTCGCTGTCCACTCTTGGTGAGCGCAGGTGGAGGACTCTGGAGCCGACGGCGCGCGCGATGCTCGCCAAGGTCAGTGGACAGGCCCGGTCGAGCCTGGTGGAGTTGTTCGAGCGCCGCGGCATCGCGGACCGCGCTCTCGCGGACCTGCGGAGCATCCGTCTGGTCAAACGGGGCCGGGCGGCGGAGGTGCTCGGCCAGCTGCGCTACCGCCCGGCGGCCCCGGCGCTGTGCCGCCTGCTGACCGACCGTGACGTGGAGGTCCGGCTGGTCGCCGTCCGTGCGCTGGGGCGGGTGGGGGACCTGACGGTGATTCCCGCGTTGCTGGCCTGCCTGCACGGCCCCCGCTCGGTGCCGCCGGCCGCCGTGGTGCGGGCGTTGACCGGGTTCGGCCCCGGCGCGCAGGACCTGACCGCCGCCGGGCTGAGCGATCCGGTTCCTCTGGTGCGGGCCGTGGCGATCGAGGTGCTGGGCGCCACCGGCGCGGTCCAGTGGACGCCCCGGATCGCCACCGCGCTCGTCGACGACCCCCATCCCGAAGTGCAGATCAGGGCCGCCCGGGCCCTCGGCGCGCTCGGAATGCCGGAAGGAGTCGACCCTCTGCTGGAAGCCATCGACGTGGGCCGACCGGAGGCGTTGCGGATCGTGGCGGCCGGGGCGCTGGGAAGCCTCGGTACGGCGGACGTCGCCCCCGTGATGGTGAAGCTGCTCGACGACCCGGTGCACCGCCTCGGCGCCACCGCCGGACAGGCCCTGCTCCAGCTCGGCGACGCCGGCCGCGCAGAGCTGGAGGCCGCCGTCAACGGCTTCCTCGGCGACCGGGCCGCCGCCCAGGCACGGGCCGTACTCGCCGAGGCGGCCGTGCGCGGGGACGTGGCCCGTCCCCGGGAAGCGGACGCAGAGCCGTGACCGGCGCGTCTGCGGCCGCCCCGCAGGACCTGCTGCACCAGGTGATCGCCCTCTGCGACGTCGTGATCATGGTGTACTTCCTCGCCATCAACACCTTCAACCTGGTACTGATCGGCCTCTCCTGCGGCGAACTCGTCCGGCACGCGCGCCGAGCGCCGTTCGCCGGCTACGACGACATCGTCTCCAGCCCGTTCACCCCGCCGGTGTCCCTCCTGGTCCCGGCGCACAACGAGGAGGCCGGAATCGTCGAGGCGGTGGATGCCATGCTCCTGCTGCACCATCCGTGCTTCGAGGTGGTCGTCATCGACGACGGGTCCACCGACGGCAGCGTGGACCGGCTGTGCGAGGCGTTCGACCTCGTCGAGGTGCCGTTCGTGGTGCCCGATGACGTCCCGGTGCGCGGCGCCGTGGAGGCCGTCTACATCTCCCGGGGCGGGCCCGTGCCGCTGCGGGTGGTGCACAAGGCCAACGGCGGCAAGGCGGATGCCCTCAACGTCGGCATCAACGTGGCCCGGTACCCGCTGCTGTGCATGGTGGACGCCGACTCCCTCATCGACTCGCAGGCCCTGCTCGCCGTCTCCAAGCCCTTCGCCGACGATCCGCTGCGGGTCGTCGCCTGCGGGGGAGTCGTGGCCGTCGCGAACGGCTGCACCGTCGCCGCCGGCCGCGTCGTCAGGGTGCGGATGCCCCGGAAACTCCTGCCGCGGATCCAGGTCGTGGAGTACCTGCGCGCGTTCCTGCTCGGCCGCCTCGGCTGGTCGAGGGTCGGCGGCCTGCTGGTGATCTCGGGTGCGTTCGGGCTGTTCCGGCGCGAGGCCGTCATCGCGGTCGGCGGGATGGACCCGGACTGCATCGGCGAGGACGCGGAGTTGGTCGTCCGGCTCCACCGGCACCTGCGCGAACAGGGGAGCGACTACCGGATCGTCTTCGTCGGCGAGCCGATCTCCTGGAGCGAGGCCCCCACGACGCTGTCGTTGCTCGGGCGGCAGCGCCGGCGCTGGCAACGCGGTCTCACCGAGATCCTCCTCAAGCACCGGCAGGCGATCGGCAACGCCCGCTACGGCCGCGTCGGCCTGGTGGCCCTGCCCTTCTACGTCCTGTTCGAACTGCTCGCACCGGTCGTCGAGGTGGCCGGCGTGGTCCTGATGCCGCTCGGCCTGCTGCTCGGCGCCGTGGACGTGTCGTTCATGTGGCGCTTCCTGCTCGTCGCGTACGGCTACGCGCTGGTGGTGAGCCTGCTGGCGCTCGTCGCGGAGGAGTACGCCTTCCACCGTTACCCCCGGTGGCAGGACACCGGGGCCGCGCTCGTCGGGGCGGTCGCCGAGAACCTCGGTTACCGTCAGTTCACCGCCTGGTGGCGGTTGCGCGGCACGTGGGAGGGCGTGCGCCGCTCCCCGCAGGAGTGGGGCACCATGACGCGCCAGGGCTTCGCCGACCAATCGAAGGCAGGGAGGTGACTCCCCGTGAGCATCCGTCCCGAGGAGAAGCCGCCGGTCGTCCGCAGCCTCGGCCTGCGCTTCGGGCTGCTGGCGGCACTCATCGTGCTGGTCGGCTCGGCCGGGGTGGCCGGTGCCGTGCGCGACGGTTCGGACGAGATCGTCGGCGCCGTGATCGCCGCCCTCGTCGTGGCGGCCGTGGTGACGGCGTTGACCATCACCGTCCGTACCGCCCGAGCCGTCACCGGCCCGCTCGCGGACGTCGAGGCGGCGCTCGGTCGGCTCGCCCGCGCGGAGCACCCGACGACCCGTGTGCGGCCGAGGGGACCGGCCGAGATCCAGGCGATCGCCCGGTCGGCCAACGCCGTCGCCGACGAGACCGACCGGATGCGTGATCGCGAGAGTGAACGCGCCCGCCTGGCGGCCGCAGCGCGCGAGGCGGGCATCGCCATCCGCTCCGGCCTCGACGTCGACCAGATCCTCGACCGCGCCGCCACGGGAATCGGCCAGGCGCTGCGCGCGGACGGGGTCATCCTCTTCCTCGCCGGGGACGACAGCTCCACCGCCCCCGCCGCGAGGGCCTGGAGCGCGAAGCACGGCAGCCTGCCTGCGCACGAGGTGCGCGGGCTGCCTCCGCTGCCGGCGGACATGGTCCACGACCACCATGCTCGCGGGACGAGTTGGTACGTCGACGACGTCCGCAGGTTCGTCGCCGACGGCGAACCGGTGCCCGGCGCCCCCGGCTCCTTCGGCCGCACCGGCCTGCCCGCACGGCTCCGCGACACGCTGGCGGCGATGCGGGCCGTCTCCGTCCTGGCGGTGGCGTTCGGGCCCCCCGGGAAGCCGATGGGGGAGGTCGTCCTGGTCCGCGAGACCCCCGGGGACGTCTGGCGGCCGGCCGAGATCGAGGCCACCGAGCCGATCGTCGCCGGCCTCGGCCGGGCCCTGCAGCAGGCCCGGGTCCACCGTCAGGAGACCGCCGTGGTCGAGCGGCTCCGTGCCCTGGACAAGACCAGGAACGACTTCCTGTCCAACGTCTCCCACGAACTCAGGACCCCTCTGACCAGCATCGGCGGCTACGTCGAGCTGCTGCAGGACGAGAGTGGGCCGCTCTCGGACGACCAGCGGCACATGCTGACCGTGGTGGGCCGCAACGTCGTCAGGCTGACCGAACTGATCGAGGACCTGCTCACCATCTCGCGGATCGAGTCCGGGTCGTTCACCTCCGACAGGCGGCCGGTCGACGTGCGGCGCCTCGCCGAGGTGGCCGTCGACATGGCGACGCCCGCGGCCTCGGCGGCCGCGATCACCCTCGAGGGCGACTGCGGAGAGGAACCCGTCCTCGTCCTCGGCGACCACGACCAGTTGGACCGGGCCCTGAGGAACCTGGTGTCCAACGCCATCAAGTTCACCCCGAGCGGCGGGAAGGTGACCGTCGGCGCCGCCCTGCACCGCGGCCAGGTGCGGCTCAGGGTCAGCGACACCGGCATCGGCATCCCCGAGAACGACCAGAAGGACCTGTTCAACCGCTTCTTCCGCGCCTCGAACGCCGTCGACCTCTCCATCCCCGGTACCGGACTGGGGCTTGCCATCGTCCACGCCATCGTGGCGAATCACGGCGGCACGCTGGAGGTCCACTCCCGGGAGAACGAAGGCACCACGATCACCGCGGACCTTCCGCCGCTCGACCGTCGGAGCTGACACCGCAGCACGAGGCTCAGTGCGCCCGGCTCTTCGGCAGACCGGACTTGGACCACGGGCGGTAAGCGGCGCCTTGGAGTAGCTTGCAGCAGCTCGGAGTAGCCCGGAGTGCTCGGCGTTGCGAAGGTTCATAGCATTCCGTGCAGAGACATTCTTCTGGTGCGGGTGCCAGGGGCCACTGATTCCGGAGCCTCCCCGGCCGGCTGCGCCTACGCTTCGTCATCGATGCAGCTTGGAGCACGCCCCGTGCTGTCCACCTATCGCCGGCTGTTCGCCCCGCCCGGAACCTTCGCCTTCTCCGCCACCGGCTTCGTCGCCCGGATGCCCCTGGCGATGACCGGCGTGGGCATCGTGACCATGCTGTCCCAGGTGCGTGGCGGGTACCGGCTGGCGGGTGCGGTCGCCGCCACCGTCGCGTTGGCCACCGCGGCGCTCGGTCCGCTGGTCGGCCGGCTGGTCGACCGCCACGGTCAGCGCCGGGTCGCGCTGCCCGCGACGGCCATGAGCGTCACGGCCCTGGGCGTGCTCGTGCTGTTGGCCCGCCTGGACGCACCGGCCTGGACCCTGTTCGTCCCGGCGATCGCGGCGGGCTGCGCACCGAGCATGGGCGCGCTGGTCAGGGCCCGCTGGGCGGAGATCTATCGGGGCCAGCCGCTCCTGCACGTCGCCTACTCGCTGGAGTCGGTACTCGATGAGGTGATCTTCATCATCGGTCCGATCCTCGCGGTCGGGCTGTCCACCGAGGGGTTCCCCGAAGCGGGACCGTTGCTGGCCATGTGCCTGCTGGCGGTCGGAGTGGTGCTCTTCTCCCGCCAGCGGCGTACCGAACCGCCCCCGCACCCCGCCGCGCCGCACCTGAGGGGCACCGCGCTTCGAACCCGTGGGCTCGGTGTCCTGACGCTGGATTTCGTGGCGGTCGGTGCGATCTTCGGATCGGTCGACGTCGCGACGGTGGCGTTCGCCGGCGAGCACCACCACAAGGCGTACGCCAGCGTGCTCCTCGCTCTCTACGCGCTCGGCTCGTTCGTGGCGGGACTGGGCTTCGGCGCGATGACTCTGCGCAGCCCGCTCTCCAGGCAGTTCCTCGTCGGCGTCATGACGATGACGGCGAGCGTGGTCACCTTGGAGTTCGTTCCGAACCCGGCGGTGCTGGCGGGAGCGCTCCTCGTCTCCGGGATGTCCATCGCCCCGACCATCATCACCGCCATGGGGCTGGTGGAACGCCTGGTCCCGGCCGCACAGCTGACCGAGGGCATCACCTGGACCGTCACCGGACTGGCGGTCGGCACGGCGTTGGGCTCTTCGAGTGCGGGCTGGGTGGTGGACGCGGCCGGGGCCTCGAGGGGTTACGGCGTGACGGCCGCAGCCGGGCTGCTCGCCACCGCCATCGCGCTGCTGGGCATGAACCGGCTGCGCCCCGCTACGAAGCCGTCGGCAGCCGACGCCGCCGTGGACGGACGCGTGGATGAGGCGCTGGGCGAGTCCCAGGGCTCGCCGGGCAATCGCGGAGGCTCATGACGGGCCGCCCCGATCCCGTGCAGGGGGGCGGCCCGTGGAGGTGGCGGCTGTGGCTACTGGGAAGCGCTCCTGCTCCAGTTCCCCAGGTGGTCGGCGTTCGGCGCCAGGACGAAGGATTCGGCCCGGTCGGCGGCGAGCGGACGAGCGAACAGGAAGCCCTGGCCGAGCGGGCAGCCCATGGACAGCAGCAGTTCCAGCTGGTTCTGGTTCTCGATTCCCTCCGCGATCACCTTGACCCCGAGGGTGTCGGCGAGGTGGACGATGCCCTCGACGAGGGCGTACTGCTGCGGGGAGCGCCCGAGTTCGTCGATGAACGACTTGTCGATCTTGAGGAGCGAGATCGGGAAGTCGCGCAGGTAGCTCAGCGACGAGTAGCCCGTTCCGAAGTCGTCGATCGCGATACGGACGCCGAGGTCGGTGATGGCCCGCATGTCGGCCAGGACACGGTCGTCATGGCGCATCAGGACGCTCTCCGTGAGTTCGAGAACCAGGGAGGACGGCGGGAGCTGGGACGCGTCGAGAACCTGGCGGACCCGGTCGACGAACCCCTCGTCCCTGAACTGCCGTGGAGACACGTTCACGCTCATGTACGGCGAGTGGCGATCCGTCGCCCACGTGTCCGCCTGGACGAGGGTCTGCATCCGAATGGTCTCGGTCACCGCCTCGCTGAGCACCCAGGCGCCGAGGGGAATGATCCGGCCGCTCTCCTCGGCCAGGCTGATGAACTCCTCCGGAAGCACCACGCCACGCGTGGCGTGCGGCCAGCGGACCAACGCCTCGAATCCTGCGGCCGCCCCGCTGGCCAGGTCGACGATCGGCTGGTAGAGGACCGTGAACGACGTCTCTATCGGCGCCTGGTCCAGACTCTCCTGGAGTTCGTGCCGCTCCGCCATGCCTTCCTGCAGAGCCGGCCGGTAGCGGCGCCACTGGCGCTTTCCGGCGGTCTTCGCCTCGTAGAGGGCCAGATCGGCGTGTGCCAGCAGTTCGACCGCGTCGAAGCTGTCATCGGTCGTCGCGATGCCCACGCTGGCGTAGACGCTCACCTGGCCCACGCTGAGCCGGAACGGCTCGGCGAACACGCCCATCACGTGGTCGGCGAAGGTCTCGACGTCCGCCGGCGTCACCGAGTCCTCGACGAGCAGCGCGAACTCGTCACCGCCGATGCGCGCCGCCGTGTCGGACGCGCGGACCGTGGTCGACAGCCGCAGCGAGACGGCGACCAGCAGCTCGTCGCCGACGGCGTGCCCGTGGATGTCGTTCACGACCTTGAAGTCGTCCACGTCGACGAACAGGACACCGACGACCGTCCCCTCGCGCTGACTCTGCGCGAGCGCGTGGTTGATCCGGTCCTGGAACAGCAGCCGGTTCGCCATGCCGGTGAGCGAGTCGTGGAAGGCCCGGTGGGTGAGCTCGCGCTCCAGCGCGCGTTGCTCGGTGACGTCCCGGAGGGTGAGGACGAGTCCGCCGACCGTGGCCTCTTGCCGCAGGTCGCTGAACCTGACCTCCGCCTCGATGGTCGAGTGGTCCACGCGTACCATCTGCCAGGTCTCCCGCCGGTTGCGGTCGTTGCGCTGCCGCATCTGGGCGAGCGACTGGACGACGGCGCGGGAGTTCTGCGGAGGCACGAGGTCCGTCAGAAGCGTCTGCTCCATGTTGGGGTAGCCGAGCACCTGATCGGCCGAGGGGCTGGCGTAACGGATCCGGTCGGTTTCGTCGAGGATCAGGATGACGTCCGAGGCGTTCTGCACGAGGGTCCGGAAGTACGCCTCGCTGTTGCGCTTGGTGACCTCACGGCTCAGCTCGATCCGTTCGATCGCCAGGCCCGCCTGCGCGGCCAGCGTCTGCACGCTCTCCTGGACGACCAGGAGGTCCTGCTCGTCCCCGGTGACGTTCAGTGCCCCGAGGGCCGTGTCGCCGGCCTGGTGGTCCTGCAACGCGAACGGGCAGACCAGGACGCTCGGAGCTTCGGCGGGCTCCCCGGCGAGCTCGCCGCCGAGAGCGGTGCTGCTCACCAGTCGGCTGTCGCCGGCGTCCGTCAGCGCCCTCACGACGCCGGTGATCTCCGGTGGCGCCGGTCTGGCCCCGCCGCCGTCGGGCATCGCCACCAGGGTGTCGCCCCGCGGGAGGATCATGACGGTGTCGTGGCGTGCGGTGTCGCCGAGCAGTCTTGTGACGGCCGGGCGCACCGCCTCGACCACACCCGTGACCGAGGTGGCGGCACCGAGCGACGCCACCGCCTCGCGCAGGATCCGCTCACGGCGGACCGCCTGACGATGGGTCGCCGCCACGCCCGAGAGGCGTAGCAGGACAAGGAAGAACAGGGCGGCGGAGAACGCTCCGATGACCCCGGCGTTCTTGGTGTTCCCCCGGATCGCCTCGATGATCAGCATGCCCGGTGCGATCAGCGATGCCAGGGTGAGCAGGCCCAGTCGGCCGAGCGCGGTGTCCGGACGCCATCTGACCGGTTCGGTCAGCGTCACCATGGACGGATGCAGCGCCGCGGCTCCCCAGGCGACGTAGAACAGGGCCCAGCCGAGCTCCACCGGTCCGCCCGTCTCCCAGGTTCCGTGCAGCTGGATCAGTGCGTACAGCACGTCGGCCGTGAGAAGGCCGATGGTGCCCGCGGTGAGCAGCGCCAGTGAGACGCTCTTTCCACCGTGCGGAGCCAGCAGTCGGAGCAGCATGGCCAGCACCAGGATGTCTCCGAGCGGATAGGCGATGGCCACCGCCTTCTGGATCCAGGTGAGTTCGGCCAAGTGGGCATAAGGAATGATCACGTAGACCCAGGAGAGCAGTGCCAAACCGACCGTCAGGGTCAGCGCGTCGATGAGACTGGCACGGTCACGTCTGGCCGTACGCCACTTCACGAACCCCAACAGGCCTGCCGCGTACAGGGGGTAGGTCGCCAGGTAGAAGGCGTCGGACGCCGAGGGGAACGGGTTCGACTCGTGAAGGTACTGGATGAGGATGATCTGTGCCGCCTCACCCGCAGTGAACGTCAGGTTGGCCGCGGCCAGCAGCACCCAGGGCAACGGATGGGCGGGGCGGTTGCGGATGATGCCTCTGATGATTCCGGCGACTCCGGCCAGCCCGATTCCAACGAAGATCATCCGCTGGTCGGGGTATGCGTAGTAGACCGCGATCAGGGTGACCATCCCCGCGGTGAACCCCAGCATTTCGTACTGCCAGCGCCTGGTGGTGCTCAATCGCCTGGTGGTGCTCAATCCAGCCACCTCCCTGGGAAGCCCCGTGCCCGGAAGACGGCTGCAGCCCGGCGCGCCGCCGAGCAGCCCCGGAATGCAGACGTTTCCAGGTGCGCGGGAAGGATCTCGACGATGCCCTGGCCGGCGAACAGCAGCCCGGCGTCGGAATGCGATCACCAGGGTGATGCGGCAGAGCGGTTCATCATGGAACGGAGAATGGAATGGACACGGGGAGCCTGATGGGGCGGGACGGCCCCTGTGCTGTCGGGTCTCGGGGCCTCCCCCGACGCGAGGCCTCGGCTCAAGCGTATGTCCGGCTGCCCGATCACGCATTCGGCCGGTAGGGCGGGGGATGCGGACGCCGTGGACGCCGCCGAGTGGGCGTATCCGTCAGCCGTGCGGGGGATCGCCGGTGGCCGATCGTCCCACCCGACGACGAACGCCGGGGTGCCATGGGGCACCCCGGCGTGAGGTCGAGGGCGAGGAGAGCGAAGGGACTAGGTTCAATTTGGTATGAGAAGGAAGTCCGTTCATGGCCTCGCCGGCGACAACGGTAGCAGTCAGGCGGGGATCAGGTCGCGCAGATTTTCCGGGGTGATGACCACGGACGCCGGGTGCAGGCCGTCCGGGCGTTCCAGGCCGATGTAGGTGACGGGGCCTGCCGGGAGCGCCCCGCCGTCCCACAGGGTGGCGGTGCCGCCCATCAGCTCGGTGAGGTAACGGACCGTGAGGTAGTCGCGCTCGACGATGCCGCGCAGCAGCGTCGCGACGGAGACCCGGTTGCCCTCGACCCGGTTGGAGGCCGGGTTGCCCTTGAGGTAGACGTGCAGCCACTTGGCGCGCCAGGTGCCGTCCGGCCCGCGCAGGAACGCCACGGGCAGGGCGACCCGGCCGGGCCCGCGCAGGTCGGACTTCATGCGGACGGTGCGCGGTTCGAAGGGGCGGCCCTGCTGTTCGGCGTCACGCAGCATGAAGCCGAAGAAGGACTCCTCGACCTCCTCGAAGCCCTCCCCGTCGAAGATGTTGACCTGCGGGACGATGAAGCTGCCGCGCGTGGCGCCCAGACGCAGGTTGATGAACTCCGAGGCGCCGTCAGGGGCTTCGGTGATGTCGCCGGAGTGCTCGCCTTCGAGCTGGGTGAGTTCGGTGTAGGACAGCCAGCAGATGGTCCGGTAGGAGTCGCTCAGGAGCAGCGCGGAGAGGTCGAAGTCGGTGGTGCAGCAGGCCTGCTTCCAGTAGACGAAGAAGCGGAGCAGTTCGCCGTCGACGCGGGAGAGGGAGCCGCGGGGGAGCACGCCGAGTCCGGCGGTGGTCGCGTTGCCGCTGAGGGGGAGGGCGACGTCGAGGATGTCGGGGTCGATCAGCAGCTGTCCGGGATCGGGGAGGCGGCGGCGTATCTCGGCGTCGAGGGCGTCGATCAGGCGCTTGCGTTCGGGCGCGGGCAGGGGCGGGCGGGTGTCGGGGGTGACCCAGGCGCGGCCGAGGCGGTTGGCGAAGACGCGGCGCCCGGCGGTCTCGTCCGTGGCCCGGTTGTGGAGGTGCTCGCGGACCGACAGCAGGACCCGGCCGGCGGCCTGCGGGGTGGCCCGCTCGGCGGCGGCCGTGACGGCGTCGCGCTCGTCCTGGGCGCGGCAGGCGCGCAGCAGGCGGTCCAGGGCGCGGAACAGCTTGCCCGGGGCGGCCGACAGCAGCCGTGCCGCCCCGATGACGTCCCCGGCGTGGAGGAGGTCCTCGACCTGGCCGTCGAAGGAGCGGACTTCCTTCTCGCCCCGGGCGACGGCGAACACGTCCGCGGCGTGCGGCCAGCGCGGGTACTCGTGCGGGTGGAGGCGCTCGCCGAGTCGCTTGAACGCCTCGCGGTGCGCGATGACGTCGGCCAGCTTGACGGGCGCCGCGGCGACGACCGCGTCCAGGCCGGCGAGCAGGGCGCGGCGCACCGGGCGGGAGAGGGAGCGGAATCGGGTCGGCTCCGCGAGGGTCACGTCGCCGTCCGACAGCGCGCAGGCCAGGCGCAGTACGTCGGTGACGGTGTCAAGGAGGAGGCTCGCACCGGCGTCGAGGCGTGCGAGGTTGACGAGGGCGCGGTTCTCCCGGACGGGGATCGCCTCGGGCTGGGGCCCGTCGACGCAGTGCCGGGCGATGACGCGGAGGTCGCGCAGGCCGTCCTCGCCCAGCGGGGTGGAGCTGCCCGCCAGGGCCAGGTACAGGGCGGTGATCTCGTCGTCGAGGGCGCCGCCCAGGTGCAGGACCGTCATGCGGTCCCCCGCGGCGGCGATCAGCTCGTCGTGGGCGGCGAGCATCTCGGCGTACGTGTGCTGGTAGTTGCCGTAGCCGGGGAGGGTCAGCAGGTCGACCACGCCGGTGCGCAGCTGGGCGAGCGTGCCCTCGCGCGTGGTGTCGTCGGCGAGCGCCCCGGCGATGCACCGCATCCAGAAGTCGAACGTGTCCGGGACGTTGGCGGGGAAGTCGATGAAGTAGGTGTTGTGCCCGACGTGGTCGCCGGCCATCTCGCGGACGGCGTCCAGCGTGCGCACGGCGGTGTCGACGACCGTCTCCTCGGCCAGCCCCGACAGGTGCTCCAGCAGGCCGGCCGAGAGCTTGAAGCCGACGGACATCAGCGCGGCGTCGAACTGCCGTGCTGCGACGCCTCCTTGCCCGGCGGGCCCGGAGGGGGCGGGGAGGCGGTGCGTCTGCCGGACGACCATGGGTTCGAGGCGCTGGGACATCCCCGCATGATCCCAGAACCGCTCAGGCCCACGCACTCGGGTTTCCACCAGCAGCCCCGGTCGCATTCCGGGCAGGTCGCTGCTGCGCGCGGCCGGGAGCGGTAGATCGGTACCTGGACCAGCAGGGTGTCGTCGTGATCCGAACGATCACTGTCCGGAGTTGAGTCGTGCTCGGCGGTCCCCAGCCCCCCTCATAACTGTCTGCTCAGCTCCGGCCGGACCGGTGTGGAACGGCGGGAGAGGCGGCCGGGCCACCACATGTGGCGGTCGAGGTCCATCGTGAGGGCGGTGACCAGCACCGACCGGACGATCAGGGTGTCGATGAGGACGCCGAGGGCGACGGCGAAGCCGATCTCGGCGAGGCCGACGACCGGGAGGGTGCCGAGGACGGCGAAGGTGCTGGCGAGGATCAGGCCGGCCGAGGTGATGACGCCGCCGGTGGCGGAGAGCCCGGCGATCGCGCCCTGATGGGTGCCGTGATGGGCGGACTCCTCGCGGACGCGGGTCATCAGGAAGATGTTGTAGTCGATGCCCAGCGCGACCAGGAAGACGAAGACGAACAGCGGGAACGCGTTGTCCTCGCCCTGGAAGTGGAAGGCGTTGGCGAAGAAGAACGCGCTGATGCCGAGCGCGGCCGCGTACGAGAGCACGACGGTGGCGATCAGGACGAGCGGTGCGGTGATCGCCCGCAGCAGGACCGCCAGGATGAGCAGGACGACGCCGAGGACGAGCGGGATGATCGCCCGGTTGTCGTTGCCGGCGGCGCGTCCGGCGTCGAGGATGACCGCGGTGTTGCCGCCGACCTTGGCGTCGGCGTCCGGGACGGCGTGGACGGCGGCGCGGACCCGGTCGACGGTGTCCTTGGCGGCCTGGGTGTCCGGCGGGTCGGCGAGGGTGGCCTGGAAGAGGGCCTGCCCGCCGTGCGTCACGGGGACGGACGTACCGGCGACCCCGGGCGTGGTCTGGGCGGCGGCCCGGACGGCGTCGGCGCCGCCGGCCGTCGAGATGACGGTGAGCGGGGCGCCCGTGCCGCCGGGGAAGTGCTGCTCCAGGACCTGCTGGCCGACGACCGAGTCGGGCTTGCCGGTGAAGGTGCCGGCCGTGCTGAGGCCGTTGGCGTCGAGCGACACCAGCCCGACGCAGCAGGCCGCGAGCGCCAGCGCCGTACCGACCCACACCTTGCGCGGGCGGCCGCCGATCCAGGCGCCGATGTGGGCCCAGCGGCCGGTCTTGGTCGGCTCGGGCGTGCCGTAGGCGGGCTTGACCGGCCAGAACACCCAGCGGCCCATGATCACCAGCAGGGCGGGCAGCAGGGTGAGCATGGCGGCGAGGGCCACCAGGACGCCGATCGCGCAGACCGGGCCGAGGCCGCTGGTGGAGTTCATCTCGGCGATCAGCAGGCAGAGCATCGACGCGACGACCGTCGCCGAGGAGGCGAGGATGGCCGGTCCGGCCCGGTGCAGGGCGAACGCCATCGCCTCGTGGCGGTCCGCGTGCCGGCGCAGCTCCTCCCGGTAGCGGGCGGTGAGCAGGAGGGCGTAGTCGGTGCCCGCGCCGAGGACGAGGACGATCAGGATCCCGGCGCTCTGCGCGTTGACGGTGAGACCGGCGTGTTTGGCGAGGAGGTAGATGACGGCCTGGGAGACGGTGAGTGCGCCGGCCGCGGAGATCAGCGGGAGCATCCAGAGCACCGGGCTGCGGTAGGTGAGCAGCAGCAGGATGATCACGACGCTGACGGTGGCGGCGAGCAGCGAGCTGTCGATGCCGGCGAAGGCCTTGGCCTGGTCGGCGCCGACCCCGGCGGGGCCGGCGACGTGGATGGTCATGCCCTGGCTGTTGGCGGCGGCGGTCTGCCGCAGGCTGTCCACGGCCGGCTTCAGGTCGTTCCAGCCGTTGGTGCCGATGTCGACCGGCACGATGGTCTGCATCGCCTGGCCGTCGGCGGAGACCACCGGGCCGATGACCCGCCCGAGGACGTGCGGGGCGGTGGCGAAGGCGGCGGCGTCGCGGGCGGCCTCCGCCTTGTCGGCGGGCGTGATGCCACCGGGGCGCTGGTAGACGACGACGGCCTGGGCGGTGTCCACCGGCTGGAAGGCGCGCTGCTCGGTGAGCACCACGGTGGACTCGGCGTTGCCGGGCAGCCAGCTGGACGCCTGGTTGTCCTCGGCGCCCATCAGCTTCCCGGCCAGCGGGCCGGTGACCATGAGCAGCACCAGCCAGAGCGCCAGCACCACCCACTTGCTGCGGCGTCCGCACGGCAGCGCGGCGAGTTTCCGGGTCGGAGTCATCGGGCATCCCCAGGAGCCGGAGGAAGTGACTCGTCCCAGCCTCCCACCGCCGTGCGGACCCGGCAGCCCGGGCGCGGCCTCAGGAGCGAACGGCGGCGCGCTCGCGCAGCTCCTTCAGTGCGGTGATGTCCATCGCGTGCCCGGTGCCGTGCCCGCCGTGCTTGCGGTCGGGGGTCTCGACGACCAGGGGGACGCCGGCTGTGGCCGGGTGTTCGAACAGCTCGCGGAAGGGCTCCGCGCCGATCATCCCGGCGCCGATGTTGGCGTGCCGGTCCTTGCGCGCGCCGACGACGTCCTCGGAGTCGTTGGCGTGGATCAGCCGGAGCCGGCCCGGACCGGCGGCGGCCACTAGGGCGTCCAGCGCCTCGGTGACGCCGCCCGGCGCGGCCAGGTCGTGGCCGGCCGCGAAGGCGTGGCAGGTGTCCAGGCAGACGCCGACCTTCGGATGCCCGTCGAGCGCGTCCACGTACTGGGCGAGCTCCTCCATCCGGGAGCAGAGTGAGCTGCCCTGACCGGCCGTCGGTTCCAGCAGCAGCCAGGGGGCGTCGTCGCCGAGCGCGTCGAGCTCGTCCAGCAACGGGCGGACGTCCGCCCGCACCTGCGTCATCGCCTCGGCGCGGCGGGAGCCGCCGCCGGGCGCGGTGCCGACGGCGGAGCCGGTGTGCAGCACCACGCCGAAGGCGCCGATGGCGTGCCCGCGCAGCAGCGAGTGGCGCAGCGAGACGGCGGAGCGCTCCCTGGTCGCCGGGTTGTCGGAGCCGAAGTTGATCAGGTACGGCGCGTGCACCCAGGCCGGGATGCCCTGCTCCGCGCAGGCGGCCCGGAACTCCTCGTCCTGGGCCGGGTTGCCCGGCGGAGTGGCCCAGCCGCGCGGGTTCGCCACGAACACCTGCACCGTCTCGGCGCCGACCCGCCGGGCGTACGCCAGACCGGTCCCGGCCAGCCCGCGGGCGGCCACCGGCACGTGGGCGCCGATGGGGTTGCGGGCGGTGCCGACGGTGCTGACGGTATCGACGGGCGGTACGAGTGCGGTGTTCACGGCCCCGAGCATGCCACGACCCCGGGATGCCGTGGTGGGCCGTCCGGAACGGGAGCGGCGGCACGCCCGGGAAACGGATCCTCTGTGCTCGATCGAGTGAATCCGGGGCGAGACCACCAGGCCTCACGCCACCCGGACCGGCACGATCCGTGACGACACCAGCGCCACGGAGGAGGAACCCAGTGACCACTGCCGAGCCCGTCGAGACGGTCGACCTGCGCGCCGAACACCTGGTCAACGACCCGTTCACGGCCTTCGCCGGGATCCGCGAGCGCAGCCCGCTGGCCCGCGGCACCATCCCCGGCGTCGAGCCGTTCTGGATCGCCACCCGCTACCAGGACGTCCGTACCGTCCTCGGTGACCCGCGCTTCGTCAACGACGTCGCCAGCGTGCCCGGCGGCGCGCCCGTGCACCGCACAGAGCAGGTCTGGCGGGCCCGCGGCATGCCCGCGGAGTGCGCCGCGTACCTGCGCGCGGGCGTCTTCGACGCGGACGGCGCTCGGCACCGGCGGATGCGCGGCCACGTGCACCCCTCCTTCACGGCCGGCGCGGTCGCCCGGCTGCGCCCCCGGATCGAGCGGCTCGCCGGGGAGCACGCCAGGGCGCTGCGCGACCACGCGGACCGGAGCGGTGTCGTCGACCTGATCGCGCACTTCGCCTACCCGCTGCCCGTCACCGTGATCTGCGAGCTGCTCGGCATCCCGGAGGCGGACCGTCCGCAGTGGCGCGCGTGGAGCTCCTACCTCGGCCGGGGCGCCGGGCCCGGCCTCGACGAGGCGCTGCGCGGCATGCTCGTCGGCGCCCACGGGCTGGTCGACCGCCGCCGCACCGAGCCGGGCGACGACCTGGTGTCCCAGCTGGCCGCCGCCGAGGGCGACACCCTCGACCGGGTCGAGATCGTCTCGCTGATCCTCAACCTGATCGTGGCCGGCCACGAGACCACCGCCACCCTGATCGGCAACGGCACGGCCGCGCTGCTCACCCACCCCGACCAGCTCGCCATGGTCCGCGCCGACCCCGGGCTGCTCCCGGCCGCCGTGGACGAGCTGATGCGCTGGTGCGGCCCCACCCTCGGCGCGCTGCCGCGCTACGCGACCGAGGACGTCACCCTCGGCGACACCCTGATCCGCAGGGGCGAGGCAGTGATGCCGATCCTCGCGGCGGCCAACTACGACCCGCGGGTATTCGCCGAGCCCGAGCGCCTCGACCTGTGCCGCGCCGCCGCGGCGCCGCACCCGGACGCCCACCTCGGCTTCGGCCACGGCGCCCACCGCTGCCTCGGCGCGGCGCTCGCGCACGAGGAGGCGGTGATCGCCTTCGGCACGCTGCTGCGGGCCTACCCTCAGCTCTCCCTCGCGGTCGGGCCCGAGGCCGTCGAGCGCGGGCCGAACCCGGCGGCCTGGCACCTCGCCGCCCTGCCCGTCCGCCTCGGCACGCCCGCGGGACACCTGGACTGACTGATCATCGGATCACCGGCGCGCCCGACCGCTCCCCGCGGCCGGGCGCGCCGCCGTATGGGGGCGGCACCCGCCACGCCGGGCGTACCACTCCCGGCCGACGATCCGTCAGTCCCGCAGCCCAGCCCTGGTGGCGGGTCCGCCCGGGCGCTCATAGCGTCGATTCGGCCGTACCCACAGGCCGTCAACGCCCGCACACACCGCGCACGAGGCGTGCCGAGCAAAGCGTGCCGAGCCCCTGCGCAGCCGAAAGACAGGTCACCACTCATGCCCACGCGACGGGTCCACCACCTCGCCGCGGCCACCGCCGCCGCGACCGCCCTGACCGCCACCCTCGCCACCCTGGCCACCACGACCCCGGCCCACGCGGCCGCGAGCACGATGCACCTCGTCCTCCCGGGCGAATCGATCCAGCAGGCCGTCGACGCCGCCCGACCCGGCGACACCGTCCAACTGCTCCCCGGCACCTACCGCGGCAGCGTCCGCATCACCACCGCCGGCCTCACCCTGCGCGGCGCCGGCCGGGCGAGCGAGATCGTCCCCGGGGCCGCGACCGCGAACGCCTGTGCCGCCGCCGGGCACGGCGTCTGCGTCGTCGGCACCGAGGCCGCCCCGCTGCCCGATGTCACGATCGAGGCCCTCGCCGTCACCGGATTCCGCAAGAACGGCATCGACGCCAGCGGCACCACCGGCCTGGCCGTGCGTGCCACCTACGTCCACGACAACGGCCAGCAGGGCATCAGCCAGGAGATGTCCACCCGGGCGGCCATCGTCGGGAACGAGTCCACCCGCAACGGCCAGTCCGGCGTCTTCCTCGCCAACTACGCCAACCGCGAGGGCGGCGCTCACGACACCGAGGGCACGGTCGTGTGGGGGAACCTGCTCACCGAGAACCGGGTCGGCGTCACCGTCCGCCGGCTGCGCGTGCTGAGCGTCGACGGCAACGAGATGCGCGGCAACTGCGGCGGCGTCTTCGTCGTCGGCGACGAGGGCGTGCCGCGCGCCGGCGACCTCGACATCCGCCTCAACCAGGTCGTCGCCAACAACAAGTACTGCCCGGCCAACCCGCGCCTGGGTGCCATCCAGGGCGCCGGCATCGTCCTCACCGGCACCGAGGACGTCCGGGTCACCGACAACGACGTCCGCGACAACGTCGGCACCTCGGACTTCTCCGGCGGCATCGTCCTGTTCCGGAGCGTCGTCGGCGTCCCCAACACCCGGGACACCGTCACCGGCAACCACCTGAGCGGCAACGGCCCGGCCGACATCGCCGACCGCGACACCGGTACCGACAACGCCTTCGCCCGCAACGACTGCTCGGTCTCCGAGCCGTCCGGCCACTGCTGAACCCCGGCTGAACCGCCTCCACCGAGAAGGACGTCCATGACCACAGCACCTGCCACCAGCCCCCAGGCCGCGATGCGCCTGCGCGAGCTCGTCTTCGGCGCCGCCTGCGCCGCCGCCGTCCGGGCCGCCGCCCGGCTCGGCGTGGCCGACGCGCTCGGCGACACCCCGGCGAGCGTCACCGACCTCGCCGCCGCGCTCGACACCGAACCCCGGCCGCTGCGCCGCCTGCTGCGCGCGCTCACCTGCTACGGCATCTTCGCCGAGACCACCGACGACCGCTTCGAGCACACCGAGATGTCCCGCCTGCTGCGCGAGGACGCCCCCAACTCGCTGCGCTACATCTCCCTCTGGTGCACCGAGCCGTGGACCTGGGAGGCCTGGCCGAAGCTGGACGAGGCGGTGCGCTCGGGCCGCAACGTCTTCCCGGAGCTGTTCGGCAAGGAGTTCTTCGACTACCTGCACAGCGACGCGGGGGACTCGGCGAAGGTCTTCGACAAGGCGATGACCACCTCCAGCCGGCAGTCCGCCAAGGACTTCGCCGAGTACCTGGACCTCACCGGCGTCGACTCGGTGGTGGACATCGGCGGCGGCCAGGGGCACGTCCTGGCGAGCCTGCTGGAGAAGCACCCGGCGCTGCACGGCACTCTCCTCGACCTGCCGAAGGTGGTCGCCGGCGCCGACCAGCGGCTCCAGGACGGCGGCGAGTTCTCCGCCCGGGCCCGGCTGGTGTCCGGCGACTGCCGGGCGGACATCCCGGTCCGCGCCGACCTCTACATCATCAAGAACATCCTGGAGTGGGACGACGAGAGCACCCGCCGCACCCTCGCCAACGTCGTCGCCGCGGCTCGGCCCGGCGCGCGCGTCGTCGTCGTCGAGAACCTGGTCGACGACAGTCCGTCGATGCGCTTCACCACCGCGATGGACCTGATGCTGCTGCTCAACGTGGGCGGCGCCAAGCACTCCAGGGAGAGCCTGGTCCGGCTGATGGAGGAGGCGGGGCTGGACGTCGCCGACGTCCGCCCGGTCAACCCCTACCTGCACGCCTTCGAGGCCACCGTCCGCAGCTGAACGACCCGACCGGAACGAACGACCGCCGACCCCGACTCCCATGGGGCCGGCGGTCGTTCGCGAGGTGTCGTCAGCCGGGCGGCGCTCAGGCCTTCCGCGACGACTCCAGGTGCGCGAAGACCACAACGTTGTCCAGGTAGTCCCGCCGCTTCTTGTCGTACGTCCCGCCGCAGGTGATCAGCCGCAGCTGGGCGTCCGGGGTCTTCCCGTACACCTTCTGGTCGGGGAAGGCGTTCTTGGCGAAGGTCTCGACGGAGTCCACCGAGAACACCGCGACCGTGCCGTCCGCGCGGGTCACCTCGACCTTGTTGCCGGGGATCAGCAGGCTCAGCAGGAGGAACACCGCCGGGCCCTTGGTGGTGTCGATGTGCCCGGCCACCACCGCACTGCCGCGCTCGCCGGGGCTCACACCGTCCTTGTACCAGCCGACCAGGTTCTTGTCGTCCGGCGGCGGGGCGCCCAGCTGGCCCGCCGGGTCGAGCGTCAGCTCGGTGAACGGGGCGTCCACGGCGATCTGCGGGATCCGCAGCCGCGTCGGCTTCGACCGCTTCAGCGCCGGCGCCCCCGGCGCGGAGGCGGGCGCGGGGCCGGGCTTCGCGGCCGGTGCCGCGGCCGACGGGCCGGGGACGGCCGGTGCGGTCGCCGCCGGGGGAGCGGCGGGGCCGGGGGCCGGGCCGGTGCTCGGCCCGGTGTCCACCGAGTTGTAGATCAGCAGCAGGCCGACCGCCGTCGCGCCCATACCCACGCGCAGCAGCCGGGGCGTTCCGGAGACGGGACCGCCCATCGTTCACGTCCTCCGCTCGACCGGTTCCGCAACAGCCCGCCGCCCCCGCGCGCCCGCCGTGACGGGAAGGCGCCCAGGGGCGGCGGCGGGGATCAGACGGTGGCGCCGGCCGTCCGGCGGCCACGCCGCAGCGCGTACGCGCCGGCCCCGAGCCCGCCGAGCAGCAGCACCGCACCGGAGGCCAGGCCGCCGCCGGACAGCGCCAGGCCGCCGCCGCCGGTGTGCACGCCGCCGTGCGGGGCCTTGTGCTCCTCCTCCTTGGCCTCGGAGCCCTTGTGCTCCTCCTTGCCCTTCTGCTCCTCGGTGGACGCGGGGCCAGGGGCCTTCTTCTCGTCCCAGGTCTTCTGCCCGTCCGCGGCCGGGGCCTTGTCGGGCTGCTTCTCCTGCCAGGTGAGGTTCTTGCCCTGGTCGGAGGAGGATCCGTCGGCGAAGGCCAGGGGGGTGCCGACGGCCAGCGCGGCGGCGACGGCCGCCCCGGCGAGCAGCGTGCGTGCAGTAGGCATGAAGGTGATCCTTCCGGTGCGCGGACCCGCGATCGCCGGCACGGCGCCGGACAAGGGGACTCGCGAGGAGTGCGCCTGATCCACCGTCAACCACGGTGCCGCCGCCTGCCACCGGAGCGTGGCAGTGCCGGTACGGGCCGTGCGCCCTTCGAGTGGAGTCCCGGGTGTGTTCACCCGGGTGCCGCGGCGATCCGGGTGAATCCCGGTGGTTCCGGGTGATCGCGCTCAAGGGGCGGGGCGCGGACACACGCGGGCCCGCCCCCGGCGGGTGGCCGAGGGCGGGCCCGGGAGTGCGGACGAGTCGTGCGGTTCAGCGCTCCCAGCGGTAGAACTCGCGGGCCATCGCGTCCTTGGGCTCGCGCCAGGTGGCGGGGTCGTAGGCCTGGACGAAGGCTGCCAGGCGGTCGCTGACGGCCCGGAACTCGGGATGGCCGACGACCTTGGCGACGGCCGGGCCCGGCGGGCGGTCGGCCTCGATCAGGTGCAGGTAGACGTCGCCGAACTGGAAGAGGCTGCGGCCGGTGACGCCGATCAGGTGCGGCAGTTCGCCCCGGTCCGAGTCCGCGAACACCTCGGCGATGTCCGGGGCGCACTCCGGCTTCATCCGGGCGACGATCAGGGCGCGGTGCATGCCGGTCACCTCTCCTCGGCCCGCTTCTCGACCTTCTCGCGGATCAGCTGCATCTGGATCCGGGAGTTCTTGTTGATGTGGTTGACCATGCCCTCGTCGTCGACCGGCGCGGTGGGCTTCATCGCGAAGTCCTGGATCCAGCGCATCCTGGTACCGGCCGGGACCTCCGCGTACTCCCAGCGGATGTCCATGTACTCGAACGGGCCGGGCTCGACCCGGCGGGCGCGCACCGCGAGCGAGGTCTTGTCGGTGGTGCGCTCGGAGACCCAGCTCCACACCTTGCCGTTCTCGTCCGGGTGCATGGTGAGCCGGAACCGGACGCAGTCGCCGTCGCGCTCCAGCACGTCGACGGAGGCGTACTCGCTGAACAGGTCCGGCCAGTTCTCCAGGTCGTTGGTGATCTCCCAGACCAGGTCGAGCGGCGCGGCGATGACGATCTCGTTGTCGGTGTGTCCGGGCATGTCAGGCACCGGCCTTCGCGGCGAAGGAGGTGTTGACCAGCTCCAGGAACTCGGCGGGGGTCTTGGCGGACTCGGCGCCTGCGGTGACCTTCAGGCCGTGCCGGTTCTCCAGTTCGCCGACCACGCCGAGCAGGCCGAGCGAGTCGACCCCGAACTCGTCGAAGTGCGAGCCGGGGCGCTCCAGGTCGAGCGGGTCGACGGTGACACCGGCCCGGGCCTTGATCAGGGCGGCCAGTTCGGAGTAACTGAGGGTGATGCTCACAGGGTGTCCCTTCGGAACGGAAACGACGGGTGGATCAGGACCGCTCCCCGCGCCGCAGTACCAGCGCGGCGTTGGAGCCCATCAGCCCGCGGCTGAGCACCAGCGCGGTGCGCAGCTCGGCCGGTCGGGCGCGGCCGGTCACCAGGGCGAGGTCGTGGCACACCTCGGTGACGTTGGGGGTGGGCGGCAGCACGCCGTCCTCCATGGCCAGGACGGCGGCGGTGACGTCCAGCAGCGGGGCGCCGCAGTAGGCCCGGCCGGTGCCGGTCTTGGGCGCGGTGACCGGGACGCGTTCGGCGGCCGGGCCGAGGGCGTCGGCGAGGGCGAGCGCCTCAGCCCGGTCGGCGGCCGGGACGCCGAGCGCGTCCGCGAAGACCACGTCGATCTCCTCGGGCGCGATCCGGGCCTCGTCCAGGGCGATCCGGATGGCGGCGGCCAGCCCCTCGCGGGACTCCTCCCACCGGGAGGCCCCGGTGAAGGTGGCGCCGTGCCCGGCCAGGTGGGCGCGGACGGCGGCGCCGCGCCGCCGGGCCGCCTGCTCGTCCTCCAGCAGCAGCATGGCGCCGCCCTCGGCGGGGACGAAGCCGCAGGCCTGCGCGGTGAACGGCAGGTAGGCCCGGTCGGGCCGCTCGGCGAGGCTGAGCTCGGGGTAGCCGAGCTGGCAGACCATCGAGTACGGCGCGAGCGGGGCCTCGGCGGCGCCGGCCACCACCGCGTCGGTGCCGCGCTCGATCGAGCGGGCGGCGTGCGCGAGCGCGTCCAGTCCGCCGGCCTCGTCGCTGGCGACGACGGCACACGGGCCCTTGTAGCCGCCGCGGATCGAGATCTGGCCGGTGCTGGCCGCGTAGAACCAGGCGATCGACTGGTAGGGGCCGACGAACTGCGGTCCCTTGCCCCAGAGTTGCTGGAGCTCGCGCTGGCCGAACTCGCCGCCGCCGGAGCCGGCCGCGGTCACCACGCCGACGGCGAAGGGCTGTTCGGCGTCCGGGGAGAACCCGGCGTCCGTCACGGCCAGGTCGGCGGCGGCCATCGCGTAGTGGGTGAAGCGGTCGGTCTGCACCAGGTAGCGGCTGTCGATCACGGCCTGCGGGTCGAAGTCCCGTACCTGGCCGGCGATGCGCAGCGGCAGCTCGGTGCAGCCCTCGCGGGATATCCGGTCGAGGACGCTCACGCCCTGCCTCGTGGCCTTCCAGAAGGCGTCGGCCCCGACGCCGTTCGGCGCCACCACGCCGAGGCCGGTGACCACCGCCCGGCGGCCCTGCTGACGTGACGTCATGGATCTCACCCCGTTCTGTTGAGCACGACGGCGGACTGGAATCCGCCGAATCCGCTGCCGACCGAGAGGATGTGGCTCAGCGGCAGCTCGCGCGCGGAGCGCGGCACGTAGTCGAGGTCGCACTCCGGGTCGGGAGTCTCGTAGTTGGCGGTCGGCGGCACGACGCCGTGGGCGAGCGCCAGGGTGCAGGCGACGAGCTCGATGGCGCCGATCGCGCCGAGCGAGTGCCCGACCATCGACTTGATCGAGCTCATCGGCGTCCGGTAGGCGTGCTCGCCGAGCGAGCGTTTGACGGCGGCGGTCTCGTGCCGGTCGTTCTGCTTGGTGCCCGAGCCGTGCGCGTTGACGTAGTCGACGTCGCTGCGGTCGACCCGGGCGTGGGCGAGCGCGTCGTCGATCGCCCGGGACATCTCCAGCCCCTCCTTGGTGAGGCCGGTCATGTGGTAGGCGTTGCCGAAGGTGGCGAAGCCGGCGATCTCGCCGTAGATCCGGGCGCCGCGGCGGCGGGCGTGCTCCAGTTCCTCCAGTACCAGGAGGGCTCCGCCCTCGCCGAGGACGAAGCCGTCCCGGTGGGCGTCGAACGGGCGTGAGGCGTGTTCCGGGTCGTCGTTGCGCTCGCTGGTGGCCTTGATGGCGTCGAAGCAGGCGACGGTGATCGGCGAGATCGGGGAGTCCGAGGCGCCGGCGACGCAGATGTCGGCGCGCCCCTCCTCGACGGCCTGGAAGCCGTAGCCGATCGCGTCGAGGCCGGAGGTGCAGCCGGTGGAGACGGTCTGCACCGGGCCGTGCGCGCCGATGCGTTCGGCGACCGCCGAGGCCAGCGTGCTGGGTGCGAAGGCCCGCTGCAGCTGCGGCTCGGCCCGGCGGTGGTCGACGTCCCAGCGCTCGCCGGCGGCGCTGACCAGGGCGTAGTCGTGCTCCAGCCGGGTGGTGCCGCCGACGGCGGTGCCGAGCGAGACGGCGATCCGCCACGGGTCCTCGGCGGCCAGGTCCAGGCCCGCGTCGGCGATCGCCTCGTCGGCCGCGACCATCGCGAACTGCACGTAGCGGTCGGCTCGTTGGACCTCCTCCGGGCCGAGTCCGTGGGCCGCCGGGTCGAAGTCGCACTCGGCGGCGATCCGGGAGCGGAACCCGGTGGGGTCGAAGAGCGTGATGCCCCGGGTGGCGGTGCGACCGGAGGTGAGGAGGTCCCAGAACGCCGGGACCCCGACCCCTCCGGGCGCGACCACACCGATCCCGGTGACGGCGACGCGCCGTGTCACGAGGCGACCTTGGCGTGTTCCGGCGGGCCGGAGGTCGCGGTCTCCTCGGTGTCGACGTGGCCGAGTTCGGGGCGCGGGGCGAGCGGGCCGAGGTGGAAGACCATCCGGGCCTCGGTGTCGCCGACGTTGCGGAAGCGGTGGCGCATGTTGATCGGGATCATCACGCCCTGGTTGGGCTTGATGGGGCGGGTGACCCCGTCCAGGTCCACCTCCAGGTCGCCGCACACGACGAACACGAACTCCTCGGAGTACGGGTGGTAGTGCTCGCCGATCCGCTCGCCCGGCTGGACGATCGCCAGGCCCATGAACCCGCTGGTGGCCCCGCAGCTGGTGGGGGTGAGCATGGCGCGCAGGTCGCCGCCGCGCCGGCGGTTCTCGGGCGCCTCGTCGACGTTCACGATCCGTGGGTACTGCGTGGACATGTTTCCTCCGAGTGAGTGGCGGACCGTCAGTTGTCCTGTGATGTACGGTCGGTGACCGGGTTCATGGACCGGGCGGCGAGGAACGCGGCGAGCCCGGCGGCGGTGCGCAGGTCGACCTCGGGGCGGAGGTCGAGCAGGCGGGCGAGGGCGGCGGCCTCCTGCTCGCCGGCCACGCCGAGGGCGGCGGCCGGGTCGGCTTCGGCGGGCACCCGCAGGTCCACCAGGCGGACGACCACGTCGTCCCGCTGGAACACGGTGCTCCCGGCGATCGGGCCGGTCGGATCGGCGGTGGCGAGGTTGTCGTACTCGGCCAGCAGCTCGGCGACGGCCTGCCCGCTGTCCCGGCGGACCGGGTAGAGCACGGCGTGCCGGTGCAGCCGGGCGGAGGAGGGGGTGCTGGCGATCGCCTGGTGCTTGGCGGGCAGCGCCGCCCTGGCGAAGAAGGCGCGCGCGGACTGCGGGTCGCCGAGCTGGCGGGCCTCCTCCAGGTACGGGTTGATCGCCTCCTCGACGGCGCGGACCTCGGGCTGCATCGCCACGTGGCGCAGCGCGTCGCCGAGGCTGCCGGTGACCTCGACGGCCCGGACCACCCGGTTGCCGTGCATGAACAGCGAGGTGCGGCGCAGCCGGGTGTGCTCGTCCACCTCGGCCTTGGGGGAGGTGTAGCCGGCCAGGATCCGGGCCACCTCGGGCTCGCTGCCGGGCTTGACGGTGAAGGTGAGGGCGTGCCGGACCACACCGTCCGGGCCGGGTTCGGCCTTCGGCGGGCCGGCCTGCCCGGAGGGCGTGGTGCGCGGCAGGCCGGGCGGCACCTCGGTCGGGGCCCGCGTGCCGGTGGCGCCGGCTGCGGAGGTCTCGCGGAGGATGGCGTAGCGCATCGAGCGGAAGTTGTCGCTCACGCAGCCGTGCATGGGCTTGACCATCTCGCGGTGGGCGGGGCTGTCGACCCACTCCAGGAACGTCTCCTGGTCCTCCCACTCGCTGGTGATCAGCCACTGCCGGGGGTCGTTGATCGACTGGCAGAGCTGGTCGCTGACATGGCCGGGGACCGCGGCCACCTGGTGCCGCAGCTTCTCGTAGACGTCGAGGAAGCGCTGCTGTGCGCCGTCCTGGATCTCCAGCATCAGCACCACCCGCAGGCGGGTGTCGGGCTCGGCGTGCTTGTTCGCCTGCGGTTCGGACAGAGTCGTCATGATCCACTTTCTGCTCTGGGCCGCACGCTGCGGGCTTTCCGGCCGCGTCCGGCGATGGCTCCCGGCCTGGGGAGGGCGGTGCGGTGACGGTCGGCCGGGCCGTCGGCGCCAGGCCTGAGGTCGATCGTGCGCGGCGCGTCCGGGGGTGCGCGAGATTTGCGGTCCATCCGGGCGAAGGGGCGGCACAACCGGTCCGGGGCGGGGGATGGAAGAGCGGGGCCGCCGTCGCTGCGGGCCCCGTCGAGGGCGGCGCCGATCCCAGTCGCCGCGCCGCGGAATCCCCGTACAGGGCGGAGCAATTGATGAATCCGAAGGTTGACGACCGGGTGCCGGTCCTGATCGTGGGTGGCTCGCTGGTCGGGCTGTCGGCCTCGCTGTTCCTCGGCCGACTGGGTGTCAGGCACCTGCTGGTCGAGAAGCACGCCGACACCTCGCACCACCCGCGTGGCCGAGGCAACAACGTCCGCACGATGGAGCTGTACCGGGTGGCCGGGATCGAGCCGGCGATCCGCGAGGCGGCCTCGGTGCTGGCCCCGAACCACGGCATCCTGCAGGCGCCCTCGCTGACCGGGGCCGAGCAGGAGTGGCTGTTCCGGGAGATCGACCCGGGCGGCCGGCTGTCCCGGTTCAGCCCCAGCTCCTGGTGCCTGTGCAGCCAGAACGACCTGGAGCCGGTGCTGCTGCGCGCGGCCCGCGAGCTGGGCGGGGACGTGCGGTTCAGCACCGAGCTGGTCTCCTTCGAGCAGGACGCCGAGGGCGTCACCTCACTGCTGCGCAGTCGGGAGACCGGCGAGGAGCGGCGGGTGCGCTCGCAGTACCTGGTGGCGGCGGACGGCCCGCGAAGCCCCGTCCGGGAGCGGCTGGGCATCGGCCAGAGCGGCCAGGGCGAGCTGTTCCACAACGTCAGCATCACGTTCCGGGCCAAGCGGCTGGCGGACGTGGTCGGCGACCGGCACTTCATCGCCTGCTACCTGACCAACCCGGAGGCGGACGGCGCGCTGCTGCCGGTGGACAACCAGGAGGAGTGGGTCTTCCACGCCCCCTGGCACCCCGAGCACGGCGAGCCGCTGGAGTCGTTCACCGACGAGCGGTGCGAGCGGCACATCCGCACCGCCGTCGGCATGCCGGAGCTGGACGTCGAGGTGACCGGCATGGCGCCCTGGCACGCGGCCGAACGGGTGGCCGACCGCTACGGCGCCGGGCGGGTCTTCCTCGCCGGGGACTCGGCGCACGAGATGTCGCCGACCGGCGCGTTCGGCTCCAACACCGGCATCCAGGACGCGCACAACCTGGCCTGGAAGCTGGCCGCCGTGCTGTGCGGCTGGGCCGGGCCGAGCCTGCTGGAGACGTACGGGCGCGAGCGCCGTCCGGTCGCGCAGGTGACGAGCGAGCGCGCCTCGGCCCGCTCGGCCGAGCACAGCCACCCGGGGTACGCGGTGGTGCCCGGCGCCGGCCGGCAGGCCGGGGTGCTGGCGGTGGCACTCGGCTACCGCTACCCGAAGGGCGCGGTGGTCGGGGCGGACCCGGCGGGCGCGGTGGTGCCCGAGCAGTTCGAGTCGGCCGGAGAGCCGGGCAGCCGGGCGCCGCACCAGTGGCTGCGGCGGGCGGGCGTGAAGCTGTCCACGCTGGACCTGTACGAGCAGGCGATGGTGCTGCTCACCGGCCCCGAGGGCGGCGCCTGGCTCACCGGCGCGCGGCGCGCGGCCGACCGGCTGGCCGTCCCGCTGGACGCCTACCGGGTCGGCGACGGCGCGGAGGACGACCTGGCGCCGGAGCCGGGCACGGACTTCGCCACGCTGCACGGCGTCGGCCCGGACGGCGCGGTGCTGGTCCGCCCCGACGGCTTCGTCGCTTGGCGGTCGGAGGGTGCGGTGGCGGATCCGGAGGCGGCGCTGTCGGCGGCGCTGCGCGAGGTGCTGAGCCTCTAGCGCACCGGGCCTCCGGCGCACTGGGCATTCAGCAGCTCTGGCGCACTGGGCATCCAGCGTCCGAGTATCTGGCGTCCGGGCATCCGGCGCCGAAAACGGGCGTGGGCCCGCCGACCGGCTAGCGGATCGGCGGGCCCACGCGCCCCTGTCAGGGGCAGGGGCGGTAGGACCGGGGGTCAGTGACCGCCGGCGTCGACGACCTGGACGTCCTCGACCTCGCGCTCGATGGCGTCGGACGGCAGGGCCACCTGGATCGCCCAGTAGTAGATGCCGAGGGCGAAGACCGCCACCAGGCCCATGTCCCACCACATCGGGATCATGCCGGTGCCGTCACCGAAGCCGCCCTGCCACGAGATCACGCCGAGGCCGATCAGGTAGACGGGCAGCCACTGCGCCGGACGCCAGTCCAGGCGCGGGGCGTTCGGCAGGCCCTTGCGGATCGCGTACGCGGCGTAGCTGCCGAGCAGGGCGTAGCCGAGCACGATCGCCATGCCCAGGCGGGACAGGGTGTGCCAACCGGACCAGTAGATGATCAGGCTGGAGACCACGAACGCGGCCGGGGAGATCACGCCGCCGAGGGGCAGCTTGTAGGAGCGCTCGCGCTCCGGCAGCCGGCGACGCAGGGCGCCGAAGGCCAGCGGGGCGCCGGCGTACATCAGGACGCTCGCGGAGGTGATGAAGCCGACCAGCTCCTGCCAGCTCGGGAAGGGCAGGAAGCAGATCACGCCGGTCACGAAGGACATGGCCAGGCCGAACCACGGCACACCGCGCTTGTCCAGGCGCTCGAAGAGCTGCGGCGCGTAGCCGTTCTTGCTCAGGCCGTAGGAGATGCGCGAGGTGGAGGTGGTGTAGATCAGGCCGGTGCCGCCGGGGGAGACGATGGCGTCGAAGTACAGCACGTAGGACAGCCAGCCGAGGCCGACCAGGGTGGCGAGACCGGCGAACGGGCCCTCGATGCCGGGGAAGTCGAGCTTGTCCCAGCCGTTGAGGAAGGAGCTGACCGGCAGCGCGCCGATGAAGGCGACCTGCAGCAGGACGTAGATCAGCGTGCCGATGGCGACCGAGCCGAGGACGGCGCGGGGGATGTCGCGCTTCGGGTTGCGGCTCTCACCGGAGATCTGGATGGCCTGCTCGAAGCCGAGCAGGGCGAAGATGATGCCGCTGGAGCTGATCGCGGCGAGCACGCCCTTGGCGCCGAACGGCGCGAAGCCGTGCGAGGTGAAGTTCGAGCCGTGGAAGTTGGTGATCGACAGCGCCAGGATCGTGAGCAGCGGCACGCCGATCTTGAGCCAGGTGGCGACCGAGTTGGTGGCCGCGAGGACCCGCACACCGAGGAAGTTGACCGCGACGAAGAGGCCCATCAGGAGCACCGCGACGATGAAGCCGCTGGTGGTGAGGGTGCCGTTCTCGTTGAGGAAGCTCTTGGCGAACTGCCAGTGACCGGCGTAGCCGATCATCGCCTCGACCTCGATCGGGGCGACGGTCGCGGCCTGGAGCCAGGAGAACCAACCGAACGACATGCCCGCGAGGCCACCGAAGGCGTAGTGCGGGTAACGCGCGGTGCCACCGGAGACGGGGAAGAGCCCACCGAGCTCGGCGTGCACCAGGGCGAGCAGCACGATGGCGACGGCGCCGATGCCCCAGGAGATGATCGCCGCGGGGCCTGCAGCGACGACGGCGTTCTTGGCGCCGAAGAGCCAGCCCGAACCGATGATCGAACCGACCGAGGCCCACATGAGGCCGATGAGGCCGACGTGGCGGCGGAGCGACTGCTGGCCGGGTGCCTGGGTGTCGGAGCCGGAGCTCGGCGGGGAGAGCTGGTTGAGGGATGCCATGCGAAATCTCTCTTGGTGTGTGGGGGCCCCGGCGAACGGAGCGCGGAGAGTTGCCACACAGTAGGCGTATTCATAGGCCTCTGCACAGATTCCGTTGCTGAATGTTTACCTACTTGCTCGAATATTCCTGCAGGTAGGGGGCTTTGTTGCAACGTGGCCATTACGTGACTGGCGAGTAGTTTCGGGATTTGAGCGCTGATTGAGCTTTCGCTGTGGATCAGGCATTCTTGAGTCCGGCCCCGGTTATAGACATGACGGACTCTGCATAGTGATACCGGCGCGGTGCGTGCAGCCGCCTGCTTCCGGGGTCGTTCGTCCGCCACGGAGCGTCCACGTGGCTGCTGACGTGATCACGATCAGCCCGAGCCGGGGGCCGGTTCACGACCGGCCTGGTCTGCCTGCTGCCGCTCGCGGCGGCGCAGGGCGTCCTGCCGACGGCACCACGGCCGCCGTCCTGGTCCTAGCTGGGCCCTGCTCGTACGAACGCGCGAGAGTCAGCCCTTGGTGGGGCTGACCGGGTAGTCCCAGTCGGGCCCGGGCTCCTCCCCGGAGGAGGCGCGCGGGACCTTCAGCAGGTGTTCGGCGATCTCCAGGGGGACGGCCACCAGCGGGACACCGGAGTCCAGGGGGATGCGGATCCGGTGGGCGGCCCCGAGGGCGGTCACCTCCACCGTGGCGGTCGTCTCGCCGGTGAGGCCGACGGCGTCGAGGCCGGCCGCGATGTCCGGGCGGCCGACGTCGGCCGGGTAGCCGGTCAGGGTGAAGAGGAGGTCGCCGAGGTCGTCGAGCAGGTCGGCGTAGACCAGCAGCGGCGGCTCCGGGGCGGTCCGCGGGAGCCGGGTCAGCGGTTCCGGGTCCGGCGCGGCCCAGCCGCCGCCCTCGTCGGCGAGGGCGGCGTACAGGTCGTCGCGAGTGGCGGTGGCGGCCAGGCGCAGGGTCGTCGTCGAGGAGCCGGGGCCGGACGTCGTGACCAGCACGAGTGGGGCGTCGTCCGGGGATTCGGCGGCGGGGAAGGCGATCCGTGTCAGCCGGCGGGCGCCGTCGGTGTTGGTCCGCTGGAGTGCGGCGGCCTCGCGCAGGAAGTACCCGCGCTGCAGCTGCTGTTGGTCCGACACCATGATCCGGCTCGCCTTCCCCTGGCTCCAGGTGGTCGGGATCGATTCTGTCGCCCGGACCCCGGCCGTGCCGGGGCGGCCGGTCAGGCGGCGTTGGCGGCGTTCTTGACCCAGTCCGGGCAGCGGTCGGCGACGCCCAGGCAGTACGCGGTGATGACGCCCTTGGCGTTGCCGTAGTTCACCGTCACGGTCACGTTGAGGAACTCGACGACCTTGCAGGTCCGCCACCAGAGCCACCCCGAGCAGCGTACGTGGAGCACCTTGGTCACGTAGTTCCAGCTGTCCGGTTCGGCCTGCTTCACCGGAAAGCCGGGCGCGGGGTACTTGGTGGTGGTCCGGACGGCGGCCACGTTGAGGTTGTGCTTCTGCTCGATCTTGGTCAGGCCCCAGGAGGCGTTGCCCCGGCGGAGGTTGACCGTGCGGTGGTCCTTGGAGGTCCAGCTGGCCACCAGGGCGTAGGCCGGGTCGCCGGCCTGGACGGTGGGCGCGGCGGCGGTCGGGGCCTCGACGTCCGGTGCCTCGACGTCCGGGGACTCGGGGTCGTCGGATGCCTCCGAGTCGTCCGGCGCGGTGCCCTGACCGTACGCCCGGAGGAGGTTCGCGTCGACGTGATGGTCGCGGGTCAGCTCGGCGACGGAGAGTTCCTGACCGTCGACCAGGCTCGTGTCACCGAACACCGCGAACGAGACCGCGGCGTCGTCGCCCCGGTCCGGTGCGGTGGTGGCGAGCGCCGAGGGCGCCGCCAGGATGAGGGCGGCCAGGGCGGCCGCCGTGCCCAGGGCCGGGCGCAGCGCGGAGCGAGACAAGTCCGATCACCTGTTCCTTGGACGAGGTTGGACGAGGATCCCGTGCGGCCGGTCCTCTGTACGGCCGGCGGGCGCCGGAGCGTGCCGCGGACCGGGACCGGCCGGCCGGACCCACGCGCACGCTACGCGCCGCCCGGCCGTACCCGCTACTGGATTTTCGCCCAACTCTCAACGGGAAAAGGGGAATTGGAGACTCCAACCGCTCACGGCACCGGCCGTAGCGTCGGCGGGCCCGGGGTGAGCGCACGCAGCACGAGGTCGATCCGGACGCGGGCGGCGCCCGCGCGCTGGAGCGCGGCGGCGATGGCGCGTAACTCCTCGGGGCCGGTGCAGGCGAGGCGGAGTTCCAGGTCGGCGTCGCCGGCCAGGGCGAGACCGCTGCGGATGGCCGGGTGCTCGGCCGCGAGGCGGTCGAAGTCGAGGGGGGCGGGCCCGAAGCTCACCCGGGCGAGCGCGTGCAGCGCCCGGGTCGGCTCGGGCCGTCCTGCCTCGGGCTCCTCGCCGCCGGGGACCAGGTGGAGGGCGGTCACCGGTGCTGGAGTTGTGCGGTCGGGGTCGGGGCCAGCGGGGTGGCGGCGACGGGCGGGGCCACCAGGCGCGGGTCCAGGACGAGGGCGTCGACGCCGAGCGGCGCGGTCAGCTCGCGCAGGGCGGGCTCGCCGAGTTCGACGTAGGCCTGGTCGGGCCCGAGCAGGGCGGTGAGTGCCTCGGGGGTGGTGAATCCGACGGCGCAGCGGCGGCCGTCGCGCAGGCGGAAGAGGCGGAGGGCGTCGGTGCTTCCGGAACCGCGGACGGACCGGTTGACGGTGACCGGAACGTGCCAGACGAAGCGGGCCATGCGGGTGCTCCCCAATGGGTGGTGGTGCCTGCCGGAAACTGCTTCCTCGAAGCTAGGCCGGGTCGGGCCCGCCGTCGCCGGTCCTGACGCAGCGTTGACCGAATGAGGTGGTGCCTTGACGCACTCCTGACGGGCGACTCACCCGATCGGACTACGCCACTCCCCATCACTCCCTAAACACCGCTTTCGAATGATAGTTTGCGTGATGATAGGGAAGTCGTGGGGGAAGGTTGCAGGTGCCTCAGTACTACTCGGTGGAACAGGTGGCCGAACTGCTCGGCCTGCACGTGCGCACCGTCCGCGGCTACATCCGCGACGGGCGCCTCGCCGCGACCAGGATCGGCAAGCAGTACCGGATCGCCCGCGCGGACCTGGAGGCCCTCACCGGCGCCCCGGTCGCGGCACCGGCCGCCGCGCGCCGGCGCGCCGAGGTGTCGTCCGTCGTGCGGATCGAGGAGATCGACCGGGCGGCGGTGGACCGGTTGACCACCACCGTCATGGCGGCGATCGCCGGCCCGCGCGACGGCGGGCGGCCGCTGCACGTCGAGGCGGTCCACGACGAGGAGCACCGGACCCTGCGGCTGATCGTCCTCGGCGATCCGGCCGACACCGCCGCGCTGCTCACCATCGTCCACACGCTGACCAGGGAGAACTGACATGCTCGACCGCTCGATGATCCTCCGGCTGCCCGCCGAGGGCGCCCCGATCCGCACGGAGCGGGACGCGACGGACGTGATCGGCGACGCCTTCGGCCATGGCGCGCCCTGGGTGGTCGTCCCCGCAGCCCGGCTGCACCCGGACTTCTTCGTCCTGAGCACCCGCGTCGCCGGTGGCATCGTCCAGAAGTTCGTCAACTACCGGGTTGGCCTCGTCGTCCTCGGGGACATCGCCGATCACGTGGCCGCGAGCAACGCCCTGCGTGACTTCGTCCGGGAGAGCAACCGCGGCAACCAGCTCTGGTTCCTGGCCGACGAGGCCGAGCTGGACGCCCGGTTCGCCACGGCCTGACCGGCGCCCGCGGCTCCTCCGCTTGCCTCCCGGCCGCCCGGGGACCACGGTGGAACCGACCGCCGCTGCGCCCCCGGGCGCACTGGCGTGCGCTCCGGGGCGGGGGGAGGTGGAGCGAGGGGCCCGTGACGAGATATCTTGACGTCAAGACGTTGGAGACGTGAAGCGGAGTACCGATGACTGACTCGACCATCATCTATACGCACACCGACGAGGCTCCGGCCCTGGCGACCTACTCGTTCCTGCCGGTGGTCCAGGCCTACGCCTCGACGGCGGGTGTGCGGGTGGAGACCCGCGACATCTCCCTGGCCGGGCGGATCATCGCGAGCTTCCCGGAGCGTCTCGCCGAGGGCCAGCGGATCGAGGACGCCCTCGCCGAGCTGGGCGAGCTGGCCAAGACCCCGGCCGCCAACATCATCAAGCTGCCGAACATCTCGGCCTCCATCCCGCAGCTGAAGGCCGCCATCGCCGAGCTGCAGGCCCAGGGCTACGCCCTGCCGGACTACCCGGACGACCCGCAGACCGACGAGGACAAGGACGTCCGCGCCCGCTACGACAAGGTCAAGGGCAGCGCCGTCAACCCGGTCCTGCGCGAGGGCAACTCGGACCGCCGTGCCCCGCTGTCGGTCAAGAACTACGCCAAGACCCACCCGCACCGGATGGGCGCCTGGACGGCCGACTCCAAGACCAACGTCGCCACCATGAGCGCGGACGACTTCGCGAGCACCGAGAAGTCCGCCGTGATCGCCGCCGACGGCGCCCTGCGCATCGAGCTGGTCGCCGAGGACGGCACCACCACCGTGCTGCGCGAGAAGGTGCCGGTGCTGGCCGGCGAGGTCGTCGACGCCTCGGTGATGCGCGCCGCCGCCCTCAACGAGTTCCTGGCCGCCCAGGTGGCCCGCGCCAAGGCCGAGGGCGTGCTGTTCTCGGTGCACCTCAAGGCCACCATGATGAAGGTCTCCGACCCGATCATCTTCGGCCACGTCGTGCGCGCCTTCTTCCCGAACACCTTCGCCAAGTACGGCGAGGTGCTGGTCGCCGCCGGTCTGAACCCGAACAACGGCCTCGGCGGCATCCTGGCCGGCCTCGACAACGTGCCGAACCTGGGCGCCGAGATCAAGGCCTCCTTCGAGGCCGAGCTGGCCGAGGGCCCGGCCCTCGCCATGGTCGACTCGGACAAGGGCATCACCAACCTGCACGTGCCGAGCGACGTCATCGTCGACGCCTCGATGCCGGCCATGATCCGCACCTCCGGCCACATGTGGGGCCCGGACGGCCAGGAGGCCGACACCCTCGCCGTGCTGCCGGACCACAGCTACGCCGGCGTGTACCAGGCCGTCATCGACGACTGCCGCGCCAACGGCGCCCTCGACCCGGCCACCATCGGCTCGGTGCCGAACGTCGGCCTGATGGCCCAGGCGGCCGAGGAGTACGGCAGCCACGACAAGACCTTCGAGATCGCCGCGGCCGGCACCGTCCGCCTGGTCGACGCCGAGGGCAACGTCGTGCTGGAGCAGGCCGTCCAGCCGGGCGACATCTTCCGCTCCTGCCAGACCAAGGACGCGCCGATCCAGGACTGGGTCAAGCTGGCCGTCACCCGCGCCCGCGCCACCGGCGACCCGGCCGTCTTCTGGCTGGACGCCGACCGCGCCCACGACGCCGTGCTGATCGAGAAGATCAACGAGTACCTGCCGGAGCACGACACCACCGGCCTGCAGATCGAGATCATGTCCCCGGTCGAGGCCACCAAGTTCTCCCTGGAGCGCATCCGCCGCGGCGAGAACACCATCTCGGTGACCGGCAACGTGCTGCGCGACTACCTGACCGACCTGTTCCCGATCCTGGAGCTGGGCACCAGCGCCAAGATGCTGTCGGTCGTCCCGCTGATGGCGGGCGGCGGCCTGTTCGAGACCGGCGCCGGCGGCTCCGCCCCGAAGCACGTCCAGCAGCTGGTCAAGGAGAACTACCTGCGCTGGGACAGCCTGGGCGAGTTCTTCGCCCTGGCCGCGAGCTTCGAGCACCTGGCCACCAGCACCGGCAACGCCCGCGCCCAGGTGCTGGCCGACACCCTGGACCGCGCCACCGGCACCTTCCTCAACGAGGACAAGTCGCCGAGCCGCCGCCTCGGTGGCATCGACAACCGCGGCAGCCACTTCTACCTGGCCATGTACTGGGCCCAGGAGCTGGCCAAGCAGACCGCCGACGCCGAGCTGGCCCAGGCCTTCGAGGGTCTCGCCAAGGCGCTGACCGAGCAGGAGCAGACCATCGTCGAGGAGCTGATCGCCGTGCAGGGCGCGCCGGTTGACCTCGGTGGCTACTACCAGCCCGACCCGGCCAAGGCCGCGGCCGTGATGCGTCCGTCCAAGACCTTCAACGAGGCGCTCGCCAACCTCGGCTGACCACAGCGGAGTTGACGCACCGGGCGGCCCCCGGGTCCCACCTGGACCCGGGGGCCGCCCCGCGTCGTTCAGCAGCCGGGGCCACGGCGCCACCCCGGCTCGCTTCCGTCCGATCCCGACGGTCCGCAGCCGGGTGATCCAGATGTCACCGGGACAGGCCGAGGAGCACCCCGGCGCCGGTCAGCAGCAGCACGGCGGCGGCGTTCGCCGCCGGGTACGCCAGCGCCGTCCCGACCGCCTCCCGCAGCAGCGCGTACGGCCCGTGCGCGAGCAGCCCGTCCGCGCCGAGCACCCGGCCGGGGACGCCCGCCCGGCGCGCGGCGAGCGCGGAGCGGACGACGTGGAAGCCGTTGGTGACCACGGTGCACCGGTAGCCGGGCCGCTCGGCGGCCATCAGCGCCGCGCTGAACCGCAGGTTCTCGGCCGTGTTCCCGGCCCGCTCCTCGCACCGGATCCGCTCCGCCGGGACGCCCCGGGCGGTCAGGTAACGCGCCATCGCGGAGGCCTCCGTGCAGTCCTCGTGCGAGCCCTTGCCGCCGGTGACGAGCAGCAGCGGCCCATGCCCGGCGGCCTCCTCGGCGGCGAGACGTTCCAGCGCCGCGTCCAGGCGGGCCGCCAGCGGCGGCGCGGGCTCGCAGCCGTCCAGCCCGCCGCCCAGCACGACCAGGTAGTCGGCGCCGGCCGGGACGGGCCGCCCGCGGTGGTGCAGCGCCCGGCCGAGGAAGCCGAGCAGCCACAGCAGGGCGTACCCGCCGAGCAGGACCGCGACGATCAGGAGGACGCGCATACTTCTCCGAACGCATACGGCGGAACCCCCGTTCCGGGACGGTCAGGGACGGGGGTTCCTCGGGGGTTCGGTGGCGGGGAACGGCGCCGGGGTCAGCTCGCGTCGGCCGCCGGGCGCCGGCCGCGCTTGTCGAGCGACGCCAGGTAGGCGTTGTACGCCTCCAGCTCGGCGTCGCCGTTGCGCTCCTCGGCGCGGTCGGCGCGGCGGGCCTTGCGCTGCTCGGAGCCCATCCACTGGTAGACCAGCGCGATCAGCACGATCGCGGTCGGGATCTCGCCGAACGCCCAGGTGATGCCGCCGGCCAGCTTCTGGTCCGCGAGCAGGTCGGTGCCGGGCGGAGCGCCGTCCCTGGTGAAGGTGGTGACGAGCTGGTGGTTGGCCATCATCACGGCCACGCCGAAGAAGGCGTGGAACGGCATGCCCATGAACAGCTCGATGATCCGCATCACGTGGCCGGGGCGGTTCGGGCCCGGGTCCACGCCCATGATCGGCCAGAAGAACGCCAGGCCGGTGGCCAGGAAGTGCACCATCATGAAGATGTGCCCGGCGCGGTACTCCATGAGGAAGTCGAACAGCGGGGTGAAGTAGACCCCGTACAGGCTCGCGATGAACAGCGGGATGGTGAACGCCGGGTGCGAGATCACCTTGACGTAGCGGCTGTGCAGCAGCGCCACCAGCAGCTCGCGCGGCCCGCGCGGGCGTCCCTTGCCGGCCGGGCGGAGCGCGCGCAGGGCCAGCGTGATCGGGGCGCCGAGCAGCAGCAGGATCGGGGACAGCATGGAGAGCACCATGTGCTGGATCATGTGCGCGCTGAACAGCACCATGCCGTAGTCGTTGAGCCCGCTGCAGGTGACGAAGGCCACCGAACCGATGCCGGTCGCCCAGCCGACCGTCCGGCCGATAGGCCAGCGGTCGCCGCGCCGGTACAGCCTGACCACGCCCGCCGCGTACAGCGCCAGGGCGACCAGGCAGCCGATCAGGAACACCCAGTCGGGAGACCAGGCCCAGACGCTGGAGAAGCTGAACGGGCCTAGCCGGGTCATCCCGCCGTGGTGGTGCATGCCTGACATTCCGTCGCCCATCGGCGGGTCCTGCTTTCCGTCCTCGCGGCCCCTGGATGGGGTCCGGTTCGCCCGTTTTGCTTGGCATACAGCCTAGGTGGGCCTTACCTCGGGCCCCGCCCCGCCCCCTCCGTACGGGCGTGCCCCGTCCCCTCGCGACTTCCCGCGTTCGCCGGTTGCCCGGCGGGCCGGGCGGTAGCGTGCGCGGGTGACCACGACCCCGCGGGTGCGACTCGCGACCTTCAACGTGCTGCACGGCAGGCCGGTCCGGGCCGATGGCCGGCCGTCGCGCATGACCGATCTGCCCGCCCCGGAGCTGCCGCTCTGCGACGCCGTCGCCGCGCTGGACGCCGACGTGGTGGCGTTGCAGGAGGTCGACCGGCTCCAGGAGCGGTCGGGTCGGGTCGACCAGGCGCGGGCGGCCGCCCGGGCGGTGGCCGCCGCCGACTGGCGCTATGCCTCGGCGCTGCACGGCCACGCGATCCTCGGCCGGGGCTGGATCCTCGACCCGTCCGAGCCCGGGCTACGGGTGTACGGCCCCGACGACGCACGGCCGGACGGCGGCAGCCCCTCGCACGGCGTCGCGTTGCTGTCGCGGCTGCCGGTGCGCGGCTGGCGAGCCGTCCGGCTCGGCCCGGGCCCGTTCGCGGTGCCGCTGCGGATACCCGGCAAGCGCGGCCTCGTCGTGACCCGCGACCGGCCGCGCGCGGCGCTGGCGGCCGTCCTGGAGGGGCGGCGGGGGCCGTTCACGGCGGTGGCGGCGCACCTGTCGACCGTGCCGGGGTGGAACGTCCGGCAGCTGCTCCTCCTGCGCCGCTGGATCGCCGACCTGCCCCGGCCGCACGTCCTGCTGGGCGACCTCAACCTGATCGGCGCGATCCCCCGGGTGGCCCTGAGCGCGGCGGAGCTGCTCACCCCCCTGTCCGACTCCGGTGCCCGGCAGGGGAGTTGGCGCGATACGGCCCGGCTCCGGACCTATCCCTCGCACCGTCCGGCGGTGCAGTTCGACCATGTCCTGGCGATCGGCGTCACACCGGACGGGACCGGCGCCGCGCGTGCCCCCAGGAGCCCGATATCGGACCACCGGCCGCTGGTGGTCGACCTGCCGCTGTGACGGTGCGCCCCGACTCCGAGCGGGCTTCCACCGCCACCGCGCGACCCGGCCACCGTCGTCGGAGCCGCCGCTTCTCGCCGGCGTGCGCGAACCGCTACCCGGCGGGCCGCCGGTCCGCGGCCCCGGTGTCGGTGGCCGGGACGAGGGTGTTCTCGTTGGTGCGGCCGGCCGCGAAGTCGTCGACGTTCCGCGCCGTGGCGTCGATGATCTGGCCGACGGCGGTGCGGGTGAAGTACGCCTGGTGCGAGGTGACCAGGACCTGCGGGAACGTCACCAGGCGGGCCAGGACGTCGTCGGTGATGCCCTGGATGGACCGGTCGGTGAAGAAGACGCCGGTCTCCTCCTCGTACACGTCCAGGCCGACGCCGGACAGCCGCCCCGCGCGCAGGGTCTCGACCAGGGCCGCGCTGTCCACCAGGCCGCCGCGGCTGGAGTTCACCAGGATCGCGTCGTCCTTCATGCGGGCCAGCGCAGCCGCGTCGATCAGGTGGTGGGTGGCCGGCACCAGGGGTACGTGCAGGCTCACCAGGTCGGCGCGGGAGAGGAGTTCGGGCAGTTCGGTGTAGGCCATCCCGAGTTCCAGGCAGTCCGGGTTCGGGGCGATGTCCCAGCCGAGCAGCTCGGTGCCGAACCCGGAGGCGATCCGGGCGAAGCACGCGCCGATCTTGCCGGTGCCGATCACGCCGACGGTCATCCCGTGGACGTCCCGGCCGAGCAGCCCGTCGAGGCGGAAGTCGAACTCGCGGGAGCGGTTCGCCGCGCGGGTGAGCCGGCGGTTGACCGCGAGTGCCAGCGCCCACGCGTGCTCGGCGACGGCGTGGGGGCTGTAGTGGGAGACCCGGGCGACGGTCAGGCCGAGGTCGGCGGCGGAGTCGAGGTCGATGTTGTTGAAGCCGGTGGAGCGCTGGGCGATCAGCTTGGTGCCGCCGGCCGCCAGGACGGCGAGCGTCTCGGCGTCCAGGACGGCGTTGACGCTGCTGCTGACGGCCGGGTGGCCGGCGGCGAGCGGGGCCGTGTCGTGGGTGAGGTCGACGGCCAGGCAGCGCAGTCCGTGCCGGCCGGCGAAGGCCCGTTCCAGCAGCGGCCGCTCGTCTGTCTGCACCCCGTACGCGAGGATCTCCATCGGCTGTCCTTCCTCCAGTGGCCGGCCGGCTCCCTCGGCCACGCTAGCCGGGCGGCCGTCGCAACGCCCGGCAGACGCACGAAGACCCCCGGACCGTGGTGGGTCCGGGGGCCTTGCGGCGGAGCGTGAGAGCCCGACGGGAGGTCAGATGACCGTCTCCGCCTCCAGGTAGCGCTCCTGCGGGACGGTCTTCAGCTCGGCGACCGCCTCGGCCAGCGGCACCAGGTTGATGTTGGTGCCCTGCAGCGCGGTGATGTGCCCGAAGGCGCCCTTGTGGACGGCCTCGACGGCGTGCCAGCCGAAGCGGGTGGCGAGCACGCGGTCGTACGCGGTCGGGGTGCCGCCGCGCTGGGTGTGGCCGAGGATCACCGGGCGGGCCTCCTTGCCGAGCCGGTGCTCCAGCTCGCGGGAGAGCTGGGTGGCGATGCCGGTGAACCGCTCGTGGCCGTAGATGTCCTTGGTGCCCTCCTCCCAGTGCATGGTGCCGGGCTCGGGCTTGGCACCCTCGGCGCAGACCACGATGGCGAACTTCTTCTGCCGGTCGAAGCGCTCGCGGACGACGGCGGTCAGCTTCTCGATGTGGAACGGCCGCTCGGGGACGACGATGGCGTGCGCGCCGGCCGCCATGCCCGCGTTGAGCGCGATCCAGCCGGTGTGCCGGCCCATGACCTCGACGACCATGACGCGCTGGTGGGACTCGGCGGTGGTCTTCAGCCGGTCCAGCGCCTCGGTGGCGACCGAGACGGCGGTGTCGAAGCCGAAGGTCACGTCGGTGGCGGCGATGTCGTTGTCGATGGTCTTCGGCACGCCGACGATCGGCAGGCCCGCGTCGCTCATCAGCTTGGCGGCCTTCAGGGTGCCCTCGCCGCCGATCGGGATCACCGCGTCGAGGCCGAGGTCCGAGCAGTACTTCCTGGCGCGCTCGACGCCGTCGCGCAGGTGGCTCGGCTGCACCCGGGACGAGCCGAGGATCGTGCCGCCCTGGGCGAGGATGCCGCTCACCGAGTCCAGGGTCAGGGGGCGGTGGTGGCCCTCCAGGAAGCCGCGCCACCCGTCCTCGAACCCGATGATCTCGTCGCCGTGGTCGACCACCCCGCGGTGGACCACGGAGCGGATCACCGCGTTCAGGCCGGGGCAGTCACCGCCGCTGGTCAGGACTCCAATACGCATTGCTTTGCAACTCCCGAGCAGAACCGAGGAACGGCCGGACTACAGGCTGGGACGACGAGCCGTCACCGTGGCGGTGTGCTTCCGAGCCGGGATGGCGCGGAACCGACCGTGGGGTGAAGGACCGGCCGAATCGGACGGAACGCCCGAAACGGCCGTGAAGTCGAGCATACGGCCCCTGGTCCGGCCGGGCAGGAGCCGACGCGGGAGCGGCGCCGTCGGCGCCCCCGCGCGGAAGTGCAGCCTGCTGCCCGAGGAGGGTGTGCAGCCGGCAGCCCCCATTGTCGTACGTCCCGGGCCGCCCGCGGACCGGGTGACCGCATCGCGGGCACCCGGCCGGGAGCAGAAGGCGGAAGGGGCGTACTACGCGGGGCGCGTGGTCGCGGCGATGCGCTCGGCGCGCAGCGCGTCGTACCAGGTGGTGTCGGCCGGCGGCAGGGCGTTGACGTCCAGCGCCAGCTTGATCAGCATGTCGGCGACGGCGGGGTTGCGCGCCAGCACCGGGCCGTGCAGGTAGGTGCCGAAGACGGTGTCCCGCCAGGCGCCCTCGGTGCCGTCACCGGTGCCGTTGCCCCGGCCGACGGTGACGGTGGCGAACGGCTGGACGCCCTGGCCGAGGTGGGTGACGCCCTGGTGGTTCTCGAAGCCGGTCAGCTGCGGCAGGCCGAGCCGGGGGTCGACGTCCGCCAGCACGTCGCCGACGCAGCGGGCGCCCTCGCCGCGGGTGGTCCAGACGTCGAGCAGGCCGAGGCCCGGCTCGCGCTCGCCGAGGTCATTGACGAACTCGTGGCCCATGATCTGGAAGCCCGCGCAGACGCCGAAGATGATCGCGCCGTTCTCCGCGGCCCGGATCAGGCCGCTGTCGGCCCGCAGCCGCTCCGCGGCCAGCCGCTGCGGCCGGTCCTCGCCGCCGCCGATCAGGTAGATGTCCCCGCTGGTGGGGACCGCCTGGTCGGAGCGGACGTCGATCCGGGTCACGTTGAGATGGCGCTGGCGGGCCCGGCGCTCCACGACCAGGGCGTTGCCGCGGTCGCCGTAGGTGCTGAGCAGGTCCGGGTAGACCCAGACCACACGCAGGCTGCTCTCACTCATCCTCGAAGGCCTTCCGTCACGTTCAGATGGGGCTGCAGGCACGGCATCAGCCGGCCACGACCTTCCGCAGCTGCTGGAAGGCGGTGTAGTTGGCGATGGCCTCGATCCGGCCGGGCGGGGCCATCCGGACGGCCTGCTCCAGCGTGTCCACCACGTGGAACTGCAGCCCGGCGACCTCCAGGCGGACGGCCAGGTCCAGCTTGCGCTGGCCCATCACGAACACCGGGTGCCCGGCGAGCCGCTCGTAGTCGACGTCCCACAGCCAGGAGGTGTCGGTGCCGTCGGCGTCGAGGGCGTTGACGGAGAGGATGACCGGGGCCGGCGGGCCGTCGATCAGCGAGAAGGTCTCCAGCCAGCCGGCCGGGTTCTTCGCCAGCAGCAGCCTTATGTCGCGGCCCTGGTACTGGACGACGTCGTAGCGGCCGGCCACCGCGGTGACCGACTGCATCCGCTCCAGCGCGACCTGCGGGGAGACGCCGAACACGGCGGCGACGGCGGCCGAGCTGGTGGCGTTGGCCAGGTTGGCGCGGCCGGGCAGCTGGAGCTGGATCGGCCAGGCGCCGCGCTGCGGGTCGATGACGTGGGTGCCCTGGAGCGCCCAGTGCGGGTTGGGGCGCCGGAAGCCGCACTCCTGGCAGAACCAGTCGTCGCCGGGGCGCTGCATCACGCCGCCGCAGGCGGGGCAGGACCAGGCGTCCTCCTTCCAGGCCTGCCCGGCGGCCACCCAGACCACCTTCTTGCAGGACGAGGCGGCCCAGGTCACGAGCGGGTCGTCGGCGTTGGCGATGACGACGGCCTCGGTGTCCTGCAGGCCCTCGCGCCACTTCTCGGCCATCATGCGGGTCTCGGCGGCGCGGTCGAGCTGGTCGCGGGAGAGGTTGAGCAGGGCGATCGCCTTGGGACGGGTGTCGCGCGCGACGCCCGCCAGGTACTTCTCGTCGACCTCGATCACGCCGAAGCGGGCCTCCGAGCCGCCGGCGAGGGCGGAGGTGATGCCGGCCGGCATGTTGGCGCCCAGGGCGTTGGAGACCACCGGGCCGGCGGCGCGCAGCGCCTCGGCGATCAGGCGGGTGGTGGTGGTCTTGCCGTTGGTGGCGCTGACCAGCACCACGTCGAGGTGGTCGGCGAGGGTGGCGAGCAGATCGGGGTCGAGCCTGAGGGCGACCTTGCCGCCGATCACCGAGCCGCTTCCGCGTCCGGCCTTGCGCGACACGGCGGCGGCGACCTTGCCGGCCGTGACCGCGATCTTGGCGCGGGCCGGCAGCGAGGCGTCGCGTGCGCCTGTGGGCTCCGATTCGGTGCCTGCCATGCTCAGTGGTTCCTCCTTGCTGCGGCACCGCCCGGGGCCGGATAACGGGCCGTCGGGCGGCGGGGACGGGGCCAGCCTACCGACTCCGCCGGCCGGCTCCACGATCCGGACCCCGCACCGCCTGCTGCGACGCGCCCGGAGAGCCTGCCGCGGGCACCCTGACGACTCGTCATGGAAGGCGGTGTACGGACGGGCCATGCGTCGCCGGGGACGCCGTCCGGGGGCCGGAGGGTTCCCGGTGAGAATGTCGTGAAGAAATGATCAGCGGCCCGGTTGGGGCGCGGCGGGAACCGCGGTCGCCAGGACGGCGGTGATCACCAGCGTGCCGTCCTCGGCGTGGAACTCCAGCGGTGCCGACAGCCGGCGCATGGTGGTGATCAGGCCCGTGTTGGAGGCGTGCGTCACCGCGTAGACCGTCCCGATCCCGGCCTCCCGGGCCATCGCCGACAGCCGCCGCAACAGCATCAGCCCGAGCCCGCGCCGCTGCCAGGCGTCCTCGACCAGGACCGCCAGCTCGGCCTTCCCGTCGTCCCACATCAGGTGCCCCAGGGCGACGATCCGTCCGTCGGCGGCCGTCACGGCGAGGCTGCGGCCGTGCCGGCCGTTCAGCAGGTGGTCCAGGTAGCGGTCGGCGTCGCGGACCGGCCCGTGGTAGCGCGACCGCAGCGAGGCGGGGGAGCAGCGCTGGTGCATGGCCCGCGCCTCGGCCTTGTCGCCCGGCCCCGTGGGGCGCACGGTCAGCGCCGTCCCGTCCGGCAGGGACATCCGGACCGCGACGTCCGGGAGCGGCTCCCTCGGCTCCGGCGGCGCCTGCGGGCGGAGCGGCGCCGGGTGCGCCCGGCCGACCCGGAACGGGCCGCCAGTGAGCGCCGGCTGCCGTGCGGCCTGCCCGTCGGGCACCGCGCACCTGCGGTCCGACCTGCGGAAGGAGGGGTTCCAGAGCCGCCGCGGGTGCGTGTGGGATGCCGTCATGGAGGCGACGCTACCGACACCGCGCTTCGGCGCGGTTACGCGATCGTGAACGCACGAATGCCCTGGACCGGGTGGCCCGCAACGGTGATCTTGCTGTACACGACGCCCTCCTTGTCGGACGGTCCCCTCCTCCCAGCGTCTGCCCGACACCGCGCCTCGCGAAGGTTCAGGCGACGCGGACCGGGGTGTCGAGGAGGTCGTGTCCGCCGGTGGTGACGAGGGTGGCGAGGTCGGTGGGGGTGAGCGAGTGCGGGGCACGGAGGAAGAACTCGTCGACGGAGCCGTCCGGGAGGGGGTGGGACTGCATGGAGACGATGGCGACGCGCTGCTCGGCGAAGGCGGCGCACACGCGGGCCAGCCCGGCGGGGGAGTCCTGGACGGTGGCGCGCACGCGCCACAGCGCGGTCGGGCCGGCGCCGACATTCGGGACGGGCGCCGGGGCAGGCGGGCCGTGCAGGTGGTGGCGGTGCGACCACCAGGTGTGGAACAGGGCGGTGGCCAGCAGCGCGACGGCGGACGCGGCGAGGACCACCGGCCCGTCCGGGCCGTGCAGGACGATCTTGGCGACCAGGTCGGCCGCGGTGACCGAGAGGAAGACGGCGGCGAGTTCGACGGTGTCGCGGCGCCAGCGATGGGTCCTGGCGCCGCGCCGCTGGGCACGGGAGGGGGCGGGCGTTCCGGAGGTGCTTACGGCGGTCGTCTGGTGCTCCGTGTGCTCCATGCCACCACTGTCCCCAGCAGGTGTTTCCCGACCACGAACCTCCCGTGACCTGCCGGTTAATGTCTTGGGGGCCGCGTTACGGTCGCAAGGCGTGAGCGGCCGCCCCGACTTCGGTGAGCAGGAGTTCCAGGTCGGCCTCGGTGGTGGCGGCGTTCAGGAGGCAGGCGCGCAGCATCTCCGTGCCGTCCAGCCGGGCGCCGGTGACGAAGACCCTGCCGCGCCGCTGCACCGCGACGGGAAGCTCCCGGTTGAGCGCGTCGAGGGCGGTCTCGTCCAGCCCGGCAGGCCGGAACCGGAAGGCGACGATCGAGGTCTGCACCTCGGCCAGCAGCTCCAGCTCCGGGTCGGCCTCGACCAGTTCGCCGAGTCGGCGGGCCAGGGCCGTGCAGCGGGCGATGTCGCGGGCGATGCCGGCGCGGCCCCTGTGGGCGATGGTGGCCCACACCTTGAGGGCGCGGAACGGGCGGGTCTGCTCGGTGCCGTACTCGGAGAACCAGCCGAGCGCGCCCGCCGCCTCGTCGCGCAGGTAGGACGGGACGAGGCTGAAGGTGCCGCGCAGCTCCTCGGTGTCGCGGACCAGTGCGCAGCCGCAGTCGACCGGCACGCCGAGCCACTTGTGCGGGTCGAGGGCGAGCGAGTCGGCGCGCTCCAGGCCGGCGTAGCGGTGGGCGATGGCGGGGTCGAGGACGCCGAAGGCGCCGTACGCGCCGTCGACGTGCAGCCACAGGCGCTGTTCGGCGCACAGGTCGGCGATCGGGCCGAAGGCGTCGACGGCGCCGGTGCCGACGGTGCCGGCCGAGGCGACGACGAGGAACGGCAGCAGCCCGGCGGCCCGGTCCCGTTCGACGGCGGCGCGCAGGTCGGCGGTGTCGAGGCGGCCGTCCGGGCCGGTGGCGACGGTGCGCAGGTGTCTGCTGCCGAGGCCGAGCAGTTCGGCGGCCTTGCGGACGCAGGAGTGGGTCTCGCCGGTGACGTAGCCGACCAGCGGCGGCAGGCCCGCCAGGCCGTCCTCGCGGACGTCCCACCCGGCACGGCGGGCGGCGCGGTTCCGGGCGGCGGCCAGGCAGACGATGGTGGCCATGGAGGTGCCGGAGGTGAGCAGCCCGCCGCCGGCCGGGTGCGGGAAGCCGACGAGCTCGGCGATCCAGCGGACGACGGCGCGCTCCAGGTGGACGTCGGCGTGGTCGCCGCCGGCGGAGCTGGGGTTCATCGCGGAGGCGGCGAGGGTGGCGAGCACACCGGCCGGGGCGGGGGCGGAGTTGACCCAGCCGAAGAAGCGCGGGTTGCCGTTGCCCATCGGGTGGGGCAGGACGTCCCGGCCGATGGTGTCGACGAGTTCGGCGAGCGGGCGGCCGTCGGCGGGCAGCGGGGCGTCGAGGAGGGCCCTGCGGGCGGTGTCGTCCATCGGCTGCCAGACGGGCCGGGCGGGCAGCTCGGCGAGGTAGTCGGAGACGAGGTCGGCGGTGGCGTGGGCCGCGGCGCGGAAGTCCTCCGTGCGGAGGTCCTCGGCGGGGAAGTCCTCGGTGCTCATCAGGCGTGCTCCGGAGTCGCGGGGGAGGCGCGGCGTCCTCGGCGCACCCTGATCGGGCGATCCTACGGAAAGGGCCCGCACCGTGCGGCGCGGGCCCTGCAGGACGGGACGAGGGGGTCAGTCGAGCGAGCCGGAGAGCCCGGCCGAGGACCGGCAGTAGCCCTGCATCTCCTTGTTGGTGATCTTGGCGCAGAGCCGCCCGGCCGCGCCGCCGTCCGTGTAGTTGACCGTGTAGTAGCTGACCAGGCCCTCCGTGCAGGCCTTGCGCTGCCAGCCGTCGGCGGCGGTGGCGCACTGCTGGGCGGCCCAGTCCTCGCGGTCCAGGTTGTACTTCATCGTCCGCGAGCCGACGCCCCGGCTGCAGTCCACGGCCCCGCCGCTGGCCTTGCCGTTGAGGCACCACTTGAGTGCGTCGGCGTACACCTCGGGGTGGTTCGCGTAGTCGTGCGAGGAGAGGTAGAACGTCGGCGCGTAGAAGAAGCACGCGGACTGGAACAGGGCCGGCTGGTCCTTGCACGGGTAGAGCGGGTCCTGGGCGAGCTTGTCGGCGGGCAGGTTCGCCTTCGCCTGCTCGTCCTCCTCGTCCGGCCCGAAGAGCTGCATGAACAGGCCCTCGGAGCAGCGGATCCGGTTCTGGTCGGTGGTGAACTTGTTGCACAGGTCGCGCGCCTTGGCCACGTCCTGCTTGGCGACGAACATGGTGCCGTGGCCGACGCCGTGGATGCACGGGCCGGTGTTCTTGGGCGCGCAGAGCTTGAGCAGGTCCACCTCGGGCTGGGTGGAGGCGTTCAGCATCTCCTCGACGGCGCCGTGAAGGTAGCCGGCCGCGCAGGTCTCGTGCGGGAAGGAGATGACCTTCTGGAAGTCCGCGTTGAACCGCTTGACGGCGGCGTGGCCGAGCTCGTGCGCGATCGGGTGGCAGAAGCGCACGGTGTACGGCTTCTCCTTGGTGATCTTGTCCAGGTCCGCCAGGGCGACGCCGGGGTCGGTGGCGTCCATCTCGGCCATCAGCTTGTTGCGCAGCGTCGAGCGCGTCCACACCGCCGGGTCGCCGGTCGCGGTGGCGCTCGCACCGGCCGGCGTCCCGCTCGGCGAGGCGCCGCCGGGGTCGGCACTGCTGACGGCGGCCGGGGCCGTCGCCGCGGTGGCCGCGGGCGACCAGTCGGTGACGGCCACCGACCCGAGGCCCAGGACGCCCAGCAGCAGGGCGGTGAGAATCGCGAATACTCGCGGTTGCATGACAGGATCCCCCGGCGGATCGAGTGCGGACGGTTCGCTCCCATCCTGGCGGGGGCGGTCGCGGAAGTCCGCGTTTTGGCCCGCCGTTCGGGAGGTGTCGGCGACGCTACCGCACGGTTCGACGCCCGGGCGCGGCGGGTTGGTTCCCGATGATCACCCGCACGGCGCAGCGGGTCGTCGCCGCTGCCGCTGCGCCGTCAGGGGTGGCAACGGTCAGAGCTCCAGGGTCACCTGGTAGTCCGTCAGCCAGGCGTTCAGGTCCAGCGCGAGGTCGACGCCGAGCCGGACGGACTGCGGGTCGGTGTCCGGGGCGAGCGCGTCGGCCAGGCGCCGCCGGTCGAGCAGGCCGAGCACCGGGGACTTGCCCTCGGCGGCGAGCTCGGCCAGCTCGGCGCGCAGCAGCACCGGGTAGTGCGGGTCGGCGGTGGTGGGGTACGGGCTCTTCACCCGGTCGGCGATCTCGGCGGGCAGCACGTCCCGGACGGCGGCGCGCAGCAGGCTCTTCTCCCGGCCGTCGAAGCTCTTCATCGACCACGGCGTGTTGAAGACGTACTGGACCAGCCGGTGGTCGCAGAACGGCACCCGCACCTCCAGCCCGTTCGCCATGCTCATCCGGTCCTTGCGGTCCAGGAGGAGGCAGACGAAGCGGGTCAGGTTGAGGTACGAGATCTCGCGCATCCGCCGCTCGACCGGGTCGGCGTCCGGCAGGTGCGGGACCTCGGCGAGCGCCTCGCGGTAGCGGGCCCGGCGGTAGCCGCCGAGGTCGAGCTTGCGGAGCAGGTCGGCGTCGAGCAGCTGCTCGCGCGGGCCGGTGCCCTGGCCGCCGAGGCCGCTCAGTGCGACCGCCCAGGGGAAGTCGTCGGCGGCGATCGCCGCGGGGTCGTGGAACCAGCGGTAGCCGCCGAACAGCTCGTCCGCGGACTCGCCGGACAGTGCGACGGTGGACGTGCGGCGCACGCCGCGGAAGAGCAGCAGCAGCGAGACGTCCATGTCGCCGAAGCCGCCGGGCAGGTCCCGGGCGCGCAGGACGGCGGAACGATGGGCGAGGTCGGTGAGATCGGCGGCGTCCAGTTCGATGACGTCGTGGTCGGCCCCGACGTGCTGCGCGAGCAGGCGTGCGTACGGGCCGTCGGGCGTCGACCGGGTCTCGTCGGCGTGGAAGTTCTCGCCCTGGCCGGTGAAGTCGACGGCGAAGGAGCGCACCGGGCCGGCGCCGGCCTGGCCCAGCGACCGGGCGGCGAGGGCGGTGACGGCGCTGGAGTCCAGGCCGCCGGAGAGCAGGGTGCACAGCGGCACGTCGGCCTCGAGCTGGCGGTGCACGATGTCGTCCAGCAGCGCCCGGACGGTGGCGACCGTGGTCTCCAGGTTGTGGGTGTGCTCGCGCGCCTCCAGCGACCAGTAGCGGCGGACCGAGATGCCCTCGCGGCGGACGCGCACGACGTGGCCGGGACGCACCTCGGAGATGCCCTGGTAGGGGGTCAGCCCCGGGGTGCGGGTGAAGGCGAGCAGTTCGCGCAGCCCGTCCAGGTTCACCACGGGCCGGACGGAGGGGTGGGCGAGAACGGCCTTCGGCTCGGAGCCGAAGATCACGCCGTCGGCGGTGGGGTGGTAGTGCAGGGGCTTGACGCCCATCCGGTCGCGGACCAGCAGCAGCTCCTCTCGCCGGGCGTCCCAGACGGCGAAGGCGAACATGCCGTTCAGCCGTTCGGCCAGGCCCTCGCCCCACTCCAGGTAGCCGCGCAGCACGACCTCGGTGTCGCTGCGGGTACGGAAGCGGTGGCCGGCCGCCTCCAGCTCCGCGCGCAGCTCGCGGTGGTTGTAGACCTCGCCGCTGTAGGTGAGGGCGGCCAGCAGCCGGCCGTCGTGCTCGGCCGTCATCGGCTGGACGCCGCCCTCGATGTCGATCACGGCGAGGCGGCGGTGGCCGATGGCGGCGTGCCGCTCCAGGTGAATCCCACCGGCGTCGGGGCCGCGGCACACATGGGTGGCCGTCATGGCGTCGAGGACGTCCCGGGCGATCCGGTCGGCGGTGAGGTCGCGTTCGAAGGCGACCCATCCGGTGATCCCGCACATCTGCAAGCCTCCGGTCTTCCGCTACGTATGGAGAGAGTCACGCTACGTGTCGAACGGGTGCGGCTACAAGGGTGTGTCGGAAAGGTGACGGGCAGTGTTCCGCCTGGTTGCTTCCGCCGAAAGCCTTGAAGTCTGCCCGATTTCGGGCAAGATCTTTGGCTTCTCCGTCGACTGCGGCCTAGGCTCTTCAGCCGTGCCGAGTTCACCCCACCCTCACGAAGACCTCCTCGCCCACCTCACCCGGACCAGCCCGCTCGGGCCCCGGGAGGCGGCGCGAGTCGTGGCGGAGGTCCTCGCGTACTTCTCGGAGAGCACCGAGGAGTACGTCCGCCGCCGCCACGGTGAGCTCCAGGCACGCGGTCTGACCAACGAGCGGATCTTCGCCCGGCTCGCCGAGGAACTGCCCGCCCGCCGCGTCGCGGCGCCGGAGCTCTCGGCCCGACAGCTGCGCCGGATCGTCTACGGCTGAGCCGTTCCCATCTCTCAGAGGAGCCCACCATGTGCGGAATCGTGGCCTACATCGGCCCCAAGGACGCGACCCCCTTCCTGCTGGAGGGTCTCGCCCGGCTGGAGTACCGCGGATACGACTCGGCCGGCGTCGCCGTCGCCGGGCGCACCGGCGGCATCAAGCTGCGCAAGGTCAAGGGCCGGGTCGCCGACCTCGCCGACGCCGTGCCGGCCCGCTTCAAGGGCACCACCGGCATCGGCCACACCCGCTGGGCCACCCACGGCGTGCCCAGCGACGCCAACGCCCACCCGCACCTCGACAACGCCGAGCGGATCGCCGTCGTCCACAACGGCATCATCGAGAACGCCGACGAGCTGCGCGCCAGGCTCACCGCCGACGGCGCGGTCTTCCGCTCCGAGACCGACACCGAGGTGCTGTCCCACCTCATCGCCGCGCACGCCACGGAGGGCGTCGAGCTGGAGGAGGCCGTCCGCGCCGCCCTCGGCAAGGTCGTCGGCACCTACGGCATCGCCGTCCTCGACGCCGAGCAGCCCGACCGCATCGTCGTCGCCCGCAACGGCAGCCCGATCGTGCTCGGGATCGGCGAGAAGGAGATGTTCGCCGCCTCCGACGTCTCCGCCCTCGTCCGCTACACCCGCCAGGTCGTCCACCTGGAGGACGGCGAGCTCGCGACCGTCAGCGCCGACGGCTTCCGCACCTTCACCTCGGACGCCCGCACCACCCACCGCCAGCCGTCCACCGTCGACTGGGAGATCGACTCCTACGACACCGGCGGCTACGAGCACTTCCTGCTCAAGGAGATCCACGAGCAGCCCGGCTCGGTCGAGCGCACCCTCAGCGGCCGCCTCGACGAGCGCTTCGCCACCGCCCACCTCGGCGGCCTCAACCTCGACGCCCGCGAACTGCGCGAGATCCGCCGGGTCAAGATCCTCGGCTGCGGCTCGGCCTACTACGCCGGCGAGATGGGCGCCCAGCTGATCGAGGAGCTCTCCCGCATCCCCGCACACAGCGAGCCCGCCTCGGAGTTCCGCTACCGCAACCCGGTCATCGAGGCCGACACCCTGTACGTCGCGGTCAGCCAGTCCGGCGAGACCTACGACACGCTCGCCGCCGTCCAGGAGATCAAGCGCAAGGGCGGCCGGGTGCTGGGCGTCGTCAACACCGTGGGCAGCGCCATCGCCCGCGAGTGCGACGGCGGGATCTACCTGCACGCCGGTCCGGAGATCTCGGTCGCCTCGACGAAGGCGTTCACCTCGACCGTCGTCGCCTTCGCGCTGCTCGCCCTGCACTTCGGCCGCATCCACGACCTGTCGCCCGCCGACGGCCGCCGGATCGTCAACGCCCTCCAGGCCTTGCCCGGCCAGATCCGCGAGGTGCTGGACCAGAGCGACGCGATCGCCGAACTCGCCGCCGAGTACGCCAAGTCGGCCGGCATGATGTTCATCGGCCGGGTCCGCGGCTACCCCGCCGCCCGGGAAGGCGCGCAGAAGCTCAAGGAGATCTCCTACGTCCACGCCGAGGCCTACCCCGCGAGCGAGTTGAAGCACGGTCCGCTGGCGCTGATCAGCCCCGAGCTGCCGACGGTGGCGCTGGTGCCGGACGACGAACTGCTCGACAAGAACCTCACCACGCTCGGGGAGATCAAGGCCCGCTCCGGCCGCGTCATCGCCGTCGGCCACCGCCGCCCCGAGGACAAGCTCGCCGACCACTGCATCCTCGTCCCCAAGAGCGAGCCCGAGCTCGACCCGCTCCTCCTCAACATCCCGCTCCAGCTCCTCGCCTACCACGCCGCCGTCGCCCTCGGCCGCGACGTCGACAAGCCCCGCAACCTGGCGAAGAGCGTGACGGTGGAATAACCCGCTCTGCGCCAGCGGGGGCCCGGCTGCCGTGCGGCCAGCCGGGCCCCGCCTCGCGTTGCGCTACCCAGGCGGCGGGGGCCTGGACGGGCACGCCACTCATGGGCCTGCTCTCGGCTGCTCCTACTCCGCGACCAGCACCGCGACGCCCGTCACCCGGTCCGCGGCGAGATCCGCGAGTGCCACGTCCGCCTGCCGCAGGGGGTAGCGGCGCACATGCACCGCCGGGCGGGTCCGGGCCGCCTCCGCCAGATACGCCCGTCCGTCGGCCCGCGTGTTGGCCGTGACGCTGCGCAGCGTGCGTTCCTGGAAGAGGTGCCGCTGGTAGTCGAGCGCCGGGACGTCGCTGAGGTGGATGCCGGCCACCGCGAGCGTGCCGCCGCGGTCCAGGGCCGCCAGGGCGACCGGCACCAGTTCACCGACGGGGGCGAAAAGGATGGCGGCGTCCAGCGGTTCCGGGGGCGGGTCGTACGAATCCCCGGCGAAGCCGGCGCCCAGCTCCAGCGCCAGCCGCCGGGCCGACGCACCACGGGTGAACACGGCCACGCGCGCGCCCCGGGCGAGGGCGGCCTGGGCGGTCAGGTGCGCGGACGCGCCGAAGCCGTAGATGCCCAGGAGCCCGCCCGCGGGCAGGTCGGCTCGCTCCAGGGCCCGGTAGCCGATGATCCCGGCGCACAGCAGCGGGGCGAGTTCCTCGGCGGGTGGGCCCTCGGGCAGCCGGTAGGCGAAACGGGCGTCCGCGACCACGTGGCCGGCGTAGCCGCCGTGCCGGTCCCAGCCTGTGTAGCGCGAATCCGGGCAGAGGTTCTCCCGCCCGCTCCGGCAGTAGCTGCAACTGCCGCAGGTCTGCGCCAGCCAGGCCACCCCGGCCCGGTCCCCGACGGCGAAGTTCCCGGCGGCCGAGCCGACAGCCGCACCGACCGCGCGCACGCGCCCGACCACCTCGTGCCCCGGCGTGCACCTCGGCACCCTGGGGACGAGGTCCCCCTCCGCCAGGTGCAGGTCCGTTCGGCACACCCCACACGCCTCCACCTCCACCAGGATCTCCTGCGGCCCCGGCTCGGACAGCGACCGCCGTTCCCATACCAACGGCCCCGAGCCCGCCGTGCCGACCGGACCCGGATGCGCCACCACCCACCCCTCGGTCTCCCCTGGTACCCGCCGCGTCGTGGTCATCGCCGCCTCCTGTCCGCAGGACGCAAAGTCGCTCCTTCAGCCTGCGCCCGAGGTGGCTCCGCCGCCCACACACCCCCGAAGTGCGCCGTTCATCAACTACACGGTGCTCGCGGGGCCGTTCTCGCTGACCGTGGGCTGACGCCTCCCGCCCCTCGGGCGGCCGACCGGCGGCTCCGCACTTCCTGTGGGTAGGTGGGGCCGCCGCGCTGCCCGTGCGGCGCCCGGGCCATTTCAACCTGACCGGCTTCATCGACTCCCAGGCATGACCGGGCCCTGGGCCGACCGCCGTCCCGGGCCGGATCCGGCATGGTCCCGGCTTCCGGGCCGGCTGACGCGGGACACCCTTACGAGTCGCGCGCCCACCACTTCCGCAGCACGTCCTCCGCCGGCTTCCCGTGGGGTGTGTACGCGAGGTTCTTCGCCGTCTCGCCGCTGTCGGGCCAGTCGTCCCACATCCACCAGCAGACGCCGGCCCACCAGGGCTTGCCGTCGAAGGAGGCGAGCAACGCCTCGTAGGCGGCGGCCTGTTCGGTCTTGCCGTCGCCGTCGCTCTTGCTGATGCTCCAGGAGTACGGGGCGGTGGTCGTGCCGCGCTGGCTGACGTAGCCGGCCTCGGTGAAGAGGATCTTCCGGTGCTGGCGCTCGGAGAAGGCGGCGAGCTCGGCGGCGATGGGCTGCCACGCCTGGCGCAGCCGTGCCGGGTCGGTCGTCGCCTGGTCGGCCAGCGGCCAGTACGCGTCGATGCCGATGACGTCGAGGTCCTGCCAGAAGGGGATCTTCTGGTACTCGTCGTAGTTGGCGGCGTACGTCAGCTTCCCCTTGTACCGGTCCCGGATCGCGGCGATGACCTTGCTCCAGTGCTCGCCGTCCTGCGAGGTGCCCGCGAGTTCGGTGCCGACCGAGAGCTGCTCGACGCCGTTGTCGGCGGCGAGTTGGGCGTAGTGGGTGATGAAGCGTTCGTAGGCCGCGAACCAGGCGTCCCGGTCCTTGGGCTTGATCTCGGCCCGGTCGCCGCCCTTCACCAGGTCGACGTGGGGCTTGATCATGGTCTTGAGCCCCGCGTCGTGGGCGAGGCGGATGATGCTGCGCAGGCTGTCGTCGGAGGCGGTCTCCTTGGTGGTGCGCATGTCCGAGTCGGTGACGCGGTCCTGGTACCACGTGGGGGTGAAGGTCACCCACCGGGCGCCGGTGGCGGCGATCTGCCGCAGGTACGTTCCGGCCTGCGGGCTGTCGTAGTCGTGGGTGTTCCACGAGGGGAGCGTCATGCCCCGGAACTCGCCCGCGTTCCCGTCGTCGGGTCGGGTGCTCGGACCGCTGGCCGAGGGACTGGGCTGCGGCGTGTCCTCTTCGTCGCCGCCGGACGAGGAGCATCCGGCGCCGACGAAGAGGACGACCAGCGCCGACCAGGCCGCGGCCATCCTCTTCATCGGGTTCACTGCTGAGAATTCCTCACCTGGTCAGGACGTTCACTTGGCGAGGTCCGTCGGGCCGACGAAGGTGTAGCCGAGGGCCTTGATGCCGTCGATCGTCTGTTGGAGCGGGGTCACGTCGTAGTACGGGTGGTAGAAGAAGCTCGCCACACCGTCCCGGACCGCCAGGTTGGCCTTGGCCGAGGCGATCAGATCGGCCGGAAGCCTCGCCGGGTGGTTGTTGAAGGGCAACGGCTCGTAGTTGCCGATGTTCTCGGGAAGCACGGTCGTCCCGTAGACGTCCTTGACCGCGTACGGGAAGAACTGGCCGATGTAGCGGCCGGGATTCACGGTTCCGCCGCTCAGCGTTCCGGCGAAGTACAGCGGGCGCTCCAGCCGCGCCGTGTAGTTCTGACCGAAGACCTGGTAGTCGGCGGCCGAGGCGGCGTAGTGCGGGGTCGTCCAGAGCGCGGGCTTGGGCAGGCCGGCCGCGGCGAAGGCGGCGAAGGCCGAGGTCACCCGGTTCTGGGCCCAGGCCGGGGAGTCCTCGGCGTGCGGCCCGTCGTAGATGACGTTGTTGGCGGCGTCGATGTGGGCGCGGAAGAACTCGAAGTCGTCGCCCGTGACGGCGGTGTAGGGGTTGTTGACGTTGTTGTACTGGTGCGTGTAGCCGTGGTTCATGAGGACGGCGCCGTGCTGGAGCATGTACTGGAGCACGGCGACGACCTGCGGGGCCTGGGCCAGGGTGACGGTCTCGGGCTTCCCGTTGTTGTAGACCCCCTTGGGATCGGCGTAGACGGGGATGACGTTGATTCCGTACGGGATGTTCTGCGAGGCCAGGTAGTCGGCCATGGTCCGCAGCTCCGTCGGGTCCGACTTGGGGCTGATGTCCTCCAGCCGCACGAACGCCCGGTGGCGCTCGGTGGTCGCCGGGGCGAGGGCGTCGAAGAGGAGGTCCTCGAAGGCGATCACGCGGTCCGACTCGGAGACGTAGGAGAAGGGGATCTCCCCCACGTAGGTGAGGTTGGCCGAGCGGATCGCCCACGGGCTGGTGTTCCCGGTGATGGCGTCCGTGGCCTGCGCGAGCTGGGTGACCTGCGGGTAGCCGCCGCCGGAGAGGGCGGGGTGCAGCACTCCGCCGTCATAGCCCGTGGGGATCTTCCGGGTCAGCGACTGGTTCTTGTACGTGACCTGGTTGATGCGGCCCACGCTGCCGTTGGTCTCGAAGTAGGAGTTGGTGGGGTCCCAGCCGTACTTCTTCTTGAAGTTCTCGATGCCGACGGCGTTGGCCATGTTCCAGACGTTGTCGCCGATCCAGTTGATCGGCTTGCCGGTGGTCATCGCGTCCTGGTAGAAGGCCGCCGGCACGGCGTCGGGGATGGAACCGCCGTAGTAGGTCGAGCCGATGTAGATGGTGGCGGAGTACTGCTCCACCATGCCCGCGGTGTACGCGGAGACCGGCTTGGAGGTGACGGTGCCGAAGTGGCCGGCGAGGTTGGCGATCGCCATCGCGTAGAGCTCGCCGAGGTAGCCGTAGGGGCCGGTCGTGTCGTAGAGGACGAGGGTCGAGGTGCCGGCGGAGGTGCTGGAGGCCGACGTGTCTGCCGCGGCGTCCAGGGGCCGGGCGGACGGGCCCTCGACGGTGGCCTTGGGGGCCGCGGCCGTGGCCGGGGTGATGGTGAGCTGGTGCGCGTGGCGCTCGCGGTCGTTCTCCAGCCGCGCGGCGCCCCAGGCCATCAGGTCCTCGGTGCCGGTCGTGGAGGTCGAGGCGGGGCCGATGCCCTTGAGCCCGTGGGACGGACGCGGCGGCTTCCCGCCCTTTGTCACCGCCTCGGCGCCCGTGGAAAGCGCGACGCCACCCAGTAGGGCGGTGGTCACGGCAAGGACGAGCGAGACCCGGGAAACCGGAGTTCTCCCTCTCACATTCTTCATTGCTGTCCCCCCTGATTTAAGTTTTTTGCCGGTTGTTCACCCGAGGTGCCCCGGTAAAACTGGTGGAGGCGCATCGATGAAGCCCCGACAGTTTTCTGATTCTTACGCCAGGCCGGGGGAGTGTCAATAGGACGCCGCGGTCCAGACCAGGCATTTAATGACAGCCCGACTTGCTCTCCGGCAAAGCGAGACAAGTCAGGCATGCTGGATGGTTCGATGAGTCGAGGGCGGAGACGGGGAATGCCCGGGTCGCCGATGCAGGCGATCCCGAATCCGCAGGTGGAATCGCGTTTCGAGCAGCCTCTGGTTCTCGGCGGCGTAAAGCCGAAGATCATCGCCGAGTATGAGCGGCGGGACATGTGGGGCAAGGGGTGTTGGTGGACCCGCTCGCCGTGGGAGTGCGGCGAGACGACGGCGCGACGAATGGTACAGACCATTAATCCCATGCGTCACACTGGCCTCGGTACCGGGCAGGACCGGCGCGCCGGCCCGCGGAATTAAATGTTCCGATTCCACATGCCTCACGATTAAGCGCCTGACCCGTGCTTGTCGTCTGATAGCCTCCGTGCACACGCCTCGGGACGACGGGCGAGGCGAAATCCGGGGGGATTTCATGTACGGTAAACCCGCTTTGGGTATAGTCCTGCCCTTGGCCGGACTGACGGCGGCCCCAGAAGTTCTGCCGGGCATACCCTTTGCCAGGGGACTGCAGGAAGTGGCCGGTGCCGGATTCCTGCTCTACTGCGCGACGGCCGCCGCTCTTCTTCTGGCCAAATTCTGGTTCGTTCTCCGGAACTCTGGTGAACGTCGATGATCACGGAGGTTCTTCTCTGGTCGAGCATCGCCATCATCGTGATGGCGGGCTGCTACAACTCCACTCTCTTCGTCCTCTCCCGACGCCGGGTCCGCCGCGACCAGGGCCCGCGCGCCGAGCGTCTCTACGTCTTCCTCCTCGCCTGTCTGAACGAGGAGAAGGTCCTCTCCGAGAGCCTGGCCCGGATCACCTCACTGCCGGCCGGCAACTTCATGGCCCTGGTCATCGACGACGCGTCCGAGGACCGCACCGCCGACATCGCCCGCGCCGCCGACCCCGACCGGGTCAAGCTCCTCCAGCGGCAGCTGCCCAACGCCCGCAAGGGCAAGGGCGCCGCCCTCAACGCCGGCATCCGCCACCTGCGGGAATCCGGCATCCTCGACGGCCACGACCCGAGCGACGTCATCGTCTGCGTGGTGGACGCCGACGGCCGCCTCGACCCACACGTCGTCCAGGCCGTCGACCCCTACTTCGACGACCCGCGCACCGGCGCCACCCAGGTCGGCGTGCGCATGTACAACCGCCAACAGGGCCTGCTCGCCCGGCTCCAGGACATGGAATTCGTCATCTACGGCGACATCTTCCAGTCCGCCCGCCGGTTCTTCGGCAGCGTCGGCATGGGCGGCAACGGCCAGTTCATGCGGCTCTCCGCGCTGGACACCCTCAGCGACGAGAACGGGAACGGGCCGTGGAGCGACTCCCTGACCGAGGACCTCGACCTCGGGGTGCGCCTCATCGCCGGCGGCTGGACCAACCACCACTGCACCACCGCCGCCGTCTCCCAGCAGGCCGTGCTCGACGTGCGCCGGCTGGTGCGCCAGCGGTCCCGCTGGTTCCAGGGCCACCTGCAGTCGGCCGGGCTGGTCCCGCTGATCCTGCGTGAAGTGCCCACGAAGGCCGCGATCGACCTGCTGTACCACCTCTCCAGCCCCGTGCTGATCCTGCTCACCTCGCTGCTGCCGCTCTCCTTCGTCGTCGCCACGGGCGGCGTCGTGATCGGCTCCATCGAGGCCGGCCACCCGCTGATGTCGCCCATGTGGATCATCGGCCCGTACGTCCTGTCCTTCACCGCGGCGTACGCGTACGGCTGGGTCTACTCCCGGCGCGAGCGCGGACTCGGTCTCGTCCGCGCGGTCCTGCTCTCCCACGTCTTCGTCATCTACGGCTACATCTGGTTCGCCGCCGGATGGTGGGGCCTGTGGCGCATGCTCACCGGCAAGCAGACCTGGCTCAAGACCGCGCGCACCTGACGCGCGCCCATCCCTTCCCGTACCTCAAGCAAGCACCCTCTAGGGAGACCCATGTCCCCGAACGTCATCACCACGCCCGTCCGCGCCATGCTCGTCCTGGGCACCCGTCCGGAAGCGATCAAGCTCGCGCCCGTGGTCCGCGCGATGGCCGCCTCCCCGCACTTCGAGCCCCTCGTCGTCAGCACCGGCCAACACCGCGAGATGCTGCAGCAGATGCTCGAACTCCTGCAGGTCGAGGCCAAGGTCGAGCTCGACGTGATGAGAGAGCGGCAGGAACTGTCCAAGCTGACCGCCCGGCTGGTGGACGGGCTGGGCGAGGTCGTCCACGCCGAGCGCCCCGACCTCGTCGTCGTCCAGGGCGACACCACCTCCGCGTTAACCGGTGCCCTCGCCGCGTTCTACGAGCACATCCCCGTGGCGCACGTGGAGGCCGGGCTGCGTACCGGAGTTCTCGACAACCCCTTCCCCGAGGAGCTCAACCGCCGTCTCATAGGCCGCATCGCGCGCTGGCACTTCGCGCCCACACCCCGCGCCGCCGGGCACCTCACCGCCGAAGGCGTACCGGCGGCCGAGGTGTTCGTCACCGGCAACACCGTCATCGACAACCTGCTGTGGGTGCTCGAACAGGGCGCCGGCCGCGACCACTTCCGCAGCGACCTGCGGCGCGTCCTGGTCACCCTGCACCGCCGCGAGAACCAGGGCGACAAGATGCGCGCCATGGGCAAGACCCTGCGCCGGCTGGCCGACCGCGGCGACGTGGAGATCGTGCTGCCGCTCCACAAGAGCCCCGCCGTCCGCGAGGCCCTGCTGCCCGAGCTGTCCGACCACCCGGACATCCGGATCGTCGAGCCGCTGGACTACGTGGACTTCTCCGCCACCCTGGCCGGCTGCGACCTCGTCCTGACCGACTCCGGCGGCATCCAGGAGGAGGCCCCCACCCTCGGCAAGCCGGCCCTGGTGCTGCGCACCACCACCGAGCGGCCCGAGGCCGTGGAAGCCGGCGCGGCCCAACTGGTGGGCACGGATCCGCAGGTCATCCTGGACGCCGCCGTGCGGCTGCTGGACGACGAGGAGGCGTACCGGACGATGGCGAAGGCCGGCAACCCCTTCGGTGACGGGCACGCGACGGAACGGATCCTGGCGCAGCTGGCCGAGGACTTCGGGGTGGACACCGCCGCGGCGCCCGCGCTGAACCCGCTGGTCGTCCCCCAGCCCGACGGTCCGGGGTCATACTCGACGGCATGACGAGAGTTCACCGGCTCCTCGCCCTCGCACTGCTCGCCGCCGCCGCGATGGCGGGGCTCGCCTTCACGGTGAGCGACATCGGGGGAGGCGGGGACGAAGAGCCGGCGCGGCCGTGGACCGACGGTTCGGTCCACGGCCCGTGGCGGTCGGTCTTCGACGGCCACGGCGAGAACACCGGCCTCCACAACGGCCTGGCCCTCTCGCCCAAGGCCGCGCAGAAGGCGGAGGAGACCCACGCCGGACTGATCGTCTCCACCCAGCAGTACCAGGACATGGACCTCCAGGCCCGCATGCGTACGGTCGCCCAGCTGCGCACGCCCAATCCCAATCCCTGGGAGGTGCCGTGGCTGGTGTGGGCGTACTCCGACCCGGAGCACTTCTACTACCTCATCCTCAAGCCCAACGGCTGGGAGCTGGGCAAGCGCGATCCCGCCTACCCCGGCGGCCAGCGCTTCCTGGCGACCGATTCCGAGCACTTCCCCATCGGCAGGTGGTCCGAGGTGAAGGTGGCCCAGCGCGGCGCGCACATGGAAGTGAGCGTCGACGGCAAGGACCTGGTGGCCTACGAGGACCGGGAACATCCGTACCTGCGCGGCAGTATCGGGGCGTACACGGAGGACGCCCGGGTGGTGTTCAGCGACATCGCGGCCGAACCGGCGGAATAGGCCCCGTGTCCCGCCCAGTTGGGCCGGACACCGCCTGCGACACCGGCCCCGGTCCGACGGCGGTCGGACCGGGGCCTGATGGAGCGTCAGTCGGTGGGGTTGAGGCTCCAGCGCTGGTTGGTGTGGTTGTCCGCGTACCACTGGATCACCGGGGTGCCGTCGTTCGCGTTCGCGCCGGCCACGTCGAGGAGGAGGCCGCTGCGGAAGTTGACGACGGCCAGGGTGTCGCCGTTGACGTTGACCCGCCCCCAGCGCTGGTTGTCGCCGCCGTTGCAGGTCCACTGGCCGATCGCCGTCCCCGCGGCGGTGCTCCAGCCCGGCACCTCCATGCACTTGCCGCTGTTGACGTTGACGACGTAGCCGTTGCGGACCTGCCACTGCTGGTTGTCGTCGCCCGTGCAGGCCGCCTGGCGCACGGGCGCGCCGTCGTCCGTGCGCGAGTCCGCGACCTCGAGGCACTTGCCGCTGAAGGCGGCCCGGATCTCCACGGCGGAGTCGGCCGAGAGCGGGACGAAACCCGAGGCCGAGGCCGGCACGGCGGCCAGCAGCCCGGCACCCAGGCCGAGGGCGAGCACGGCGGCGGACGAGCCGAGGCGGCGCTTGACGGTGGAGTGGATGGTCATTGTTGTTTCCCCCCTGTGGATCCTGTGGATCCCATACGGATGTGGTCCGAAGTGAGACACCCGGGCCTCCCGGCCGTCTCACTTCCGTAGACGTGTGGCCTCCGTGGAGGTTGCAGGTCCGTCGGAAAATTCCTGTGAGAAGCCGCCGTCGTGCCGATCCGTGTTGCAGCGGCCGCCTGATGTCCGATCACTGCCTTTCGCTTTGCTCAGGGGTTCCATGCGCAGTTGCTGGCGCCCGTTTGTCGCCATGGCCCTCGTTATCCGGGAGCGGTAAAGCTACCGAGGAAGTTCAGCGCCTCCTCGGCGGGGCTTCCGGGTGGGGCCGTGTAGATTACGAGGAGGTGGTGCGCGGCGCCGGGGGCTTGGAAGGTCTCGTAGTTGAGCGTCAGGTCGCCGACGGCGGGATGCCGGAAGCGCTTGGGCCCGAAGGTCTTCTCGTGCACGTGCTGACTGGCCCACAGAGTGCGGAACTCGCCGCTTCCCAGGGAGAGTTCGCCGATCAGGCGGAGGAGTTGCGGGTCGTGCGGCCGGCGGCCGGCCGCCATGCGCAGGATGCCGACGGTGGTGCGCGCGGCCTCGTCTCAGTCGAGGTGGACCTCGCGTGCGTCCGGGTCCAGGAAGATCCGGCGGGCCATGTTCCGCTCGCGGGGCGCGAGTTTGGGGAAGTCGGCGATCAGGACGGCCGCGAGACGGTTCCAGGCGAGGACGTCGTTGCGGTCGTTCATGATCACGGCTGGCGCGTGGGCATGCCTCGATCGTTCGCGAGCGCCGTGGGCGGATGAAGAGACTGCCGTTCCCTGGGAACGACAGACCCACTTCTCTGGTGTGGGGTCGGCGCCGGTTCCCCTGTCGTGGATGTCGAGACCCCGGCGGGACGTCGTCAGCAGGGCATCGCCAGCCGCGGGTTCGCAGGGGTGCCGGCGAGTGGGGGTGACCAGGGGCTGGGGCCGTGGCGCAATTGCCAGGTGGCGGTGGGGTGTTGCTTGATGCGGAGGCCGTCGTGGGGCTCCCGGCGGATCGGCCGGCGAGCCGGCGCATCTGGGCATGTGCCCGTCGACGGGCCGCCCTGGTCCTCGCGTCGCCGGCGCCGCTATCGCTCCGCGTCGGCACATGCGGGGTCGGCGGCGGCCTGGACGAGGTTCTGCTCCAGGCGCTCCAGAGTGTGCAGGGCCGCGGTGCACTCGTCGGGGGAGAGGCCCGCCGTCACGAGGCCCTCCAGCTGGCTCCAGCTCTGCTCGACCTCGCGCCGTAGGGCGTGGCTGGCGGCGGTGGGTTCGATGAGGGATGCGCGCCTGTCGGTGGGTGAGGGGCGGCGGCGGACGAAGCCGGCCTGCTCCAGGCGCTGGACGGTGCGGGTCATGGTGGCGGCGTCGGAGTCCATGAGCCGCACCAGGTCGGTCTGGCGCTGGGGGCCGAGTTCCCAGAGGTGCATCATGACCAGTTCCTGGCCCGGGTGGAGGCCGATGCGGCGCAGCAGCTGTCCGGCGAACATGCGGTGCAGGCGGGCGAGGCGGAAGATCGCGTGACTGACGGGCCCGCCGCTGGCCGCGGCCGGCATCGGGACGGTGGCCTCCTGCCCCGTCCTCGCGGGACTCTTCCCGGCCTCCGGGGTGGACTGCGTCATCTCTTCCTCACTTTCCTGCTTGGTCAATATCACCTTACCGTCCGAGCCTGCGGCTCGCCGAGTTTCTTAGGTGCCATGCACATACAGGCAGGTAAACGTATGTGACGGGCATCACATCATGGCCGGGGAATGCTCTCGCGAGGTTTACTTGTTCGAACAGTCAATGGCTGCAGTGGTCCTGTCCGGGCCGCCGCGCCTCACGCACCGAGGAGAGATCATGACCACTGCTTTCGAGCCGATCGTTCTGGGCGGCAAGCGCCTGGCCAGCCGTATCGCGATGGCGCCGATGACCCGCAGCCGCGCCTACGGGCCGGGCGCGGAGCCGACGGAGCTGATGGCGGAGTACTACGCCCAGCGTGCCGGCGCCGGCCTGATCGTCACCGAGGGCATCCAGCCCTCGCCGGTCGGCCAGGGCTACCCCGACACCCCGGGCCTGCACACGACCGGGCAGGTGGAGGCGTGGCGGACGGTGACCGACGCCGTGCACCGCGAGGGCGGGGTGATCTTCGCGCAGCTGATGCACACCGGCCGGATCGGCCACCCCAGCCTGCTGCCCGACGGCCTGGTGCCGGTGGGGCCGTCGGCGGTGGCCGCCAAGGGCCAGGTCTACACCCACGAAGGGCCGAAGGAGTTCGTGACGCCGAAGGAGCTGGGCGAGGCGGAGATCCGGCAGACGATCGCCGACTTCGCCGCCGCGGCCCGGAGGGCCATCGAGGCCGGGTTCGACGGCGTGGAGATCCACGGAGCCAACGGCTACCTGATCCACCAGTTCCTGGCCCCCAACTCCAACCTGCGTACCGACGCCTGGGGCGGCGACACCGAGGGCCGGATCCGCTTCGCCGTCGAGGTCGTCACGGCCGTGGCCGAGGCGATCGGCAGCGACCGGGTCGGCCTGCGGATCTCGCCCGGGAACCCGTTCAACGACATCGCCGAGGACAGCCCGGGCGAGGTCTACGGGGCGCTGCTGGAGCGGCTCGCCGGCCTGGACCTCGCCTACCTGCACCTCATGGAGGGCCCGGACGGCGACCTGACCGCCCGGCTGCGCAAGGCCTGGCACGGCACGTTCGTCCTCAACCCGTTCACCCACCCGGACGTCACCGGCCCCGACGCGCTGGCCCTGATCGAGGACGGCAGCGCGGACATGATCGCCTACGGGGCGCTCTTCCTGGCCAACCCCGACCTGCCGGCCCGCCTCGCCGCCGGCGGCCCGTTCAACACCCCGGACCCGTCCACCTTCTACGGCGGCGACCACCGCGGCTACACCGACTACCCCACCCTCACCTCCTGAGCGGCGAGCCCGCCCTCGTGCCCGCACAGTGATTCAGAGCGCGTGCGGTTCCCTTCCCCGTCTGCTTTCACCTGGGAGTACCTGATGTCCAGAGCGATCACTTTCTCCGAGTACGGCACGCCCGAGGTGCTGCGGCTGTCGGAGGTCGCCACGCCGGAGCCGGGCCCGGGCCAGGTCCGGATCCGGGTGCGGGCCGCCTCCGTGAACCCGCTCGACATGAAGATCCGATCCGGTCTGATGGCCGGCGTCGCCCCCGCGCGCTTTCCCGTGACCCCGGGTCTGGATGCGGCCGGTGTCGTCGATGCCGTCGGCGAGGGAGCGGACGCGGCCGTGGGGGACGAGGTCCTCGGCGCCACCGTCGGCGGCAGCTACGGCGAGTACGCCCTGCTCGCCCGGCCGGTGGCCAAGCCCGAGTCCCTGTCGTGGGAGGTCGCCGCCTCGCTGGTCACGGTCGGCCGGACCGCGTTCCGCGTGCTGGGGCAGTTGGGTGTGCAAGCGGGTCAGACCCTGCTCATCCACGGCGCCGCCGGCAGCGTGGGCGTCATCGCCGTGCAGCTGGCCGTCGCCCGCGGCATCACCGTCATCGGAACGGTCGGCGAGCACGACATCGAGCGCGTCACCGCGCTCGGAGCCACCGCCGTCCGCTACGGCGACGGCTGGGTGGAGCGCGTGACGGCAGCGGCTCCCCAGGGAGTCGACTTCGTCTTCGACGCCTCCGGCGCCGGCGTCCTCGCCGACTCCGTCGCCCTGACCGGCGATGCCGGCAAGGTCATCACCATCGCCGACATGTCCGCCAAGCAGCACGGCGTCCGCTTCAGCGCCGGTACCGACGACCAGGGCGGAGAGTCCCTGCCGGAGCTGGTGCAGCTGGCTGCCGCCGGCAAGCTCACCGTGCCGATCTGGCGCACCTACCCGCTGGCCGAGGCAGCGAAGGCCCACGCCGACCTGGAAGCCCACCGCAACCAGGGCAAGGCCGTCCTGCTGCCCTGACCCTCTGTGCCACCGCCTCGCGTCGCGGGAGCGGACGAGGCGGCTCGGGGCCGCAGCCGGCACCCGCACCTCAGCCGGCTGCGGCCCACCTCTGCGGGCCGCCATCCGGCCGATCAGCACCACGATGCTCGCCGACCGGCTGCGCGCACTCCTCGACGCCGGGCTCGTCACCCACTCCCAGCGGTTCCCCCGGCCCGCCACCAGGCCGGGGGAACCGGAGTCGACCCCAGCACGGCTCGGTGCGTATGGCGGTCCCTGCTGGAGCAGGCCGTCACCCGCCCGTGAGCCGGCGTCGCCCGTCGTCCAACATCCGCCACCCCGATGCCCCCGCGCCCCAGTGCCGCGAACGCGTGCGCGTTCGCGGCGAGAAGGGTCTTCGCCGGGGCGGTCGTCCGCCGAAGCACGCCGCGTGATCAGTCATGTCGGCGGGGGCGCGAGAATCTCAGTGGCGCAGCTGACCGCCCCATGCTGGAGTGGGCGGATGGATCATGAAGAAGTGCTCGCCCTGTTCGACCGCCGGCTGAGACGCGACGCGAAGGCCGACGGCCCCGGGGTTCGTGTCGAGCGTGACGGCGACGTCGTGCGGCAGGTCGGCGCGCATCACGACTGGAACGGCGTCCTCTGGTCGGACCTCGACGGTGCCACCGCGGATGCGGCGATCACGGCGCAGGTGCGGTACTTCGCCGCGCTGGGGCGCGAGTTCGAATGGAAGGCATACGCTCACGACAGGCCCGGTGACCTTGGGATGCGGTTGCAGTCGGCCGGGTTCACGGCCGGGCCCGAGGAGGCGGTGATGGTCGCCCGGATCCAGGATCTGCCCACCGTCGTCGCACTGCCCGAGGGCATCCAGCTGCGTCCGGTCACCGACTCCGCCGGGGTGGATCTCGTGGCGGACGTCCACGAGCAGGCCTTCGGCACCAGCAGCGCCCGCCTGCGGCAGCGGCTGCTCGACCAACTGGCCCAGAACTCGGAGACGGTCAGCATGGTCGTCGCGATGGCCGGCGACCTGCCCGTGTGCGCGGCGCGGATGGAACTGAACCCGGGCACGGAGTTCGCGGGCCTCTGGGGCGGCGGCACTGTGGCCGCCTGGCGAGGCCGGGGTGTCTACCGGGCTCTGGTCGCGCATCGTGCCCGAATCGCCGCTGACCTCGGCTACCGCTACCTCCAGGTCGACGCAAGCGACCAGAGCCGCCCCATCCTGCAACGACTCGGGTTCACGGTTCTGAGCACCACGACCCCCTACGTCTACCAGCCCTGACCCAACGACCGTCATCGTCGAGGCGACCGGAGCCGTCCCGGCCTGACGCGGACGCGCCCGCAGGCAGCGGTCGGTGCGAGGGCGGGTGCCCGCCGGGCCGGACGCTCGGGGGCGCGTCCGGCCCAGCGGGCCGATGGTGGGGCCGGCCGGTTGGGTGGTGGCCGGCGGTTTCAGGAGGCGGCGATGGCTCCGAGCACCCGCATCCGGGCGGCCTTCACGGCGGGCAGGACCGCCGCGGCCAGGCCGGCCACGGCCGATCCGGCGAGCACCGCGAGGATCGTGGTCCACGGGATGCTGAGCGCGGTGATCCCGTACAGCACGAGGACCCTCTGCCCGGCGACGCCCCAGGCCAGGCCCAGGCCGAGGCCGAGCAGGGCGCCGTGGACGGCGATCAGCACGGACTCCAGCCGGATCAGGCGGCCGACCTGTCCGCGCGAGGTGCCGATCGCGCGCAGCAGCCCGATCTCGCGGGTGCGCTCGATCACCGACAGGGCGAGGGTGTTGACGACGCCGAGGACGGCGATGACGATCGCGAGGGCGAGGAGGGCGTAGACCAGGTGGAGGACGGTGCCGACCTGGCCGGTGATCTGCTTCTTGTAGTCGGCCTGGCTCTGCACCGTCACCTGCGGGTAGGGCGCGAGCGCCGAATCCAGGGCCGTCTGGACCCTCTGCTTGTCGGCACCGGCTGCGGTGTCGAGGTAGAGGGTGAAGTCCTGGGCCTCGGGGGCGTACTTGTTGAGGGTGTCGAGGGAGATCTCCCAGCTGCCGCCGTCCTTGCCCGCGCCCGCCGGGGGCTTGGAGATCGCGCCGACGGTGAGGGTGCCCACGTTCCCGTTGAGGAAGTGGAGTTCGACGGGGGAGCCGATGGTGAGGCGGTCGGCGTTGGCGGTGGTCTCGTCGACCATCACCTTGCCGGCCGCGACGTCTGCGGTGGAGCCGGCGACGTACTGCGGCTTGACGGCCTGGTCCACGGTGGCGGTGTCCACGCCCGACATCACCAGCTGGAACCCGTTGAGGTGGGCCACCGCGTAGCGCTGGCGCGTGACGGCCTGGATGCCGGGGACGGCCCTGAGCTTGTCGGTCACCTCGTGGCCGATCGGGGTGGCGCCGTTGCCGGACAGGACGTAGTCGGCGCCGAAGGTGTTGTCCACGTCGCGGTCGACGGAGGTGGTCAGCGAGGCGGCGAGGACGGCGACGGCGCCGACCAGGGAGAGGCTGATCATCAGTGCGCCCGCGGTGGCGCCGGTGCGCCGGGGGTTGCGGACGGCGTTGAGGCGGCTCATCCGGCCGACCGCGCCGAACACGGCCGGGTACGGCGCCCCGAGACCGTACACGACCACCCGCGACAGTGCCGGGCCGAGCACGGCCAGGGCGACCAGCGAAAGGAGGATGCCGCCACCGAGCAGTCCGCCCGCCATGACGATCGTGGCGTGGTGCGTCGCGGCGCCGTACAGCAGGCCGCTGCCGGCCGCGAGCAGGACGCTGCCGAGCGCGGTACGGCGGCCGAGCTTGGGGGCGGGCGGGGTGGTGGCCTCGCGCAGGGCGGCCATGGGGGAGATCCGCGCGGCGCGGCGGGCCGGCAGGTACGCGGCGACCAGGGTGACGACGACGCCGACCGCGTAAGCCGCCACCGGCGTGAGCGGGTTGATGACCAGCGCGGTGCCGGACAGGTCGACGCCGAAGCCGGAGATCAGCGACTTCAGTCCGGCGGCGAGGCCGATGCCCGCGCCGAGGCCGAGAGTTGAGCCGATGACGCCGAGCAGCAGGGCCTCGGTCAGCACCGCGCGCAGCACCTGGCCGCGTCCGGCGCCGAGCGCGCGCAGGAGGCCGAGTTCACGGGTGCGCTGGGCGACGAGCATGGAGAAGGTGTTGAGGATCAGGAAGATCCCGACCAGCACGGCCAGTCCGGCGAAGCCGAGCAGGGCGAGGGTGACGACGCTGAGGAAGGAGCTGATCTGCTGGGCGGCGGTCTCGGCCTGCTGCTCCTTGGTGGCCACCGAGTAGCCGTCGCCGAGCGCGGCCTTGATCCGCTGCTGGGCGGTGGCGTGGCCGGTGCCGGGGGCGGTGTCGACGGTGACGCCGGTGAACTGGTCGGGCTTGCCGAGCAGTTGCGTCTGCGCGGTCGCGGTGTCGGTGTACACCATGGTCACGCCGGGGTTGCCGGTCGTGAAGGTGACGATGCCGACCACCGTGCCGGGCATGGAGCCGGTGGGGGTGAGGATGTGCAGCGGGTCGCCCAGGTGGAGGTTCTTGTGCCGGGCGCTGGCCTGGTCGATGACGATCTCGCCGGCCTTGGTGGGGGCGTGGCCCTCGGCGAGGTGGACCTGCGGGTCGTCGTACCAGTTCTGGCCGAGCGTCGGGGCACCCGTGGTAGCGCCGACGGGCTTGTCGTTCCGGTCGACGACGGTGAGGTTCTGCAGGCTGATCTGCCCGTGCGCGGCCTGGACGCCCGGGACGGCCGCGACCTTCGCCACGACGGCGGCCGGCATGGTGGGGACCTCGCCGGACAGGCCGCGGTCCTCCACCTCGGGCGTGAACGCCTGCTTCGGCTTGACCGTGACGTCCGCCGCGGTGGAGCCGGCGATGTTGGTGAAGGCCACGTTGATGGTGTCGGAGAACACCAGGGTGCCGGAGACGAACGCCACGCCCAGCAGGACGGCGAGGGTGGACAGCGCCATCCGGCCCTTGTGGGCCAGGAAGTTGCGGATGCTTGCCTTGACCACGGTCAGCTCCTGCGTCCGGCGCCGTCGAACTTCCGCATCCGGTCCAGCACCGAGTCCGCGGACGGCTCCAGCAGCTCGTCCACGATCCGCCCGTCCGCGAGGAAGAGCACGCGGTCGGCGTACGAGGCGGCGACCGGGTCGTGGGTGACCATGACGATGGTCTGACCGAGGTCGTCCACGGAGGAGCGCAGGAACGCGAGGATCTCGGCGCCGGCCCGGGAGTCGAGGTTGCCGGTGGGCTCGTCCGCGAAGATGATGTCCGGTCGGCTCGCCAGCGCGCGGGCGCACGCGACGCGCTGCTGCTGGCCGCCGGACAGCTCGGTCGGGCGGTGCTTCAGGCGCCCGGCCAGGCCGACGGTGTCGATGACCTTGTCCACCCACGCCTGGTCGGCCTTGCGGCCGGCGATGTCCATGGGCAGGGTGATGTTCTCCAGCGCGGTCAAGGTGGGCAGCAGGTTGAAGGCCTGGAAGATGAAGCCGATCCTGTCCCGGCGCAGCTGGGTGAGCTTCTTGTCCTTGAGCCGGGTGATTTCGTTGTCACCGATCCAGATCTGCCCGCCGGTGGCGGTGTCGAGACCGGCCAGGCAGTGCATGAGCGTGGACTTGCCGGAGCCGGACGGGCCCATGATCGCGACGAACTCGCCGTGCGGCACGGACACGCTGACCGCGTCCAGCGCGACCACCCGGGTCTCGCCGGAGCCGTACGCCTTGGTCAGGCCCTCGGCGCGGGCGGCGATGGTCCGGGGCGGGGCGCCGGCCGCCGTTGCTGTGCTCACGCACGTCCTCCTGGGCTCTCCCTCACGGGAAGGCGTGAGGGCATGGCAGACTCTGGATGGGCAGGAGCTTCTACTGGAAACGTAGAACTTCTACGTGGAATGTAGAAGATGGAGTGGGAGGAGACCAAGTTCGTGGGCGTGCACGAACCCACCGCGGCCGCGGGGCGGGGCAGGGGCGAACTGGAGGCCGAGGTCCTGTCGGCCCTCCAGCAGGCGGCTCCCGAGGCCTTGACTCCGGGGGAGGTGCTCGAACGGGTCGACGGCCGGCTCGCGTACACCACCGTCGTCACCGCCCTGAGCCGCATGCACGCCAAGGGGCTCCTGGCGCGCGAGAAGCGCGGCCGGGCCTTCGCCTACACCGCCGTCTCCGACGAATCCGAGCTCGCCGCCCGCACGATGCGCCGGGTCCTGGACGGCGGCACCGACCGCGCGGCTGTGCTGACCCACTTCGTCGACGAGCTGTCCGACGCCGACGAGGAGTTCCTGCGCCGGCTGCTGGACACCGGCAGGTAGGGATCCACCGGATGCACATCGCCGTCTACCTGCCGCTGCTCTTTCCGCTGCTGGCCGCGCTCGTCGCCCGGTCGGTCGGCGAGCGGCTGCCGCCCCGCCTGGCGACCTGGCTGCTGACCGTCGGCTCGCTGGTGCTCGCGTCCGCCAGCACCGCGGTCCTCGGCATGCTCGCGGTCACCGGCCTGATCCGTATCCCCCTGCTCGCCCGCCTGGCCCACGACCACTGGTCGGCGCACGCGGCCCAGCGCCACGACCCCGCCTCGTTCTCGGTGGCCGTCCTCGCCGGTGTGCTGCTGGCCGCCGTCGCGGCGATGGCGGTCCGCATGCTGTGGCGACGGGCCCGCGCCCTGGCCCGGGCCGCGACCGAGGCGGCCTGCCTGCCCGGCCGCGACCAGCTGGTCGTCATCGACGACCCGGCCGCCGAGGCCTACGCCATCCCCGGACGGCCGGGCCGCATCGTGGTCTCCACCGGCATGCTGAGGTCCCTCGAACCGGCCGAGCACCAGATCCTGCTCGCCCACGAGCGAGCCCATCTGGCGCACCACCACTACCTCTTCGTCGCCCTCGCCCAGCTCGCCGCCGCGGCGAACCCGCTCCTGCGGCCGCTGGCCGCCACGGTCACGTTCACCGTCGAACGCTGGGCCGATGAGAGCGCCGCCACCGCCGTGGGCGACCGCGAGCGGGTCGCCCGCACCATCGGCAAGGCGGCCATCGCCGCCCGCCGCACCCGCGCGCGGAGCTGGATCCCCTCCGCCGCCCTCGGCATCCTCGGCCGGCTGCGGCCGCGCGGGCTCGGTCCCGTCCCGCGCCGGGTCACCGCCCTGCTCGCCCCCGCCCCGAGCCGTCACGCCTGGTCGATCGCCGCCCTCGCGGGCCTCGCCGTCGCGACCGCGCTGTGCGTGACGGAGGCCGCGCACGACCTGGAGGAGTTCCTGGAGCTGGCCAAGCACGCCTCCCACAGCTGACGCGTCCGGCCGGGGTCGTCGGGCGGGACGGCCGTCAGGCGGCGGGTCGGGTCTCCGGGAGAGCGGGGAGGTCGGCGACGCTGTCCAGTACGTAGGTGTGGGGGTGGGCCTCGAAGGCGGCGCGGGTGAGCTCGCCGGTCAGGACGCCGACGACCACGCCGGCTCCGGCGTTGCTGCCGGCCTCCACGTCGACGACGGTGTCGCCGGCGGTCAGGACGCGGCGGGTGTCGATGACGCCGGTCTTCTCCATCGCCCGGTGGATCATGTGCGGGGCGGGGCGCCCGCGCGGGACCTCGTCCGAGGTGACGACCGCGTCCAGGTTGCCGCCCTCGCCGGCCGACCAGCCGAGCGAGTCCAGCAGCGGGTACGCGACGTCGGCGCTGAAGCCGGTGGTGAGCGCGACCTTGATGCCGCGCCCGCGCAGCTCGGCGAGGGCGGCCTCCACGCCGGCTATGGCCTGCGGCGGCGTGGCCCGGTAGGCCTCGCGCAGGAACACGGCGAAGGCCTCGTAGCTCTCCTCGACCAGCTCCGGCGTCGGAGTGCCGCCGCCCAGGCGGACCAGGGCGGTGATGGCCTCGCGCTTGTCGGTGCCCATCCAGGTCTGGAGGTCGGCCTCGGCCACCGGCACCCCGGTCCGTTCGACGGCGGTGCGCAGCGCCCGGTAGACGGCGCCGCTCTCGTTGATGGTGGTGCCGGCCATGTCCAGTGCGGCGAGCTCGATCACGGTGTCAGTCCTCTTCGGTGCGGTAGCGGCCGATGACGGTACGGCCTTCGATGGTGTTCTCGATGGTGAACGTGGCCATGGCGGGCAGGTAGCGGTCGTCCGCGTCCTCCAGCGGCTCGCCGCGGCTCGACGTGGTCAGCCGTCGTACGCGCAGCAGCGGGCCACCGACGGCGACCCGCAGGAGCTCGGCGTCGTACGGCTGGGCGGCGACGGCGTCGATGGTGTGCCTGGCGTGGTGCAGGTCGACGTCGCGGCGCAGCAGCTCCTCGTAGACGGAGCCGGTGTCCGGGTCGAAGTCGAACAGGTAGCGGCCGACCTCGTGGACGAAGGTGGAGCGCTCCAGCATGGCCGGGACGCCGTCCAGCAGTCGCAGCCGGACGAGTTCGACGACCGGTGCCCCCTCGGCGAGGCCGAGCCGGGCGGCGGCCTCCGGGGAGGCCCGACGGCGGGCCACCTCGATGGTCGTCTGCCCGGGCTCGCGGCCGATGGTGCGGGCCCACTGGGTGAAGGACAGGAACGTGGCGAACGGCTGCGAGGGAGTCGCACGGTGGGCCACCGGCGGCTTGCCGCGCCCGCCGACGAGGCTGCCCTCGCGGCGCAGCATGGCCAGGGCCTGGCGGACCGGGCCGCGCGAGATGCCGAACTCGGCGCACAGCTGCGACTCGCTGGGTACCGGCCGCCCCTCGGGCCACTCGCCGGACTCGATCCGGCGCAGGAACTCGGCGCCGAGCCGTTGGTGGAGCGGAGCGTCCTCACTTGTCTTCACAAGATGACTATGGCACTCCGGGGTGCCGGTTCTCAAAGCCGGGGTCGCCGGGCAAAGCCCCTGGACAGGCGGGGTGTCGGCCGGGAGAACCCGCTGCTCCCGGTGGCCGTCGCATAGATGAACACCCGGCGACTTGTACATACAGGTCTTGACGTCGGCGTCGCAGAGCCCGGAATCTGGAGCCATGAGCAGCAGCACCACACCTTCAACCGCCCCCGCCGTCTCCCGTCCGCTCACGCCCGGTCGTAGCGACGTGGTGATCGTCGGCGCCGGCATCATCGGCCTGGCCCACGCCTTCGAGGCGCTCGCCGACGGGCTGTCCGTCACCGTCGTCGAGCGCGACCGGCAGCCGGTCGGCGCCTCGGTCCGCAACTTCGGTCACTGCTGCATCAGCGCCCAGGAGGGCGAACTGCTCGCCCTCGCCCAGCGCTCCCGGGGCGGCTGGCTGCGGGCCGCCGAGGCGGCCGGGCTGTGGGCCCGGGAAGCCGGCACGCTGGTGGTGGCCCGGTCGGCGACCGAGGCCGCCGTCTTGGAGGAACTGCGCGCCGAGCGCGGCGGCGACGCGGTCGAGCTGCGCACCGCCGCGCAGATGGCGACGGCGCTCGGCCGGGCGGACGGCGACGACCGCGACCTGGTGGGCGGCGCGTTCCTGCCCGCCGACCTGCGGGTGAACCCGCGCGAGGCGGCGCCCGCCCTGGCCCGCTGGGTGGCCGAGCAGTCGAACGGGCGCATCCTGTGGGGCACCGCCGTCACCGGCATCGAGCCCGGTACCGTGCACACCACCCGCGGCCCCGTCCACGGTGAGCGGATCCTGGTCTGTGTCGGCCACGACGTGGACTACCTGTTCCCCGACATCGCCGAGGACCACGAGATCCAGCGCTGCCGGCTCACCATGGCGCGGGCCGCTGCGCCCGCCGCGTTCCACACGGACTCCGCAGTGCTGACGGCCACTTCGATGCTGCGCTACGACGCCTTCACCGCCCGCCCGTCGGCCGCCCGGCTGCGGGAGGAGGTCATCGGGCACAGCCCGGAGCTGCTGGAGATCGGCGCCAACGTGATGTTCACCCGGCTGCCGGACGGCACGGTGCTCGTCGGCGACTCGCACCACTACGACGCCACCACGCCGCCGTTCATCGACGAGCGCACGTTCGAGCTGCTGACCGCCGCCGTCGCCGACGTGCTCGGGGTCCGGCAACTTCAGGTGCTCGAACGCTGGCAGGGGGTCTACGCCAGCAGCAGCCGGGGTCCGCTGCTGGTCCGCGACCTGGCGCCGGGGGTCCGGGCCATCTCGGTCACCTCGGGCATCGGCATGACGCTCTCCTTCGGTCTCGCCGCGGCCACCTTCGACGGGACCCTCGCCGCCACCGGCTGAACCTCTATCCGCTACCAACTCCCTTGCTGGGGCGGCCCGATGGCGATCGGCTTCGACCGACGCCACCGGCCCGCACCCGGCGCCGGTGGCCTCGGCATCGACGATCGCCGCCCGCGCGGGGTACGCGGACGCCCGCGTGCTGCGCAGGGCCACCGCGATGCACCCCTCAACCCGCCTACCGGCCCGGCCCAGCCGCCGCGCGCCGCTCCGCCTCGTGCCTGACCGCTGCCAGCGACGCGGCGACGGTCGCCTCCCAGCGCGGGGTCACCACGCTGCCCCACCAATCGCCCAGCGCCCACAGATCGGTGCCGAGTTCGCCGGTGTACACCAGCCGCGTACCTGGCCCGGGCCCGTGCTCGGTGAGCTCGAAGGACTCGGTGACCGCGGGGACGGGGCCTCGCACCAGGCGGAAGTCGACCCGCTCGGGGCGGGTGAACCTCACCGTCTCCACGGTCGTCGCCGTCAGCCGCCCGCCCGCCACAGGGGTGTGGTGCGCGGCGAGCACCATGTCGCCGCCCCGCTCCAGCACGGACACCTTCTCCCGCGTCGCTCGCGTGGCCCGCCCGAGATAGGGCTGGGCGATCACCTCGAAGACCACCTCGCGGGGTGCGGCGATGTCGACAGTCTGCGGCCCGAGCGGACGTGTCCGCCGGCCCACTCCGAGGTCCAGCGGCAGCGCGCCGGTGACCACGCCCAGACCCACGGCCGCCGCGGCGCCCGCCGCCCCGACGGCCGTCAATGCGCCAACCCGTGCCATGCGCGCGCCCTTCCCGCTCAGCCTGCCCGTCACGTCTCAGTCACGTCTCACCGAGAGGCTACGGCGGACGCCGCCGGGGGACCGGTGAGCGCGCCGACCTGGCCGTCCGGTCTCGGTCGTGAGCGGTTGCGGCGTCCGGCTCGCCGGCCGGATGCCGCAAACCGCGAGCCCGGGTCGTGGCTGCGATCCAGAGGGGGGATGCGTGTCACACCCCCGCGGCGGTGATGACGGCGTCGGTGGCGAAGCCGAGCAGCAGCCCGGCCAGGATCATCGCCGTGGTCAGTTCCTTCATGGCCGCGCGCCGTGCGACGGCCAGCAACTCGATGACCACGTACAGGATCGAGCCGGCCGCGAGCCCCAGGAAGGCGATGCTGACCACGTCGTCGACCACCTGTTGCCCGATCAGCGTGCCGACGAAGGTGGGGCCGCCGCCGATGAGGCCGAGCACGGCGAGGCTGCCCCAGGAGGGGCGTTCGCCCTCGGCGGCCAGCGGCGCCACGATGCCGAAGCCCTCGGTCGCGTTGTGCAGGCCGAAGCCGATGATCAGCAGGACGGCGAGCGAGATGTCGCCCTTGGCGGCGGAGTTGCCGATGGCCAGGCCCTCGGCGAGGTTGTGCAGGCCGATGCCCACGGCGATCATCAGGGCCAGGGTCGCGGCCCGGGAGCGGGTCCGGAAGGTCAGCTCGGTGGCGGCCGCGGCCCCAGGGCCGTGGGACAGCGGCGGGGCGGGAGCGCTTCGGCGGGCGATCCACCGGTCGTAGCGGACCAGCCCGAGCAGGCCGAGGGCGAGGCCCGCGGAGAGCACCGCGCCGTTGGTCGCGGCGGTGCCCCAGTGGTGGTCGTGCAGGGCGGTGTCGGTGGGTTCCCACGCCGCGGTGAGGACGTCCCAGAGCAGGAACAGCAGGATGCCGATGGCGGTCGCGTTCAGCGCGGCCCGCAGCCGCGGCGCGGGGCGGCGCAGCCGGCCGATCGGCAGGCCCAGGAAGATCGTGAAGCCCGCCACGGCGCCGAGCAGGGCGATCTGCGGACCGGACATGGACGGCCTCCGGGGAGACGGTGGTGGCGCAGCGCAACCTGAATTGGTAAGCCTTACCTAACAACCCTGTGACGATTCGCGCCCGCGTGCAAACCCGGCGAGGCTTTCCCTGCATGCCGTCGGCCGGTGGTGGGTGGCTTCGGCACGGATGGGACGGACTGCGGGAGGCGTCCGCAGAATGGCGTCCGAACGCGACCAACGCACACCCCTGTGGGGTATCGTGTCGACGAGCCCTCGTCATCCGAAAGGGCATCCGCAGGAGGAGCACCGATGAGCCGCAGGCACCAGCGCCGGCCGGGCGTCGCCCGGCTGCTCGCGGTCTGCGTCGTTCTGCTCGGTCTTTTCCTCATGCACGGCCTGCCGTCGGCCGGTGCCGAAGGTTGCCACTCGGGCGGCATGGCGGTTGCCGCGGCGATGCCGGACACGGCGATCTCCGACGTCTCCGACGGCGGCAACCAGGCCACTGCACCGGCCGACACACAGCCGGCCGTCCACCACGGCGGCGATGTCCGATCCGCCGGGGCGCTGTGCCTGTCGACGCAGGGCCGTGACCGGATCACTCTTCCGGCGGCGGCTCTCGTCGCCTCGATCCCCGTGTGGGGCGGCGCGTGGCTGCCGCCTCGCCGGGTGACCGCCCTCTTCACCGGCCGCCGCCGCGGACCGCCCACCGGCGGCCGAGAGCTCCTCCACCAGGTGTGCATCGCGCGGACGTGACAGGGCCCGCCGAGGCCGTGACCAAACGGCCCGGCCGCGCGCCCTCCTTCACGCCCGCGCCGCCGAGGCGCGTCCTCACACGGAAGAGCACACCATCATGCGCACCACCACCCGTTCGACCTCTCGCCGCCGTGCCGTCCTGGCCGCGGCCGCGACCGCCGCTCTCGCCCTGTCCCTCGCCGCCTGCGGCTCGTCCGGGCACTCCGGCATGCCCGGCATGGACCACGGCGCCATGACCACGTCCGCCGCCGCGACCGCCGGCACCACCCCCTCCGGTCCGGCGTCCGCGAGCGGCATGGACGGCATGCCCGGTATGCCCGGCATGGACAAGGCGGCGGCCGGCGACGGCCTCGCGCCCGAGAAGGACGGCTACCGCCTCGACCCGAAGACCGACAACCCGACCGCCGGTCAGGCCGCCGGCTACGCGTTCGTGATCACCGGCCCCGACGGCAAGCCGGTCACGGACTTCGCCGTCGACCAGACCAAGAAGCTCCACTTCTACGCCGTCCGTACCGACCTCACCGGCTACCAGCACCTCCACCCCGCCATGGCCGCCGACGGCACCTGGACCGCCGACCTGGCCGCCCTCACCCCCGGCACCTGGCGGCTGTACACCTCCTTCACCCCCAACGCCGGAAGCGGCAAGGGCACCGACTTCGTGCTCAGCCGTACCGTCACCGTCCCCGGCGACGCCACCACCACCCCGCTGCCGCCCGCCTCGACCACGGCGACCGTCGACGGCTACACCGTCACCGTCCAGGGCGAACCGATGGCGGGCATGGCCCACCCGCTCACCGTGACCTTCGCCAAGGACGGGCAGCCCGTCACCGACCTCCAGCCCTACCTCGACACCTACGCCCACGTCAGCGCCTTCCACGAGGGCGACCAGGCCTTCGCCCACTTCCACCCCCAGGCCACCGCAGGCGGCGACCACGGCGGCCCGAACCTGACCTTCCACGCCGAGCTCCCCAAGCCCGGCAACTGGCGGGTCTTCCTCCAGTTCCAGACCGCCGGGCAGCTCCACACCGCCGCCCTGACCCTGCACGTGAACTGACACGCCACCGTGGGTGCCGCCGATCGGCGGCACCCACGGGCACACGTGTTCTCGCTTCCCGTGTCCTTCCCATGTCACAGACGGCCGGGCTGTTCCGTCTCGTGTGTCGGAGAGGGACTCCGGAAGCGGAAAGGTGACGGTCATGCGGTGTTCGTGGCAGGTGGGAGCGGGGTGCTCGGGCGGCGGCTGGTGGCGCAGCTCGTGGCGCGGGGGCACCACGTGACGGCGACGACGAGGCCCGCCGGTCCGCGGACCGCTGAACACCCTGAAGGACGCCGGCCGTTCAGGCGGGGCGGGACTTCTCGGCGACGAGGAGGGCGTAGCCGAGCGTGCCGTCGGCGATGGCGGCGCGGGCGGTGGCCAGCGTGGAACGGGTGGCATCCGGGGTGAAGCCTGCCGTGGTGACGTAGTCGGGAAGGGCCATGCGCAGGACGGTGATTCGGGCCTCGACCTGGTCGGCCATGCGGGTCAGCGCGGCGTCGTGGCGTTCGGTGCGGACGGTGCGCAGGCCGGCGGCGGCCAGCGTGGCGGCGTACTCGTCGAGGGGCCGTGCGTCGGCGATGCAGGCGAACCTGGCGGCGAGGGTGGTGAGTTCGGGCGGGAGCCGGTCGGGGTCGGCGGTGACATCGGTGAGGCCGACCCGGCCGCCGGCGTGCAGGACGCGCGCGAACTCCATGGCCGCTGCCGCCTTGTCGGGGAAGGTGCACAGGGCGCACTCGCACACGACGGCGTCGAAGCTCCCGTCCGGGTAGGGGAGTTGCTCGGCGTCGCCGGTGGTGAAGGTGGCCCGCTCGGCCAACTGGGCTGCCTCTGCCGCGGTATTGGCATGGGCGGTGTTGGCGGGGGAGTAGTCGAGGCCGTCCACGCGTGCGCCGTACGCGTCGGCGAGCAGCAGTGCGGTGGTGCCGCGGCCGGAGGCGACGTCCAGCACGCGGGTTCCGGGGGTGAGCCCGAGGGCGTCGGCGAGGTGCCGGGTGAGTGCCGTGCCGCCGGGGTGGTAGGAGTCGCCGAGGAGCAGGGCGACCGCGTCGGAGGAGTAGAAGCCGGCGCAACAGGCCTTCAGGTTATCGGAGTTCACTTCCGCCTCCGCGAGCCGTACGGGGTGTCGATGAGCTGGTCCTGGAGGGGGAGCGCGTTGGGAACGACGTCGGCGACCGGGACGCCGGACATCTGTGCGCGGACCTGCTCGCGGTAGCCGACGGAGTTGTAGGCGCAGAACGGGATGAGGCGCCCGTCGGGGGTGATCTCCTCGACGCAGCACTTCATCAGCTGCTTGACGTTGAGGGTGTACGGGTCCTGGAAGTCCTGGACCACGATCATGAACGCCTTGTCCTTGAGGTTCTTCAGCACGGCGGGCAGGTCGACGCCGCAGGCTCCACCGACCTCCGTGCGGGAGGTGTCCCCGCCGCAGTCGAACGCCTCGGCGGCGGCCCGCAGCCTGGCCTCGGTCGTGGCCGTGCCCATGAACGCGGAGGCCGACCAGAGCCGCTCCAGCGCCTCGCGGATCGACGTGTCCGGCAGGGCCCGGTTGGCGACGTAGTCGAGGTAGTTCTCCATGTCGACCAGCCGCGGCAGCGGGACGACCGAGCGGTTGCCGGGCTCGCCGTCGGTGAACAGGTACGTGATGGAGCGGCAGCTGGGGAAACAGCAAGGGACCGGAAAGAAGTCCTCTCGCCGTAGCCAGTACGGAAGTTGATCGACCATCAGCTTGATGACGTCCGGGTTGGTGAGCCGGTTCAGCGGGTCGAAAGGGAGGTGTCGGCCGGAGTGGGTGACCGGCTGGAGGACGACGGCGCGGACGGCCGGGTGATCGACGCCGAACTCGACGATCCGGCCGACCTCGTGCTCGTTCAGCCCGCGCTCGACTGCCGCCGCGAGGCTCACGTACAGGCCCTCCGCCGCGCAGTTGTCCAGCGCCTGCTGCTTGAACGTCCGCAGGTCTCGGCCGCGGATCTCCAGGTGGGTGCGCGAGTCGAAGCCGTCGAACTGGAGGTAGACGGGGAGGGTCCTGCCCGACTCCCGGTTTCGGCGGCCGAGTTCGGCGACGAAGCGCCGGTCGGTGGCGAGGCGGATGCCGTTGGTGTTCAGGACGATGTTGCGGATCGGGCGGGCGAGGGCGAGGTCGATGAAGTCCAGGATGTGCTTGTGGATGGTGGGTTCACCGCCGGAGAACATCACCACCTCCGCCTCGCCCTCGCTCTCGACGAAGGCGTCCAGCATCCTCTCGCACTGCTCGTGGGTGATGGCGTAGCCTCCCCCGGGCCCCGTCCCGGGGGAGCCCCAGGTCTGATGGCCGGAGTCGGCGAAGCAGATCGGGCAGTCCAGGTTGCAGCCGGTGTTGACCTCGACGATGCCGAGGCAGGCGTGCTGCTTGTGCTCCGGGCAGAGGCCGCAGTCGAGCGGGCAGCCGTCGCGTACCTCGGTCTGGAAGGCGAGCGGGATGGTACCGGGCTTGTTGAAGCGGGAGGAAGCCAGGTACTCCTCGGCGTCCCCGTACACCAGGGCCTCGAACCCGCCGTGCTCGGGGCAGCGTTTGCGCAGGTAGACCTTGTTTTCGCGGAGGTTGACCTGGGCGTCGACGGGCCTCTTGCAGACCGGGCAGATCGACTTGGTGAACTCCGCGAACACCTCGTCCCGGTCCTGCTTCACGCGCGGTGTGCGGTTCTCCTCGGTCATCGCGTCTCCAGCGGGGCTCGTTCGCGGGTGCGTCACCCTCACACCTCCACCCTGGGCCCTGCGAGGGGTTCACGAAACCCGGTCGGCCGCCCGGTTCCCTCCGTCCGCTGGTGCGGCGGTGACGCGGCGCAGGCGGTAGGGCAGGACGGCTGCGCCGGGACGGGGTTTCCTGGAAGCAGGGCCGGCGGTCGCGAGCCGACGGAGTGGGCGGCACGGACGAGTCCTGAACGAACCGACCGGACGAAGGAGGGCCGAGCGATGACACGGGACACCGACGTCGTGGTGATCGGCATGGGCGTGGGCGGCGAGCACGTCGCCGAGCGGCTGGCCGCGGAGGGGGTGGGCGTGGTCGGGGTGGAGGCCGAGCTGGTCGGCGGGGAGTGCCCGTACTGGGCCTGCATCCCGAGCAAGATGATGATCCGCGCCGGGAACCTCCTCGCCGAGGCGCGCCGCATCCCCGGCATGGCGGGCCGTTCGGAGGTCGAACCGGACTGGCGGCCGGTCGCGGACCGTATCCGGGACGAGGCCACCGACGACTGGAACGACCAGGTCGCCGTCGACCGCTTCACCGGCAAGGGCGGCACGTTCCTGCGCGGACGCGCCCGGCTGGCCGGCCCCGGGCGGGTCGAGGTGGACGGGGAGGAGTTCACCGCGCGCCGCGGCGTGGTGCTGGCCACCGGCAGCCGCCCGTCGATCCCGCCGGTGCCGGGCCTGGACCGGGTGCCGTACTGGACCAACCGGGACGCCGTCTCCGCGAAGGAGCCGCCCGCCTCGCTGCTGGTGCTCGGCGGCGGGGCCATCGGGCTCGAACTCGCGCAGGCCTTCGCCCGCTTCGGCAGCTGGGTGACGGTCGTGGAGGCACTGGACCGCCTGCTGCCCGCCGAGGAACCCGAGACCGGGGCCCTGCTCGCCGAGGTCCTCGGCGCCGACGGGATCACCGTCCGCACCGGCGCGAAGGCCGACGGTGTGCGCCACGACGGGGACGTGTTCCGGCTCTCCGTCGATGCCGGTGACGAGTTGACGGCGGATCGGCTCCTCGTCGCCACCGGCCGTCGTCCCGTCCTGGCCGATCTGGGCCTGGAGACCGTCGGCCTCGACCCCGGCGCCCGTGCGGTGGCCGTCGACGGACAGCTGAGGGCCGGCGACCGGCTCTGGGCCGTCGGCGACCTGACCGGCCGGGGCCTGTTCACCCACGTCGCGATGTACCAGGCCGAGATCGCCGTCCGGGACATCCTCGGCACACCGGGCCCGGACGCGGACTACCGGGCGCTGCCCCGGGTCACCTTCACCGACCCCGAGGTCGGCTCGGTGGGCCTGTCCGAGCGGGCCGCCCGCGAGCAGGGCCTGCACGTACGGACCGGCACGGCCGAGATCCCCTCCGCCACCCGGGGCTGGATCCACAAGGCCGGCAACGAGGGCCTGGTCAAGCTGGTCGAGGACGCCGACCGGGGCGTCCTGGTCGGCGCCACGTCCGTCGGCCCGGTGGGCGGCGAGGTGATGTACGGGCTCGCGGTGGCCGTCCAGGCCGAGGTGCCGGTCGAGCGGCTGCGGCACATGATCTACGCCTACCCGACGTTCCACCGCGCGGTGGAGGAGGCACTGCGACGGTGGCACTGACGGCGGTCGCACCGACGCCTATGCCTGCTCCTGGGTGCCCTCGATCGCGACCCCGTGCCAGAAGGCGACGTGGTTCCCGATCCGGCGGGCGAGGAAGACCGGGTGCGGGTAGTACCAGGCGGCGTCGGGGTTGGTCAGGCCGTCGGCGGTGACGTCGTAGTACCGGGCCACGCCCTTCCACGGGCACAGCGACCGCGTGCGGCTCTCGGTGAAGTGCTCGCGCCGGAGGGACTCGGGTGGGAAGTAGTGGTTGCCCTCGACCACCCGGGTGCGGGGCGTCTCGGCGATCACGACGCCGTTCCAGATCGCTCGCATCATGACGTTCCGCCTCCCTTCGCGGTCCCTTCGCGGTCCCGGCGGGCGGGCTCACGGACGGGCGGGTGTCGCGGCCTGCGGCAGGGGCCGGACACGGGCGACGAGGAGGGCGACGTCGTCGTCCCCGCCCCGGTGGTACAGGGCGCCGAGGAGCAGGTCGCAGGTCTCCTCCGGGGAGCGGCGGGGCCGGCCGAGGAGGTCGGTGAGGGCCGCCAGCCGGTTGTCGATGTCGTGGTCACGGGTCTCCACGAGCCCGTCGGTGTAGAGCACGAGTTCGTCGCCGATCCCGAGGTCGAGGGGGGTGTCATGGAAGGTGACTCCGCCGACGCCCAGGGGCGCGCCGGTGGGCAGGTCGAGCAGGGTCGGCGGATGGCCCGGGCGGGTGTGGACGGGCGGTAGGTGGCCCGCGGTGGCGATGCGGCAGCGGAGGCGGCGGGGGTCGAGGACGGCGTAGACGCAGGTGGCGATGGACTCGCCGAGGCCGGCGGCGATCCGGTCGAGGTGGGTGAGCACGGCGGCGGGCTCCAGGTTGAGACCGGCCAGGGTCCGTGCCGCGGTGCGCAGTTGGCCCATCGTGGCGGCGGCGGTGATGCCACTGCCCATCACGTCGCCGACGACCAGGGCGGTCATGTCGGCGTCCAACGGGATGACGTCGAACCAGTCGCCGCCGACCTCGCCGACGGTGGCGGCCGGCTGGTAGCGGTAGGCCACCTCCAGGCCGGGCGGCTGGGCGGGGCGGTCGGGCAGCAGGTGGCGCTGGAGGGCGAGGGCGGCGTGGCGCTGGCGCTGGTACCAGCGGGCGTTGTCGATGGCGACGGCTGCGCGGGCGGCGAGTTCGCCGGCCAGCACCAGGTCGTCGTGGTCGAACGGCTGCTCGTTACGGGCGCGTTTGAGGTCCAGCGCGCCCAGGACCTGACCGCGGGCGCGCAGCGGCACGGCCAGGTAGGAGTGGATCCCGGCCTGTCCGAGCAGTTCGACGGCCTCCTCGTCGCGCGCGATGCGCGGCAGGTCGCGGTCGGTGACGTGGGCCAGGAGGACGGGGCGGCCCGTGCGGGCGCAGCGGGTGACGAGACGCGTGGCGTCGTAGCGGGCGATCTCGCCGACGGGGTCGGCGGCCTCGACGGCGGGCGAGGGGTAGGCGGCCTTGACGGCGAGGGCCCGGAACAGGACCGGGCTGCCCGGGTCCGGTGCGGGCTGGCTGTTGGTGAGGACGGCTTCGAGGACGTCGACGGCGGCGATGTCGGCGAACTCGGGGACCAGGACGTCGGCGAGCTCTCGCGCGGTGGTGCCGAGGTCGAGGCTGGTGCCGATCCGTTCGGAGGCGTCGGCGATCACGGTGAGGCGGCGCCGCGCCGCTGCGGCGGCGGTCGCGGCGCGGTGCTGCTCGGTGATGTCGACGACCGAGGTGGCGATGCCGATCACGTGGTGGGCGGAGTCCTCCAGGCGGTAGTAGGACACCCGCCAGGCGTGCTCCGTCCCGGGGTCGGCCGCGGTGCGGCCGGTGGTGAACTGGTTCAGCAACGGGGTGCCGGTGGCCAGCACCTCCCGCATGGCGGCTTCGATCGCGTCCACGTCCAGGAACGGCAGTACGTCCCGGACCGTCCCGCCCAGGTGCCGGTCGGCGGGCAGGCCGTTGATGCGCTCCAGCGCCGGGTTGACCAGGACGTAGCGCAGGTCGGTGTCCAGCACGGCGACGCCGACCGGGGTCTGTTCCACCAGACGCAGCGACAGGGCGAGGTCCCGTTCGAGGCGGCTCAGCGTCGCACGGTCCGAGGCCAGGCCGAGCGCGTAGTGGCGGCCGTCCTCGTCCTCCAGGCGCATGTTGCGGAACTCGGCCAGCACCGTGGACCCGTCCTTGTGCCGGACCGGGAAGACCCCGGCCCACGACCCGCCGCCGGACATCACCTTCGCGAACAGCGACAGCACCAGCTCCATGTTCTGCTCGTCGACCAGCACCTGGGCGGCGTCCCGGCCGAGGGCCTCGCTCGCCCGGTAGCCGAACAGGTCCTCGGCCTGCGGGCTCCACAGCACGATCCGCCCCTCCGCGTCCAGCACCACCGCGGCGACGCCCAGGACGTCCAGCAGCCCGCCCGGCGCCATCGACGGATCCCCGCCCAGCGAAGCGGCACCCGGTGGTCCCGCGTGCCCGGCGTCCATCCGGCCACCTCCTCCCGCCGGACGCGCACCCGCCCGCACGGCGGCGCGGCGTGTCCACTCCATCGTCCCGCCTCGGCTCGCAGCCGCCAGCCGGGCGGCCGCGACGGCCCGGCGGCCTCGGCGACGCGAGCGGGGCGCGCACGGCACGGCGGCGGGATCACGCTCGGTGATCGCACGTTCGGCCGGTCACGGCTTTGTCCGCTCCGGTGCGGCCGCGCATGGTGGGAACATGAAGAGCCTGTCCGAGCGTCGGTAGGCGGACTGCCATGCCGATCTACCAGACCGCCCACTACCGGGTGAACGCCGATGCCGTGGAACGGGTCGAGGCGGCGATCGAGGAGTTCGTCCGCTACGTCGCCGAGCACGAGCCCGACACGTGGATGTACACCGCCTGGCAGCAGAAGGACGACCCGACCCGCTTCGTCCACCTCTTCACGTTCGCCGACGAGGACGCCCACCGGACTCACGGCAGCTCCGAGGCGGTGCGCCGCTTCGAGGCCGTCTACTCGCCCGAACTCTCCGAGGGCCCGGTCGTCTTCACCGACTATCGCCTGATCGCCACCAACACCGCGCGAGGATCGCGCGGGTGGGCCAACTGACGACGGCATCTAGCCGCTGGAGGCCCCGTCGAGGGACGAGCCGGAAACCGCCTCCTGCGGGTCGAGCCGCTGCATGGGACCCTGGAAGCGTGACCTCGGACGGGCGGTTGCCCACGTTGCCGGTGGGTGGGCCCACCGGCAGCGGCTCGGCGCGGTGGCGCCGTGGTCCGTGAAGGAGGACCTGATGTCGGACGAAGCGTTGATGGGCGACCAGGTGTACCAGCCGGACGGCTCGGAGGTTCAGGACGACGTCGGGCCCCTGGAGGCGCAGGACACCCTGGACGACCGCGGTCTCGAATCGGCGCTCGACGAAGGCTACGCTCCGCCGGAGCGCCCGCTCGCGGTGGAACGCCACGGCGTCACCGCGGCGGAACAGCGTGTGCGCGAGAGCCTGGAACGGCGGCTGTCGGCGGAACTCCCGGAGGTCGTCTCACCCGAGGGAGACGGGATCGGTGACACCTCCGGCACCGACGGAGAGCCGATCGACACCGAGGCGGGCGAGATCCGGACGGGCCGGCTGATCGCGTCCTTCGGCTCGCGCAGCGATCTGATCGCCGAGGACGTCGGGATCTGCGGTGGTGCCGCGACGGCGGAGGAGGCGGCCATGCACACCACCGACGACCCCGAAGCCATCATCGAGTGATCGCGCCCGGCTGATTGCTTCGGCCGCCGTGCGGTGCAGGGCAGCTGCGCCGCGGACGGTCCGTCACCACCGACGTCGTCAACGGCCCCGCTGCTCCCGGTGGAGGCGGTGGCAGCGGAGCCGTCGGCCGGAGCCGTTACGGCTGCGGCACCTGCGTGAAGGTGCCGGCCGGGACGCCGGCGAGCGCCCCGGCGATCGCGTCGCGCCAGACCGGGCCGGCGAGCGTGCCGCCGAAGGCCTGGTCCACCACCTCGCCACCGATCTTCTGGCCGTCCAGGGGCTTCGGGTTGTCCGTGTCGCTGACGACGGTCGCGCCCGCCAGCTCGGGGGTGTAGCCGGCGAACCAGACCTGGAGGCTGTCGTTGGTGGTGCCGGTCTTCCCCGCGCTCTCCCGGCCGCCGGTGAGAGCGGCCGGCTTCCCGGTGCCGTCCTCCATGACGGACTTGAGCAGCCCGGTGACGGTGTCGGCGGTGGTGGCGGACATCGCCTCGGAGCAGTTCGCCTGCGACACCGCCAGCTGCTTGCCGTCGGGGCCGATCACCGAGGTGATGGCGGTCGGCGCGCAGTAGGTGCCGTGCGCGGCGAAGGCCGCGTAGACGCTCGCCATTCCCAGCGGGGTCAGGGAGTTGCTGCCGAGCGTCATCGACGGCACCACCTGGAGCTTGTCGCCGCCCGCCTGCTCGGTGATGCCGAGCTTGTTGGCCATCTGGGCGACGTTGCACAGCCCGGTGTCGGCCTCCAGCTTCGCGAAGTAGGTGTTGACCGACTGCGCCATGGCCTTCTTCATGTCGAACGCGCCGGTGAGCTTCGTGCTGTCGTTGTGCACCTGCCCGGAGGAGGGGACCTTCTTGCCGTTGCAGTCCTTCATCGCGGGCCACGGGATGCTGTAGTCCGTGGTGTAACTCTGGCTCGCCGAGGTGCCGTTCTCCAGGGCCGCCGCGGCGACGATCGGCTTGAAGGTCGACCCGGTCGGGAAGCCGAGCCCGCCGCCCATGGCCTTGCCGACGTTGTAGTTGATCTGGGTCTCGTGCTGGTTGTCGTCGACGCCGTACGGGCGGCTCTGCCCCATGGCGAGGATCTTGCCGGTGCCCGGCTGGACGATGCTCATCGCGGTGGCCGCCTTGTCGCCCGCGTCCACGTGGCTGGTGACCGAGGCGTTGAGGGCCGCCTGGGCCTTGGGGTCGAGCGTGGTGTGGATCCGTAGGCCGCCGCGCTTCCACACCGCCTTCCGCTCGGCCGCCGTCTTCCCGAACGCCAGGTCCGTGAGCACCGCCTGGCGCACGTAGTCGCAGAAGAAGCCCTCACCCTGCTTGGCGGTGATGCAACCCTGCTGCGGCGCCTGGACGTTCAGCCCCAGCGGGGTGGCGATGGCCTGCTGCGCCTGCTCCTTGGTGATGTGCCCGTACTCGGCCATCTTGTGCAGCACCGTGTCGCGCCGCTCCTTCGCCGCGGCCGGCTTGGCCACCGGGTCGTAGCCGCTGGGCGACTGCTCCAGGCCGGCCAGCAGCGCGGCCTGCGGCAGGGTGAGGTCCTTGGCGTGCACGCCGAAGTAGCGCCGCGCCGCCGTCTCGATGCCGTAGGCGTGCTCGCCGAAGTACGTGATGTTCAGGTAGTTGGTGAGGATCTGGTCCTTGCTCAGGGTCTCCTCGATCTTGATCGCGTACTTCAGCTCCTGGATCTTGCGGCCGACGGTCTGCCGCTGCGCCTCCGCGACCTTCTGCGTGTCGTCGCCCGCCTGCTCGACGAAGACGTTCTTCACGTACTGCTGCGTGAGCGTGGACGCACCCTGGGTCGAACCCGAGGAGGCGTTCTTGTTCACCGCGCGCAGGACGCCCTTGAGGTCGATCGCGCCGTGCTCGTAGAAGCGGTTGTCCTCGATGTCTACGAGCGCGGTCTTGACCAGCGGAGAGATCTGGTCCGCCGGGACGACCGTGCGGTCGCGGTAGTACACCGTGGCGATCGTGCCGCCCTGCGCGTCGTAGATCGTGGAGGCCTGCGAGAGCGGCGGCGTCTTGAAGTCGTCGGGCAGGTTCTGGAAGTCGTCCGCCGCCGACTGCGCCCCCAGCCCGGCCGCCGCCACCGCCGGCAGCGCTATCCCCGCCGCGACGACTCCGGCAAGCGCGCTGACCCCGAGCAGACGCGTGCCGTGCAGGATCTTCTCCACACCATTCCCCCGCTTTTCTCCCATGGGCGCGACCCTACGTGCACGACGTGAGAGAACCGAACGGATTTGCGCATCGCCGTGTCACAACCTTGTGACAGCTTCCGGCCGGGCCGTCTGACCCCGCGTCCGGCGTCGAGACTCAGCCGTTCGCCGTGCTCGTCCCGGCCCGGGCGCGCAGGCGGCGGAGCATCCGGGCGTCCTGGAAACCGACCGCCCGGGCCGCCGCCTCGGCGGTCGCGCCGTGGGCGATGAGGTGCTCGGCGCGCTCGACGCGCAGCTCCTGCTGGTAGCGCAGCGGGGTGAGCCCGGTGGCCTCGGTGAAGTGGCGGGTGAGGGTGCGCTCGCTGACGCCGGACGCGGACGCGAGGTCGGTGAGGCTGAGCCGGCGGGTGAAGCGGGTGTCGATGAGGTCCTGCACCCGGTGGACGGCGTCGACCAGGTGCGCGCGGTGCCGGAGCATCGCGCTGGTCTGCCGCTCGTCGCCGTTGCGCCGGGCGTAGACGACCATCTCGCGGGCGATCCGGGAGGCCGCCGCCGGACCGTGCCGGACGGCGACGAGGTGCAGGGCGAGGTCGATGCCGCTCGCGATGCCCGCCGAGGTGACCACCCGGTCGTCCACCACGTATAGCACGTCGTGCACCACGCTCGCCCGCGGGTACCGGTGGGCGAGTTCGTCCTGCAGGTCGTGGTGCGTGGTGCAGCGGCGGCCGTCCAGCAGCCCGGCCCGGCCGAGCGCGTCGGCGCCCGCGCAGATGCTGGCGACCGTCCCGCCGGCCGCGTGGTGCGCGGCCAGCCGCTCCAGCGTCGCCGCCGACAGCTCCCCGTGCGCCCGCAGGACCGGTGACCGCCACCCGGGGACCACGACGAGGTCCCCGGGTGACAGCGGCGGCCACTCGGTGGCGGCCCGGAGCGCGACCCCCTGCGCCGTGGGGACGTCCTCCTGCTCGGCGACGTAGCCGATCTCGTACCCGAGACCGTGGGCGGCCGCGGTCGAGAACACCTGGGCGGGCCCGGCGAGGTCCAGCAGGTGCAGCTGCGGGACGAGCAGGAAGACGACGCGGGTCACGATCCGGTCAGCTCCTTCACGGTGGTGACGCGGGCGAAGCGGCCCGCCAGCGCGTACTCGGTGCGGGCGATGACCTCGTCCGTGGACAGGGTGCGCGGGTCGGCGAGGATCTCGTCGAGGCTGCGCCCCGCGGGCGCGTCGCGGTGCTCGATCGGGTGGGTGGCGGTGGCGTCGGTAACGAAGGTGACGTCGTAGCCGAGGTCGGCGGCGACCCGGGTGGTGGTCTCGCAGCACTGCTCGGTGCGGATGCCGCTGACGACCAGTTCGCGGATGCCGTGCTGGGTGAGCAGCTGCTGGAGGTTGGTGGTGGTGAAGGCGTTGTGGGAGGTCTTGGTGATGACGGGTTCGCCATCGGCCGGGACCAGCCCGTCCATCAGGTGGACGTGCCCGAGGGCCGGGTCGAAGACCGTTCCGGTGCCCGGCTCGGAGTGCAGGACCCAGACGACGAGGTCCCCCTGCGCCCGGGCGTGGTCGACGAGCTCGTTCACCCGCTCGACGATTTCCGGGTTGGAGACGGCCGCCCAGTTCTCGCGCCGGCGGAAGGATTCCTGGACGTCGATGACGAGGAGTGCGTTGTTCATGCTCCGATCATTCCGTCCGAAGGGTTCCTTGTTGAAGACACCATTGTGCCCGCATGCGGAACGATCCGGTCACCGGACCGGCCGGGCCTATAGCGGCGCTTCGACGGCAGGCTCGGCCTGATCTCGCCCAATCACCCGAATCGGGATCATCCGCCCCTAACCTGGCCGTGTTCGTGCTCGGTGCGCCGAGCCGTGGTCACGGCGGGGAGGAGACGATCCGATGACGCAGAGGCCCGCCACCGCGGCCCCGCCGACGCGCCCGCCGGCCAAGGGCATGGTGTGGGTACCGGGCGGGACGTTCCTGATGGGGTCGCCCGACTTCTACCCGGAGGAGCGGCCGGTCCACCCCGTCCGGGTGGACGGCTTCTGGATGGACGAGAAGCCCGTCACGGTCGCCCGGTTCCGCAGGTTCGTGAAGGAGACCGGCCACCGGACGGTCGCCGAGCGGCCGCTGGAGCCGTCGGCCTATCCCGAGGTGGACCGGGAGCTGCTGGTCCCTGGGGCGCTGGTGTTCCGCCCGACCCGCGGCCCCGTGCCGCTCGACGACTTCCACCGCTGGTGGGAGTACGTACCCGGGGCCTGCTGGAGGCACCCCGACGGGCCCGGCAGCACGCTGAACGGCCGTGAGTTGCACCCGGTCACCCAGGTGTCGTTCGAGGACGCGAGGGCGTACGCGGCCTGGGCCGGCAAGCGGCTGCCGACGGAGGCGGAGTGGGAGTGCGCCGCCCGGGGCGGGCTGGAGGGTGCGACGTACTGCTGGGGCGAGGAGTTCACCCGCAAGGGGCGGTACCTCGCCAACACCTGGCACGGGCGGTTCCCCTGGGAGAACCTCGCGCTCGACGGATTCGAGGGCACGTCCCCGGTCGCCTCGTTCCCGCCGAACGGCTACGGCCTGTACGACATGGCCGGGAACGTCTGGGAGTGGACCATCGACTACTACACCGGCGTCCACCCGGGCCCCGCCCCCCGCTCCTGCTGCGCACCGCACAACCCGCGGTCCGTGACGCCGGTGGAGCGTCTGTCGGAGAACGGCTTCCACCGCCGGGTGGTGAAGGGCGGCTCGTTCCTGTGCGCCCCCAACTACTGCCTGCGCTACCGGCCGGCGGCCAGACAGGGGCAGACCGAGGACACGGCGACCTGCCACCTGGGGTTCCGCTGCGTCCTCGACGCGCACACCGCGGAGGGAAGCTGGCCGCCACCTGGTCCGGCCCGGTCGGGTGATTCCTCCTCGGTCACTTCGTGCCAGAGGAGTGGATAGCGCTCCGCGGGCTCCGTCCGGTGGTCGGGCAGTCCCTGTCACCGTCCGACGACCGTGGGGAACGGGCAAGGCGCCGGGGTCCGGGTTCGGCCGATCAGGGGCACTCCGGGGGACGGGTTGCCCCGCTGGGCTAGTACCGGTCGTCGGCTCCCGGCGGCGCGGCTTTCCTGGAAAGCACCGTGCCACGCAATGCGGCCGGTGCCGCGTTCATGCAGTGAAGGCAGGGAGCCGCCGATGTCGTCCACAGGTCCTGAGCCGCAGCCCGAGCCGGCCGACGAGCGTGAGGTGGAGGAACTCCGCCGCAGGGTCGCGGAGTTGGAGGGAGCGACGCCGAGTGTCGGGCGGCGCCACCACCGGCTGCGGACCACCGGCGCGGTTGTCCTGATCGTCGTCGCCTCCGTGCTGTCGATGCTGGCCGTGCTGTCCACGTGGATCGCGGACACGGTGACCGACACCGACCGGTTCGTGGCCACGATGGGGCCGCTCGCCAGCAACCCCGACGTGCAGAAAGCCGTCTCCAGCAGGATCACCAACGTGGTCGTGCAACAGATCGACGTGCCGTCCCTGGTCAACCAGCTCTCGCAGGTGGCCACGCAGGCCGGCGTGCCCCCGCAGGCGGCGAGCCTGATCGGCTCGCTCAGCGGGCCGATCGGCAGCGGCCTGACGAGCCTCATCGGCACGGTGGTCAACAAGGTCGTCGCGAGCGACGCGTTCGCCACCGTCTGGACCAACGGGCTCCGCGCGGCACACTCCTCGATCGAGAAGGCGCTGACCGGTCAGGGCGGCGGTGCGATCCAGCTGTCGAACAACGAGGTCATGATCGACGTCGGGCCGGCCGTCGACAAGATCAAGACCCAGCTGGTGGAATCGGGCTTCGGACTGGCCGCCAAGATCCCCGAGGTGCACACCTCGATCACCGTCTTCGCCTCGTCGGACATCGCGAAGATCAGGACGTACTTCCGCCTGTTGGAGATCCTCGGCAACTGGCTCCCGGTGATCGCCGTGCTGATCGCCGCCGGGGGTGTCTACCTCGCCGTGAACCGGCGAAGAGCCCTGATCGGCACGGCGATCGGCGTCGCGGTGGCGATGCTGGTGCTGGGCATCGCGGTGGCCGTGTTCCGGTCCTTCTTCCTCGATCATCTGCCCTCGACGGCATCGCCGGGCGCGGCCGGAGCCGTGTACGACGCGCTGGTGCACTACCTGAGGAAGGCCGTGCGGTCGGTCGGCGCCCTGGCGGTCCTGGTCGCTCTCGGGGCCTTCTTCATCGGTCCGTCGCGCGTGGCGACCACCGTGCGCTCCGCGTGCAGCACCGGCGTCGCGGCAGTGCGCTCGGCCGCGGACTCGGCCGGGTTCAAGGCCGGTCCGGTCGGTCCCTTCGTGGCGCGCTACAAGCGGTGGATCGGGATCGCCATCCTCCTGGTCGCCGCGGTCATCTTCGTCGTCTGGGACAACCCGACGGGCATGGTCGCCTTCTGGTTCGCCGTCGTCATCCTGGTCCTGTTCGGGATCCGCGAGTTCCTGGCGCCCGGACCGGGGCCGGCGAAGCCTTCGGCCGGTGAGCCGGCGCTCGCGGGCGGCACGGGCGCCGGCGGACCGGGTGAGCGGTAGCGCCACTCGGACCACCGGCCCGCTCAAGCCACCGCCCCGATCAGGCCACCGCCCCGCTCAGGCCACCGCCCCGCTCAGGACGAGCAGGCCGACCGTGATGAGGCAGACCGGGAATACCCGGTCGCCCACCGCCCCGAGCCCGGCCAGCCGGACCCCGCCACGTGCGAGCCACCAGGCCAGGACGGACATCGGCGCCACCAGGACGGCGATAACGACGGCGACGACCAGGGCGTCAGGGAACCGGGCCTGCGCGAGCAGCGGGCTGTAGACCGCGACGTTGTCGGCGCCGCAGGTGATCGAGAGCAGCGCCACCGCCCGGGTGCCGGACCTCGCTGGGCCGGGCCCGGATGCCGCAGGGCCGCCCCGGCGGACGAGTTGGCGGATTCCCAGCACGAGCGGGACGACGCCGAGCAGCGCGGCGACCCGGTGCGGCAGGAGCAGCAGCCCGGCGGCCCCGAGCACGGCGACGAGCAGAAGGACGAGCAGGGCCAGGTACTGCCCGCGCAACGCGTGCCGCAGTCCCAGCCGCTGCTCGCCCTCGACGGCCGGCCGGGACAGCTGCGCCGTCAGCGCCACCAGGTTGTCGATGTTGGTGGCACCGAACGCGCCCGCCGCAGCCGTCGCCCAGGCGGCCGTGCTCATCGGTGTGCCGCCCGCGCCTACTGCTGTGCCATCAGCCGCTGCACCATGGCCTCGTCGTCCTGGATCAGGTCACCCGAGAGGTCGACCGTCACCTCGTGGATGGTGCCGGTGAACTCGAAGGGCGGCGCGTAGTCGTCCAGGACCGGCTCGCCGAAGTCGTAGCCGATGCTCGCGCCCTCGATCCCGAACACGATCGGCGTGGTGTGCGGCAGTTCGGCGTTGCCGACCAGGACCTCGTCGACGTAGAGCTGGGCGCGTCCCGGCGTGCCCTTGCCCTGCCCGATGTCGGGCGCACCGGTCGGCTCGAACTCGAAGCGCAGCTTGTGACGCCCCGGGCTGACGCCGTCGGTCGAGTCGACCTGCATCAGGTCGCGGCCGACGTAGTTGTGGACGTAGTGCAGTTGACCGTCCTTCACGTAGAGCACCTGCCCGCCGGCCGAGCCGCCCTGGGCGAACAGCACGCCCTCGGCTCCCTCGGGCGGGATGTCCACGTCCGCCTCGATGCTGTACGGCCTGTTGTAGGGGCTCGGCGCGTTGGCGAACGGGATGACGGACAGCTCCGGGTAGTAGGTGTAGCGCGTGCGCGGACGCGAGATCTTCGGCCGTTCGGCCCGGATCCGCTCGGTCAGGCTGCCGTCCAGGGGCAGCACCTGGTACTTGCCGGCCTCCGCCCACCACAGTGTGATGAGCTCGCGCAGCTTGGCGGGGTGCTCGGCGGCGACGTTCACCGACTCCGTCGGATCCATCGCGATGTGGTACAACTCCCAAGCTGTCGTCTCGAGTTCGTCGAGGATCTCGGGTGTCGTCGGGGAGCCGAAGCGACGCCCCTTCTTCGCGGCCTCGGTGAAGCTCGGCCCGGGCCACGGACAGACCGCCCGCCAGCCGTCGTGGTCGATGGCCCGGTGGGCGAACATCTCGAAGTACTGGGTGGTGTGCCGGGTCGGCGCGTCGGCGTCCTCGAAGGTGTGCGCGAAACTCACGCCCTCCAGCGGGGACTGGGTGACGCCGCGGATGGTCCTGGCCGGGCTGAGGTCGAGCGCGTCGAGCACCGTCGGCATCAGGTCGATCAGGTGGGCGTACTGGCGCCGGATCCCGCCGCGTGCCGTGATCCGCTCGGGCCAGGAGACGATGAACGGATCGGTGGTCCCACCGCGGTAGGTCTCGCTCTTCCACCGGCGGAAGGGGGTGTCGCCGGCCCAGGTCCAGCCCCAGGCGTAGTGGTTGTAGGCGTGCGGGCCGCCCAGATCGTCGATCTTCGCCAGGTTCTCCTCCAGGCTGGCGGGCACCTGGTTGAAGAAGTACATCTCGTTGACCGACCCGGTCGGTCCGCCCTCCGAGGAGGCGCCGTTGTCCGAGACGATCATGATCAGGGTGTTGTCGAGCTCGCCGATCCGCTCCAGCGTGTCCAGCAGGCGGCCGAAGTGGTGGTCGGTGTAGGAGAGGAACGCCGCGTAGACCTCCATCATGCGTGCGTACAGGCGGTGTTCGTCGTCGGACAGGCCGTCCCAGGGCGGGACGTCCGGGTCGTGCGCCGGCAGTTGGGCCGTCTCGGGCAGCAGGCCCATCTCCTTCTGCCGGGCGAAGACCGTCTGGCGGTAGGCGTCCCAGCCGGCGTCGAACCGGCCGCGGTAGCGCTCGATCCAGTCCTTGGGCGCGTGGTGCGGGGCATGGCCGCACCCGGTCGAGTAGTACAGGAAGAACGGCTTCTCGGGCGCGTTGACGTGGGCGTCCAGGACGAGCCGGATGGCCTGGTCGGCGAGGTCCGCGGACAGGTGGTAGCCGTCCTCCGGCAGCGCGGGCTGCTGGATCGAGGCGTTGTCCTGGACCAGGTCCGGGTACCACTGGTTGGTCTCACCGCCCAGGAACCCGTAGTAGCGCTCGAAGCCACGGCCGAGCGGCCAGCGGTGGAACGGTCCGGCGGCGGTGTTCTCCTCCGAGGGGGACAGGTGCCACTTCCCCACGGCGAAGGTGTTGTAGCCGTGCTCGAGGAGGGTCTCGGGCAGCATGCCGTTCTCGAACGGCATCCGGCCGTCGTAGCCGGGGTAGCCGATCGCGGCCTCCATGACGCAGGCCACGCCGCTGGAGTGGTGGTTGCGGCCGGTGAGAATGCAGGCCCGGCTGGGTGAGCACAGGGAGGTGGTGTGCATGTTGGCGTACCGCAGGCCGTTGCCGGCCACCCGGTCGATGTTCGGGGTGTCCACGAGGCCCCCGAAGCAGCCGAGTTGGCCGTAGCCGACATCGTCCAGGACGAAGAGCAGGACGTTGGGCGCGCCCTCGCGGGCCCTGGTCGGCGCCGGCCAGGCCGGCGAGGACTCCGCCGCGGTCCGGCCGATCCTGCCGGGGAACGCACTACCGGGCTCGTATTCCACGATCGCCATCTGAAACCACTCCTCACGGTGTCAACCGAGGTGCCGTTCAACCGAAGTGCCGGATGATCCACAGCGCGCCGCGTTCGGCTGCCGCGCACCGCCGCCTGAGCCGTGGCGGAGCCGGCTCGCCCAGGGAGGCGTCGGCCGGCAGGGGATGGAAGGCCGCTCGGCCTGGCCGTGGAGACGCACCCTCCCGTCGCCGGGGGTGACGCGCCGGCAGGTGAAGGGGCAGCCGGTCCATTTCGCCTCCAGCGTCAGAGCGTCAGCCTTCCCCCTCCACGATGTGGTCCCGGCGGAGCGGTCAGGCCACCCCCGGCGGGTGAATCGACCGGGCCGACGGGAGTCTCACCTCACCTGTGCGGGGTAACGCGCGTGGTGGTCGGGGATCGGATCGTGGAGCGTGAGGACGGGCGTCTCCGGAGCGGGAGCCGTGACCCGTACCGGTGGACCCGGACAGGCCAAGGAGGGCGGATGAACGCGTTCGCGGCTGCGCTGTGGGGAGCGTTCGCGGCCTTCTCGCTGGTCATCGGAGCCTGGCTGGCCGTCCACCTCAGACCGTCGAGGGCGACCACCGGCGAGGTGCTCGGCTTCGGCGCCGGAGCGCTGGTGGCCGCCCTCGCGTACGAGCTCGTGCCCAAGGGAGCCATGCACAACGTGGGGCACTTCCTCGCGCTCTTCGCCGGCGCGGTGGTGTTCTACGTCGTCGACCGCATGGTCGCCCGGCAGGACGCGGCGCCCCGGCGGGCTTCCGGCGGCGAGGCCGCGGGCAGGTCGATCGTCGTGGGCGCGCTGCTCGACGGCATCCCGGAGTCGATGGTGCTCGGCATGGGGCTGGCGGCGGGCGGCTCCATCAGCGTGGCCTTCCTGGCCGCGGTCTTCGTCTCCAACCTGCCGGAGGCCCTCGGAGCCACCGCCGCCATGCAGGAGACGGGTCAGGCACCGCGTGATGCCTACAGGCTCTGGTGGAGCATCGTCGGCGTCGCGGCGGCGGCCGCGGCCCTGGGCTACGGCCTGATCCGGCTCGTCCCGCACGCGGAGGGCCAGTACGTGGAGTCGTTCGCCGCGGGTGCCGTGCTGACCATGCTCGCGGACTCGATGATGCCCGAGTCGTTCGAACAGGGCGGCAGGCTCACGGGCCTGTTGACCGTTCTGGGCTTCGCCGCCGCCGGTGCGCTGTCACTGCTCGACTGAGGTGGGGCGATTCAGCCGCGTCGATCCGGTCGGCGCCTACTCGGCCTGCCGTGCCGGGCCCGGGTGCGTGATCTCCCTGAGGATCTCCCTGACACCTGCCACCGCGTGGTAGACCGCGGTTCCGGCAAGGAACAGGCCGGCGAACAGCCACCAACCCGCCAGCCCGATCTCCGGGCGCCGGGCCGGGGCGGTCGGCGGCGCCTCGGGAGTTCCGGCCGGTGTCGTGCGCAGCATGTCCCGCAGGATCTGCACCACGCCCGCGACGGCGTGGGCGACCGTGGCGGTCGTCATGGCGACGATTCCGAGGGCGAACCACTCCGTCCGTCCGATCTGTTCCATCGCTCGCTCTCCCGTTCGCCGTGGGGTCCGTTCACCCGACGGGCCCCGACGTGTCGTCTCATGGCAAAGATCGCCGACGGACCCGGAGCGTGCATCACCCCGGGCGGGTTATCCGCGGGCTCGGCGGACCGCTTCGGAGACGATCACCCGCTTCGGGTGGTCCGCAGCGCCGTCCCGGAGATCACGCTGGTGCTCGAAGCCGGCACGAGGCCGCCTCGCGCACCCCGCAGCCCATGCGGTGGGGCGCCGTCGATTGGAGGTACGCGGTGGACTACCCGCTGCTCAACATCTTCTTCACGACCATGTGGATCTTCATGTGGATCCTCTGGTTCTTCCTGTTGTTCCGCGTCGTCGTCGACCTCTTCCGGGACGACGGGCTCAGCGGTTGGGCCAAGGCCGGCTGGGCCGTCTTCGTCATCGTGCTCCCGTTCCTCGGCGTGCTCGTCTACCTGATCGCCCGGGGCCAGGGCATGGGAGATCGCGAGCGCGCGCACGCGCAGCAGTCCGAGCAGGCATTCCGCGCGTACATCCAGGAGGCAGCCGCAACGCCGTCCGGGGCGGGCACCCACGCGGACGATCTGGCGAAGCTCGCCAGCCTCAGGAACGCGGGGGACATCACCGAGGAGGAGTACCAGCGAGCGAAGGAGAAGGTGCTCGCCTGACCGCCGGGCCGCCCAGTCCGCCGGCCGCTCAGTCCGCCGTCCGAACGGCGGACTGAGCCGCGTTCTCGGCCGACGGTGTCCCGAGCAGACGCGCCAGGTGGCCCTCACTCGCGACGACGTAACCGGTCGCGATGCACACGGTGATGGTCACGCAGATCATGATGAGCCAGGACAGCAGCGTGAACACCAGGCCGAACGGGCCGAACTGGGTGATGCTCCGGTCGAAGGCGTGCGGCATGTAGATCTTCGACGCCCAGAAGAAGACCAGCAGCCCCGCTCCCGTGATCACCGCTCCCGGCAGCAGGGGGAGCCAGCGAATCCGGCCACCGAGAAGCACGTGCTGGGTCCACCACCACAGCAGGGTGCCGGAGACGAGCGACAGGGCGGTCCCCAGGCCCGAACCGGCGCCGAACGCCGCGTGGATCCGGCCCTGGAACAGCAGGGCGGCCAACCAGACCAGCAGCCAGGCGAGCCAACGCCAGGCCGCCACCCGCGCACCCGTGTGCGACATGTGCCACGACCGCTCGCACAGCCGCTGGAGCACGCGACTGCAGGCCGTGGCGGAGAGCAGAGTCACGACGATCCCGATGCCACCGGTCGCGTCACGAACGGTCTCGCTGGTCGCGTTGAAGATCTGCTGGAACTCGTCCAGCGAGGTGGGACGCAGGCCGAGAGCTCCCCGCAGGGATTCCACCAGGTTGTTGCGCGCCGAGTCCGGCGCGAACGCGGCGAGGATGAAGACCGTCGGTACCGCGGTCAGGAAGATCTGCGCCGCCATCCGGGTCGCGGTGTCCAGGACGTTCACGTGGACCAGTTGGGTGAGGAGCCGGCCGACGAACGGCACGTCGCGGATGGTCGCCGTGGTCGTCTCGAGCCGTTGCCGGACGCGTTGGACGGATCCGCCACGCCACCTCATGCGCGCTGCCCACAAGGGGCGCCCGGAGGAGCGGGCGGTTCCGGCGTCCGTGGCATGTGCCGCATCCTCACGATCGTCCCGTCCCGTAGCTGCTACCGAGTCCAGAGTGGGCGCTGGGAACCGGCCGGGCACGCCGGGTCCGCCTCCGTTCGACCGTTCCCGTGACCTCGACGTCGCCCGCTCCGGCCCTTCCGCGCTCACCCGGCACGGGTGATCCCGGATCGCCGCCGTCGCCGCCACACTCGCAGAGGCACGGCCTCTGTGCGGATCGGCGCCGGGTGTGGCGCCGACAACCCGTCGACGAGACGCCGTGCCGATGGTCATCCTGATCGGAGCTGGATCATGACCGAACTCGGACCGGTGGACCTGGTCGTCCTCTCCTTCCCCAGCGGTCAGCCGCCGGACTCCTTCCTCCGCGCGCTGGAGGACGTCGAGAAGCGCGAGGCCGTCCGTGTGCTGGACGCCCTGGTCGTGGCGAAGGACGCCGACGGCAAGCTGAGCCGCCTCGAGCTGTCCGACTTCGAGGACCTGGCTGACGCGGCGGCCCGGGTCGCGGCCCGGCGCACCATGAGCCTGGCCGGGGTCGAGGACATCGACGAGATCGCCGTGGTGATGGAGCCCGACACCACGGTGCTCGCCCTGCTCGTGGAGAACGTCTGGGCCCGCGAGACGGCGGCCGAGGTGCGTCGGCACGACGGCCGACTGCTGGCGACCGTGCGGATCCCGTACGACCGGATCGTCGAGGTCGAAACGGTCCTCGGACAGCAGCCTGCTGGACCGACCGACGCGGCTCGGTGAGCTGCGCGCACAAGGGCTGCTGAAGGACGCCGGGTTCGCCGCTGGCATGGCCCGGCTGCTGGACGGCTGACCCTGCCGTGCCCGTGCGTCGCACACTGCCCGAGGCGTTGGCTCACTCGGGCAGTTGGCGCATCTCCAGGACGTGGAGCCCGAGGGACTGGAACCGCGCCAGCAGGCCGTACAGATGGGCTTCGTCGGTCACCGGGCCGTACAGGACGGTCTGGTGCCGCATGAAGACGCTCTCCAGTTCGGGGAACGCCTCGTTGAGGGTCACCTTCGACATGGTCCCGTCGACCCGGATCTCGTACCGCATGAGCGTGCTTCTCCCGCATCCCGAGGACGGCCGGCCTCCGCACCCACCATGCTGCCCGGGGGCCTCCCGGGCGGCATCACCCGGACGAGGTGAGCGTGGCGGCGGTCCGGCGTCCGTCGGAGCGGGTTCGTCAGAGCAGGTGGAGTTCCTTCGCGCGCCGCACCGCCTCTCCGCGTCGGGTGGCGGAGAGCTTGCGGTTGATGCTCTTCAGGTGGGTCTTGACGGTGTTCACCGACAGGTGGAGGTCGGCGGCGATCTCCTCCGTCGACATCATCTGCGCCGCCCGGTCGAGGACCTCGCGCTCCCGCTCGCTGAGCGGTTCGACCAGCAGGACGGCGCCGTCGCGGACCGTGTCGGGGCGCGGAAGTCCGGCGAGCAGGCCCGCGGGGAGCCAGTCGTGTGCGCGGGCGAGCACCGGTCGGTTGCGGAGCAGTCGGCGCAGCCACGGCCCCGCGTCGCAGAACGGACGCCGGAGGTGCTCGGGCCGGGCCGTGGCGAGTGCGCGACCGAGCAGGCGCGCGGCCGAGGCGTCGTCGCCGAGGAGCACAGCCGCCTGCGACCGTGCCAGCAGCACGGGCACCGCCGTGCCCGGACCGCTGCCGCTCTCACCATGGACCGAGTCGAGGACCTCCAGGGCCCGCTCGCCGTCACCGGAGGCGAGGTGCACGCGGGCCAGGCCGACGGCGCGTTCCGGTCCGCTCGACACCCGGTCCTCCAGCGCCTCCACGGCGGCTTCCGGGTCCCCCGCGGCCAGATGTGCCGCGGACGCGGCCAGGGCCACCCGGTCTGCCACCCACGGCGAGGGTGCGGAGGCGGATGTGAGGCCGCCCGCGTCGGCGAGGGCGGTGAGCGCGGCCTCCGGGTCCCGGGCCGCCAGGAACAGCCGGGATCGCACGATTACCAGTCCGTTGGCCACGATCGGGTCATGACGGGCGGCCGACGACTCGGCAGCGCACTGCAGAGCGGTTCGCGCGGCGGGCAGATCGTCGCGGTCGACGGCGACCTCGGCCAGGACGAGCTGGCCCACGCCCGTACAGGACGACGGGGGGAGTCCGCAGCGCTCGGCTTCCGCGAGTGCCCGGTGGGCATGCGCCTCGGCCCTGCCGATCCATCCGCGCAGCAGCTCGATCAGGGCGAGCCGGCTGAGGGACTCGTGCCGCGGGAAGGCCGTGGCGGGGCTGTCGGGAGCTTCGGCCGCCGCTGTGAGCGCCGTCCTGGCGGTCTCGAAGCGGCCCTCCCACAGCAGTGCCGAGCCGAGGTCGGTCTGGAGCAGAGCGGTCAGTTCCGGGTGATCCCCCAGCAGCCTCTCCGGGATCGTCCGCGCAAGGTCCTCCGCCGCCTGGGCGGCGGTTTGCGCCATGTCCGCGGAGCCGATCAGTCTGCCCGCGATGACCCGGAGGAACGCGCAGCTCAGCCGGGCCGCGGACGCGTCCGCCGGGCCGTCGTCCAGGAGGCCTTCCTCGGCCCGCTGTAGGTGGTTCAGGCCGTTGTCGGTGTCGTTCCTCGCGAGGTCGCGTGCCGCGCGGACGATATCCGCGGCAGGGCCCGCGGCCTCCGGACCCATCCCGGAGAAGAGCTCGGCGAAGTGGTTCGAATCGAGGCCGGTGAACAGCCGCCCGATCGCCAGGTCGTCGACGAACCGGGTCGTCGCGAACGCCCAGTCGTCCCCCTCGACGGCGTGCGGGAGCGCGTCGGCGAGCCGGCCGGCCTCGCCGAGCCACCGGGCCGCACGGCGGTGCAGCTCGGGTTCGAGGCCGGGGTGACGGGCGCGGAGCTGGACCCGGAGGATCTCGGCGAAGAGCGGATGGTGCCGGTACCAGGAGTGGCCGATGGGCTCGACGAACGCGTTCGCGTGCTGGAGCCGGGCGAGGATGCCGTCGGCGTCCTGCCGCCCGGTGAGTGCGTCGGCGAGATCGGGATGGGTCTGCTCCAGGATGCTCGTCCGCAGCAGGAGGTCCTGCGTCTCGGCGGGCTGGACGTCGAGCACCTCGGCGAGCAGGAAGTCGGCCACCGTGCTCCGGCTCGCCTCGAACTCCGCGAGGAAACCCTCCGGGTCGGCGGCGCCCTGGGTCGCGAGGGCGGTCAGCCGGAGTCCGGCCGCCCACCCCCGGGTGCGCTCGGTCAGCGCGCGAGCATCGTCGGCGGGTAGGGACAGGCCGTGCCGGGAGAGCAGGGCGGCGGTCTCCGGCGGGGTGAAGGCCAGGTCCCCGTTGCGGATGTCCGTGATCTCCCCGGCGGCCCGGTAGCGGTGGAGCGGCAGCAGCGGCTCGGATCGGCTGATCAGGACGAGGCGCAGACCCGGGGCCGAGTGGCGGAGCACGAAGTGGAGCTGGGACGCGATCTCGGTCGAGGCCACCCGCTCGAACTCGTCGAGCACGAGCAGTACCGGCTCGTCCCGGTTGCTCAGGTGCGCCGCGAGCCGGGCGAGCAGCGAAGGGTCCACCTCGTCGGCACGCGCCGGTGTGCCGACGCCGTCGGGCAGGGATCCGGCGGAGCGGCGCAGGGCTGCCAGGACGTAGGCCCAGAACGTGCCGGGCATGTCGTCCCCGCGTTCGAGGGTCAGCCAGACGACGGGCCCCGGCATGGCGGCCGAACCGGTCCAGTCCGCGACGAGCAGCGTCTTCCCGGCCCCGGCCGGGCCGTTCACCAGGATCAGCGGGCACCCTTCGCCGTCCGAGAGCAGCTTCACGAGCCGCGGCCTGCGGACGAAGGTCGTGGGCACCGAGGGCACCGCGAACCGGGCCGCGAGCACCGGATCGCCGGTCGGCGTCACCCCCTGTGGGGGTTGACCGGGGCTCTGCTGCCCGTTGGGGGAAGGTGCTAATCGTGCGGCTGACCTACTGGGCATGACGCTCACCGTCGACGGGACCACGATGCACACCGGACACATGAGTCAGGTTCCTCTCGATCATCACCCGGCCGGACCGGCGCCGCAACGGACCGCGCGCCGGTCCGGAGGTTTCCGGCGGGCCGGCCTCTACGCTCACCCCCAGCAGGTGATCGCGGCCCGCGAGCACCTTCTTCGAGGACCAGGAGGCCGCGCCATGTCCCGTGTGAGAGTCCACAACCTCTCCGTCTCCCTCGACGGCTTCGCCACCGGCGAAGGACAGAGTCTCGACGCCCCGTTCGGCCACGCCGGCCTTCGCCTGCCCGCGTGGTTCTTCGCGACCCGCTCCTTCCGGCAGATGCAGGGCGAAGCCGGCGGCAGCACCGGTGTCGACGACGCCGTCGCCGGCGCCTGGGGCACCGACATCGGGGCGGAGATCATGGGCCGCAACAAGTTCGGCCCCCAGCGCGGGCCCTGGGAGGACCACGAGTGGAACGGCTGGTGGGGCCCCAACCCGCCCTTCCACACCCCGGTGTTCGTCCTCACCCACCACCCGCGCCCGTCCGTGGAGATGGAGGGCGGCACCACGTTCCACTTCATCGACGCCACGCCGCAGGAGGCGCTCCGCCAGGCGTCCGAGGCCGCCGCCGGCCTGGACGTGCGCATCGGGGGCGGGCCCACCACCGTGCGCCAGTTCCTCGCCGAGGACCTCGTCGACCACCTGCACGTCGTGGTCGTCCCGATCGTCCTGGGCCGCGGCGAGCGCCTGTGGGGCGGGCTCGAAGGACTCGAAGGGCGCTTCGACGTCGAGTCCGTGACCACCCCCAGCGGCGTCACCCACGTGACCTTCACCCGGCCGTAGCGGACCCCGGGGGCACTACCGTGCCGCCGGGGTGCAGCCGGACGGTCAGCTGTAGGAGTAGTGGAAGTTGTCGATGTGCCGGGTGGTCGGCTCGGTGACGCGCCACGGGTCCATCACCACGTCGTCGCCGCTCAGCGTCGGGTTCTCGCTCGGGTGCGTGGGGTGCCAGGTCGACCAGAGCCGGTCGACGTTGGCGTGGTGCAGGAAGAAGAGCGGGTCGGCCGGGGCGGTCGCGAGGTCGGACATGGAGGCGCCGACCCAGTCGTGCACCTGGTCGTGGACGGACTCCAGCCCGTCCACGAAGGTGGTGAAGCCGCCGGCCTGCATCACGCGGTTGAGCGGGGCGGTGATCTGCTGCAGGTGGTGCAGGCTGCCGGGGGAGCGGGTCACCTGGACGATCCCGCCCATGGGGCCGGGCACGATCACCCTCGGCAGGACGTCGGCCAGCCAGACCGGGATCTGCTGGTCGGCCGTCCAGTCCCAGTACGGGATCGTGACCTCGGAGTGGACGCGGCGCAGCTCGGTCTCGACCTGGTCGAGGAACACCCGGTGCCAGGGGAGGAAGCGCTGGGCCCCGATGTCGTGGGGGTCGCCGGACATGCGGTGCTGGTGGTGGCCCATGTCGGCGTGGATGGCGACGAAGTTCCCGAGCACACCGGACTGGTTGATGACGTCGAACGCGTCGACCAGCCGGGACCGTTCGGTCGCGGTGAGCTCCTTCTCGTTCTTGCGGACCTTCTCGGCGGGCTGCGCGCGGCGCATGGCGGTCAGGTCGCCGAAGGTCTTGGGGCCGTGGCCGTCGTGGGAGGTGGTGGCGTGGGCGAGGAAGTCGGGGTGGGCGAGGGTGGCGAGCTGGTGCTCGGTCATCTGGGTCACGGCGGAACCTCGTGTCGTCGTGGTCGCGTGCGGGAGGTGCACTTTCAGCAGACTCACGCTGTGCACGGGCTTCCGCATGCCGGGATACCCCGATGGGACGGCAGCGTGTCCCGCCGTGGACGCGGCAATGCCACGGCCCCGACTTCCGGAGATCGGGGCCGTGACCTTGCTCGGGGGCGTCAGCCGTCGCCGCGCCGGGGGCCGAGGAAGACCTCGTCGCCGATCACCGTGACCGGGTAGGTGGCCACCGGGTCGACGGCGGGCATGTCGAGGGCCTTGCCGCTGCGGAGGCAGAAGCGGCTGAAGTGCCAGGGGCACACCACCGTGTCGTCCTCCAACTCGCCGTCCTCCAGCGGGGCGAACTCGTGGCTGCACTCGTTCGCGACGGCATGCACCTCGCCGTCGACGTTGGCCAGCAGGACGCGGGTGCCGTCAGGCGCCGTCACGGCCAGCAGCTCTCCCGGCGGGACGTCCGTCAGCCTGGCCACGCCCGGTGTGGACTCCGGTTCGGCGCTCATGCTCAACGCCGCCCGCGGATACGGTACTTGGCGACGCGGAAGATGTTGCCGACGGTGAGGCCGACGATGGCGCCCGGGCCGGATCCGGGCTTCGGGGCCATGCCGAGCTGTTCGACCATGGACGCGGTGCTCTCCTCGTGCCAGAGCTCGGCGAACCTGCCGCTGCGGACCACGTGGAAGTCCAGGCCCGTCATGATCATGCGCTCGCCGTTGCCCGGGAAGCCGTACAGCTCGCCGAGGAAGGTGCCGGTGGCGGTCCAGCGGTCGACCACCTTGTCGCCCATGATCGCCACGTCGTCCAGGAAGAAGCGCAGGTCGGGGAAGGCGTCGTGCATCAGCTGAACGGCGGCGCGGTGGCCGGCCGGGCCCTGCGGGCAGCCGGGCAGCGGCATGTGGTCGACCCAGTCGGGGGCCAGCAGTTCGGCCTCGGTGGCGGCGTTGTTCTTGTCCCAGACCTCCTCGATGTACCGGCGGGCCATCTCCTGGTACACCGCGACGGTGTCCGGACGGGTCTCGGTCGTCATAGCTGTCTCCTCGCGATGTTCTTGCTGGTCGGAGCTCGCGTGGCCGGAGCTCGGCTGGTCGGAGCCCGGGTGGTCAGAGCTCGGGGCCCACGTCGGTGAGCCCGTCGGCGCGCAGGATCTCCTGCGCGGTGTGGCTGCCGGACACGATCACCCGCAGCGCGCTGGCCGCCTGCGCCCAGTGGCCGGACAGGTAGAGCCCCTCGACGGGGGTGCGGTACGTCAGGCGCTTGCTGCCCGCCTGGGCCGGGGTGTTCTCCCAGCCGTAGGCGGCGCCCTCGTGGTTGAGGGTGTAGCGCTCCAGGGTGAGTGGCGTGGCGCTCCGGACGAAGGTCAGGCCAGCCCGGAAGCCGGGGTAGAGCCGCTCGATCAGGTCGAGGTACTTCTCCTCCAGCTCGGGCTTCAACTCGTCCCAGGACCTGGGGCCGTGGTAGGGCGCCAGCGCGGTCGACGTCACCAGGTGCTCGCCCGCCGGGCCGAGGCTCGGGTCCAGCAGGGTCGGCACCACGACGACGGTGGCGGGGGCCCGGCCGTCGGCGAAGCCCTGGAACGTCGCGTCGTGGTCGTCGGTCTCGAAGATGAAGGTCTCGTGGGCGCCGCCGGCCGCCGCGATGTCCAGCGTGGTGGCCGCGTAGACGACGAACATCGACATCGAGGACCGCAGCGAGTTCAGCCGCCGCCGGTAGGCGGTCGGCAGCAGGTCGAGGCCCACCAGCTGTTCGAAGGTCTGCCGGGCGTCCGCGTTGGAGATCACCACGGGCGCGCGGAGCTCCTGGCCGCCGGCCAGCACGACGCCCTCGGCGCGCCCGTCCCGGACCAGGATCCGTTCGGCCTTCGTCTCGGTGAGCAGCTTGCCGCCGTCCCGTTCGATCGAGGTGACGAGCGCCCCGACCAGGTGCTGGAAGCCGCCCTTGCAGTGGTACAGGCCGTGCATCTGGGTGTAGAGGAAGCGGGCGAAGAGCTCGAACGAGAGCTGGGACGGCGGCAGGCCCATGTACGGCCAGCCGGCCGTGCAGAAGGCCTTGCAGCGCGGGTCGGTGACGTAGCGGTCGAGGACCTCGCCGAGGGTCGACATCCGGTTGCCGAACAGGGTCGGAAACCGCTTCACCGCCTCGCCCAGCTCCTTGGGCGAGAGCTGCAGCGGCACCTGGTGGGCCTCCGCCAGGAACCGCTCGCAGAGCCCGAAGAAGCCCCGGATGCCCTCCGCCTCGTGCGGGAACAGCCGGACGTGGGCCTCGATGAAGGCTTCGGAGCCGAACGGGGCGTCCAGGACGACGTCGTCGATGACCACCCGGTAGAGCGCGTCCGACTCCACGAACTCGCACAGCTCGCGGACCCCGAGGTAGCGCAGCAGCGCGTCGATCGTCCCGCCCTCGGCCGCGCCCGGGACGACGTGGATCGCGGGGTCGTAGTAGCGGCCGTCGTGCTGGAAGGCGTGGGCGTAGCCGCCGATGCCCTTGGCCTGCTCCAGGACCAGGACCCGGCGGCCGAACTTCGCCAGGTACGCCGCCGCGGCCAGTCCGCCCAGCCCGCTGCCGACCACGATCACGTCGTAGTCGCCACCGGGCGGGGCGGCGGGATCCGTGAGTGCCATGAGTTCTCCAAGGGTGAGTGGTTCGTGCGTGCCGCGCCGGTAGGTGAGATCCCGCCGGCCGGATCGTGGATACACGGCGCCGTCGCAGCCGGGTCAGTCGAGCCGGCCCGCGAACCGAGGCAGCGGGAGCGTGCTGGACAGGAAGACGTGCTCGATCAGCGCCGGTGGCACGGTGGTGACGAACCGGTCGCGGATCGCCGGATCGAGTCGCTGGATGCGCTGTGCCGCCCGCCCGCGCCTGAAGACCCGGTGGACGCGCGGGTAGCGCTCGGCCTCGTAGGCGCGTAAGGCGTGCTCGGGGTCGTCGTGGGAGCCGAGTGCGAGCGTCAGCACGGCGGCGTCCTCCATGGCCATACAGGCCCCGACGCCCACGGTCGGCAGGATGCAGTGCGCCGCGTCGCCGAGCAGGGTGACGCGCCCCCGCCCCCACGCGCGGACAGGGCGAAGGTCGCGCGGGTTGTCACGGTGGACGCGGTCGGCCGGGGTCGCCGCGATCACCCGGCGGACGCGCTCGTTCCAGTCGTCGCCGGTCGGCCTCCGGTCGTGCGGCGCCTGCATGAACCAGTACGTCCGGCCGGCGGTGAGCGGGATGATGCCGGCGACTCCGGTCGGACCGAAGATGATGTCGCCGCTGGGGTAGTCCGCCTCGACCCCGCTCGCGTAGCCCTGCCAGCCGGTCAGACGGACGCTGTCCTCCCGCCGGTCCGGGCCCGGCTCGGCCGGCAGCACGGTGTGGCGGACCACGGACCCGACACCGTCCGCGCCGACCACGACGTCGGCCTTGAGCGTCTCGCCGCCGGCCAGGGTCACCCGGCCGTCCCGGCGGGCCTCGACCACCTCGACGCCGTGGCGCACCTCGGCCTCGGCTCCGGCCTCGGCGGCGAGTGTCTCGACCAGCTCGGCCCGGGTGACGCCGAAGCCCGTCATCCCGTAGCGGCTGCGCAGCTTGACGTCGAGGTCGACGTCGGCGATGGTCCGGCCGGACACCAACTGGAAGTGTGCGCGGTCGATCCGGTGCGAGAGGTCGCGCACCGCGTGCGCCAACTTCGCGTCGCCGGCGGCCTGGAGGGCGAGGACGGCATTCGGCCAGATGCAGATGGCGATGCCGCGCGGGATGCCTTCGGACCGTTCCAGCACCGTGACCTCGATGCCCCTGCGGGTGAGCAGCGCGGCCAGCGAGAGCCCGCCGATGCCCCCTCCGACGACGATCACGCTCTTCACTCGCGACATGCCTGCTCCTCCTGGCTAACTGAACTCGGGTAGGGGGACGGTCGATTCGGTGTACATCCGGGTGATCGTCCGGTCCGGCAGGGCGGCCAGCATGCGGTCCCGGACGGCGCCGGGCAGCGCACGCATCCGGAGCATGCCGCGGGCCTTCTTGAAGTGCCCGAGGACCCTCGGGTACCGGTCGTCCTCGTAGCGGCGCAGGGCGCAGACCGGGTCAGGGTCCTGGGCGATCCGGGCGGCGAGGACGCCGGCGTCCTCCAGTGCCATGCAGGCGCCCTGTCCGATGGTGGGGAGGATGGGGTGTGCGGCGTCGCCGAGCAGGGTGACCCGGCCGCGGCCCCAGCGGCGGACCGGGCGGCGGTCCCAGGCCTGGCCGGGGAAGAGCTGCTCGGCGGGGGTGGCGGCGACGAGCGCGCGCACCACGTCCGGCCAGCCCTCGCCGGTCGGCGGCGTCCGGATGGAGCCGTCGACGAACCAGTAGACCCGGTCGTCGGTCAGCGGCATGATGCCGCAGGTACCCAGGGGGCCGAAGTGGAAGTCGGCGCCCTCGGAGGTCCAGATGCCGCCGCGGTCGACGACGCCCTGCCAGCTCTCCAGCGGGTTCTCCCGGCGATCGTCCTGGCCCGGGCGCAGCAGTGAGCGGCGGACGGTGGAGCCGACGCCGTCGGCGCCAACCACGACGTCGGCGCGCAGGGTCTCGCCGTCGGTCAGGACGACCGTGCCGTCCGGGCTCACCCGGCTCACCTCGGCCCCGAACCTGACCGGTGCCCCGGCCAGGGCGATCAGGGTGTCGAGCAGCTCGGCCCGGGTCACGCCCTGGCCGGTGACGCCGTAGCGGCGGGTCAGGAAGCCCAGGTCGATGGCGGCCAGCGGGCCCCGGGACTGGCTGATCATCCGGGCCGAGTGGATCGGCTCGCAGACCTTCAGCACGGCTTCGTACATCTCCTCGCCGCCGGAGCGGCGGATCGCCCGGAGGGCGTTGGGCCAGATGGTGATCGCCAGACCGTCGCGGCGCTCGGCCGAGCGTTCCAGGACGACGACCTCACAGCCCTGCCGGGTGAGCATGCCGGCCAGGGCGAGCCCGCCCACGCCGCTTCCGACGATGATCACCGATGGTCGTGACACGACAGATTCCTCCTTGTTCGGCTCCGACAGGCGGGAGGGCCCACGCGGGGCCGCGGTCACCGGCCGGCCGCCGAAGGCGACCGGGCGGCCGGCCGGGGTGACTCGGCTCAGGCACTCAGCTCAGGCCGAAGGGGTTGACGGCCCGGTAGTCGAGGCGGCTCCAGTGCTCGACGAACCTGCCGTGGTCGACGCGGAAGACGTCGGCGCGGTTGAGTTCGAGCGGCTTGCCGGTGCCCTTCTCGTGGCCGCGCCAGACCCAGTAGACGACCGCGGTGTCGTCGTCGGCGACGGTGTGGGTGATTTCGAAGCTGAGGTCGGGGAAGCGCTCGCGGTAGCTGTCGACGTTGTCCCGCAGTCCGTCCAGCCCTGGTTCGACGCCCGGCTGGTTCTGGATCAGGTCCTCGGCGAGCGCGCCGTGGAAGGGGCTGTCCGGGATGCGGTAGACGCCGTCGACGGTGAAGAACAGCCGGAGCAGGTTGAGCCGTTGGGCGTTGGTGCCGCTCCAGTCGGTGGGCGTGGACGGCTCCACTCCGCCGGGCAGGTTGACGCCGAAGGCCTCCATCGCCGCGTAGTCGACGACGTCCCAGTGCTCGGCCAGCTTGCCGTCCTGCACCCGGTAGAGCTCGGCGGTGTTGAAGACCAGCTCCTTGCCGGTCTGGACCTGGTGGCCGCGGAAGGTGGCCAGCAGGAACACCTTGTCGCCCTGCGGGACGACGCGGTAGATGGTGGCCTCCAGGTCGGGGAAGACGCTGTGGAAGAGCGCGTAGTCCTGGAGGTAGCCCTGCACACCGGACTTGAGGCCCGGGCTGTGCTGGACGTAGTCGTCGCGCATGTACTGGCCGACCAGGTCGAGCTGCCTCTTGGCCAGGACCTCCTGGTAGAAGCCCAGGACCACGCGCCTGCTCTCGGCGCCGACGGTGTCGGTCGGCCGGTCCTTGCGGTCGGCCGCGCCGGCGTTGCCCTGGAAGAACGCCGCGATCAGCACGCCCACGACGGCGACCACGAGGAATCGGAAGACGCTTTTCTTCTTCACGCTGTCTCTCTCAAGTAGGGCTCACGGAAAGCGAATTGGAGGGTCAGGACGCGACCAGCTCGTCGGTGGCGGCCTCGCGCGCGGCGCCTGACTGCCGCGTCCGCGAACCACGCCGTCCGGGCAGCAGGAACAGCACGGCGAGCACCCCGACCAGGGCCACGCCGGCGCCGGTCCACATGGCGTCGGCGAGCGCGCCGACGAAGGCGTCCGACACCACGGTGTGCAGGCCCGTGGCCGCGTCCCCGCCGGTGTGCTGGGCCACGGCCTCGGCGCCGCCGATCGAGTCCCGTACGGCGGCCGTGGCCGGGGACGGGAGGAAGTCGAGGTCCGGCAGGCCGTCGCGGTAGGTGGTGGCGAGCACGCTGCCGATCACCGCGATCCCCAGCGAGCCGCCGACCTGGAGCGTCGCGTCGGTCACGGCCGAGGCGGCGCCGCCCTGTTCGGCGGGTGCCGCGGCCAGCAGGGCGTCGGCGCACGGCGGCAGGACGAGGCCCATGGTGAAGCCGAAGAGCCCGAGCGAGACCAGGGCGAGCGTCTCGCTCGACCCGTCCGCGCCGGTCATCAGCGCCATGCTGGCGACCAGGACGGCCAGGCCGGCCACGGCCACCGGCCTGAGCCCGATCCGCGCCGCGAGCCGGGTGCCCAACTGGGCACCCACGATGGCCGTGAGCACCGGGAGCAGCCGGAGGCCGGACGCCAGCGGCCCGTGCCCCCGGATGAACTGGAAGTACTGGGTGACCACGAACAGCAGCCCGAAGAGGCAGAAGTTGACGCAGAACATGGCCACCGCGCTGCCCGCGAACTTCGGGCTGCGGAACAGCTCGGCGGAGAGCATCGGGTGGTCGCTCCGGCGCTCCCACAGTACGAACCCGACGCACAGGGTCACGCCCAGGGCCAGGCTCGCCAGCGTCAGCGTGTCCGTCCAGCCGCGCCGCGGCCCCTCGATGGCGCCGTAGACGAGGGTGCCGAGGCCGACCACCGAGAGCACCACGCCGGCCAGGTCCAGCCTGGTCCGGCGCGGGTTGCGGGACTCCGGCACCATCACGGCGCAGGCCATCAGGGCGATCACCACCACCGGGACGGCGATCAGGAACACCGAGCCCCACCAGTAGTGCTCCAGCAGGAGGCCGCCGAGCACCGGTCCGAGCGGCACGCCGATCGCGCCCGAACCGGCCCAGGCGCTGATCGCCTTGGCGTGCTCCTCCACCGGGAAGACGTCCTTGATGATGGACAGGGTGGCGGGCATGACGAACGCGCCGCCCACGCCCATGCCGGTGCGCATCGCGATCAGCGCCCCGGGGCTGCCGGCGAACGCGGCGCCGGCGGAGAAGCCGAGGACCAGCAGCAGGCCGGTCATCAGCATGCGCTTGCGGCCGAAACGGTCGCCCAGGCCGCCACCGAGCAGCAGCAGGCCGCCGAAGGCCAGGCTGTACGAGTCGACGATCCACTGGAGGTCGCCGCCGCTCGCCCCCAGGTCCTGCTGGACGCGGGGGAGGGCGAGGCTGAGGATCAGGTTGTCCATGCCGATGACGATCAGGCTCAGGCACAGGACGGCCAGGATCCGCCAGCGGCGTTGGTGCACGGCGGAGCGCTCCATGGCGGAGCTCCCTTCGGGGTCGGCGCGAGACCGGGGCGGTTCGCTCGCGGGGGACTTCGGTCCGCTGGGAGGCGGCGGTTACCCGCCGTGCACCCTGCGGTGGGCGCGGTCGAGCGCGGCGAGGCGGACGGCCGTCCTCACGGAGTGCGCGATGGTGCCCAGCGGCCCGGTGCCGGGCGGCGGGACGATGCCCATCTGGGTGAGCATCCCGGCGTAGTCGCCCTCCTGGCGGAACTCCACCATCCGGCCCCGGTCGTCGTAGGTCTCGATGATGATCTCGCCGATCTCCAGCAGCCGCCGGGTCGGCGGGATGCCGAAGAGCGGGCCCAGGTGGTGGCCGCGGAAGGTCACGTGGAGCACGGCCTTGTTGCCGTCGACGAGGATGTCGTGCCACTCGATGTCGACGTCCGGCTTCGCCGCCTTGACGAGGTTGAGCGTGTCCAGGAACTCCTGGCCGCCGTTGAGCACCGGCCGGCCCGGCAGGTAGCACTTGTAGTCCTGCGAATACCACGGCAGCGCCCGGGAGTTGTCGTCCGACCAGGACAGGTCCGACACCATCAGGATGTGCTCGCGGGTGAGGGTGAAGGGCGTGGTGGCCGGCTCGGTCACCGTCTCGTCGATGGTCATCGGGCTGCCGCCTTCCGCTGCCGGATCCGGTCCCTGACCGCCAGCCCGCCGAGGCGGCCGACGGTCCTGAAGGTGTGCGCGACGGTGCCGAGCGGCCCGGCCCCCTCCGGCGGCGTGATGCCGAGCTGGGACAGCACGCTCAGGTAGTCCGCCTGCTGCCACATCTCCACGACCCGGTCGCCGTCGAACCGGAGGATCACGTGCTCGGTGAGCCGGGTGGAGCGGCCGGTGGGCGGGATGCCCATGAGGAACCCGCGCTGGGTGCCGGTGAGTTCACCCCGGACCAGCACCTTGTCGCCCGCCGCGACCACTTCCACGGCGCGGTACGCGAGGTCCGGGAGCGCGGCGAACATGTCCTCGGCCAGCTTCCGCAGACCGGGCGTGCCCTTGATCACCGGCTGGCCCGGAAGCGGCAGGTGCGTCACCACCTCGCTGCCGAAGTGGCGGTCGATCACCCCGACGTCCCTCCTGTTCCACAGGTCGTCAAGGATCCTGGGACCGAGCTCTCTCGGGCCCAGGGCCCGGCCGTCCCGACTGGAGTCCATCGGCTGCCTTTCTTCTTCGTCCGGTGGTGCTTCGGTGCGGTTCGCGCGGATCAGCCGGTCAGCCCGGCGCCAGACGGCGTCGGACTGCGGCGGGCGCTCGGTAACACAGAGCCGACCGGAGGGCCGCCGGATACACCGGGCCCCGGGTGTATCCGGGAGCGGGCCGCACCGATCTCTCCTGTCGGGCGGGAACCCGCCCCTGCACGCGCTGCGCGCGAGCACACCACCGCCCCCGGACCGAAGGCTGGGCAGATGAGCAAGGCTGAACGGACCAACTCGGCGGGGCTCCCGCCGAGCGGTCTCAAGGACCTGGTCGAGCAGATCGCCGACCGGGTGTGGAACCGCGGTGATCTGGCCGCCGTGGACGAGCACTTCCGACCGGACTTCGTCGGGCACCTTCCGGGTGTCGCGGAGCTGCGCGGTCCCGCCGTCTACCGGCGGGTGGCGGCCGAGCGCCGCCGGGCGCTGCCCGACCTGCGGTACCGGCCCCTGCACTGCATCGGGGACGGGGACCGGGTGATGCTCCGCTCCGAGGTGCTCGGCACCCACCTCGGGAGGCTGGGCGGCATCCCGCCCACGGGCATGCGCGTCCGCACCACCGAGATGACGATCTTCCGCTTCGAGGACGGCCGCGTCGCCGAGCTGTGGCAGCAGGGGGACGACCTCGGGGTGCTGGACCAGCTCGGCCTCGTTCCGCCCGCCGGCCTGGGCGCGCTGGGCCGGGTCGGCCACGCCGTCGGCGTGACCGCCCGGCTGACCGCGCTGACCCGGCGGGCCGCCCGAGAGAGGAAGACGACGTGACCCCCACCAGGACCGACCCGGCCCGGACGAGGCCGAAGACGTCCGGACAGCCCGACCCGAAGACCCTGGCCGCCGAGTTCGGCCGTCGCCTGTTCACCGAACGCGATCTGCGCGTCATCGACGAACTCTCCCGCCCCGACGCCGTGTTCAACCTCCCGGGCCGCCCGGCACTGAACCGGGAGGGCTTCAGGGACGTGGTGCGGCAGTTGTGGCGGGCCAAGCCGGACGTCACCGTCGAGAGCCTGGACGTCTTCGCCGAGGGCCACCTGGTCGCCGCCCGGCTCCGCTTCACCGGCACCCACCTCGGCGAACTCTTCGGCGTGCCGCCCACCGGCCGCCGGGTCGCGCTGGACGAGCTGCTGGTGGAGCAGTGGGACGACCAGGGCCTCCTGGTCGAACTCTGGCAGGAGGCCGGCTACTTGAGCATGCTGACCGGGCTCGGCGTGCTGCCCGCTCCGGACGCCCGCCCGCTCCGCCGGCTGGGCCACACCCTGGCCGCCGTGCCCCGGTTCGCCCGGCTGCGGGCCAGGGCCCGTTCCGTCGACCACAACCGCGGCCTGCGCGCAGGCCGCCCGGACCGAAGCGAGGGCGCATGAGCATGATGCTGAGCTACCGGCGTGAAGCGCCGGGCCCGGCGGGCTACCCGCTGGTGAAGTCCGGACCGGACCTCGTCCGCGACCTGGTGGGCACCTTCACCCGCGCCTGGCGCCGCTACGGCGACCTGGTGCGCTTCCAACTGCCCGGCAATCGCCAGTTGTTCCTCATCGTCGACCCGGACTGCATCAAGCACGTGCTCGACGACCACCAGCCCAACTACCCCAAGGACCCGCTCTCCGTCGGAAAGTTCGAACCCTGGGTCGGCCAGGGCCTGTTCACCAGCAACGGCGAGTTCCACTTCCGCCAGCGGCGGCTCGCCCAGCCCGCGTTCAAGGGCTCCCGGATCGCCGGCTTCGCCCCGGCGATGGTCGACGCCACGAGCGAGCTCGTCAAGGAGTGGAAGCCGCTGGCGGACGGCGCCCGGACGGTCGACATCACCCCGGAGATGATGCGGCTGGCGCTGACCATCGTCATGCAGACGCTGTTCAGCACCGACGTCAGCACCCGGGCCGGCGACCTCGCCCGTGCCGTGCGGATCTGCAACGCCTACACCAACACCCGCCTGCAGCGGTTCGTCGAGCTGCCGGAGGTGCTGCCGAGCCGGGCCCGCCGGCAGTTCCTGGAGGCCCGCGCCCTGCTCGACGCCTTCGTCTACGGGCTGATCGCCGACCGCCGCCGGGACGGCTCCCCGCCGGACGACCTGCTCACCAGGTTCCTCACGGCGCAGGACCAGCAGACCGGCCACCGGATGAGCGACAAGCAGTTGCGCGACGAGGTCGTCACCATGTTCCTCGGCGGGTACGAGACCACCGCGCTCTCCCTGGTCTGGGCGTTCTCCCTGCTCTCCCGGCACCCCGGGACCGAGCGCCGGATCCGGGCCGAGCTCGCCGAGGTCTGCGGCGATCGCGAGCCCGCTGCCGGTGACCTTCCCCAACTCCGGTACCTGCGCGCCTTCTTCCAGGAGGTGCTGCGCCTCTACCCGTCCGTGTGGACGCTCTCGCGCAGCCCAGTCGAGGACGACGAGATCGGCGGCTACCGCATCCCCGCGGGCTCCCAGGTGTTCATCAGCCCCTACCTGATGCACCGTCACCCGAAGTACTGGCCCAACCCGGAGGGCTTCCGGCCCGAGCGGTTCGAGCAGAGCGCCACCGGGGGCGGGCCGCTGTACGCCTACATCCCGTTCTCGCGCGGCCCCCGGCTGTGCCCCGGCTCGTCGGTCGCAGTTCTGGAGGCCCCGCTGGTGATCGCCCGGATCCTCCAGTCCTACCGGCTGACCCTCGCCCCGGGCCACGTCTGCGAGCCGACCTCGAACGTCTTCCTGTACCCGCGCGACGGCATGCCGATGCGGATCCAGCACGTGCGGACGGTGGCCGGGTGATGGCGGCGACCTCCTCGGTGCCGCGGCCCGGCCCGCCTGGCCCGCGCGGGCTGCCGCTCCTCGGCTCGGCGCTGGACTTCCGCCGCGATCCGCTGCGGACCTTCGTCGCCGCCTGGCGCGACCACGGCGACCTCGTCCGCTTCCGCGGGCCCGTCCCCGTGATCCTGGTGACCCACCCCGACCACCTCAAGCACATCCTCGCCGACAACTTCGCCAACTATCCCCACCCGGACGACTTCAACCGCAAGGTGAGCGTCTCCGTGGGGGAGGGCCTGGTCACCAGCGAGGGCGAGGAGTGGCAGCGGCAGCGCCGCACCGTGGCCCCCTCCTTCCGTCGCGAGTCACTGGAACGCTTCGCCGGGGTGATGGCCGACAGTGCGGGCCGCATGCTGGACCGCTGGGAGGCGACCCACCGCCGCGGCGCCTCGCTGGACGCCCGGGTCGAGATGCAGAGTCTCACCCTGGAGATCCTGGCGCGCTGCCTGTTCCGGGCCGACTGGTCCGCCGACGCACTGGCCCTCGGCGATGCCGTTCGGATCCAACTGGAGCACATCAACGCCAAGTTGATCTCCGTCGCGGACCTGCCGGAACGGGTGCCCACCCGGCGCAACCGGGAGTTCCTGGCGGCCCGCAGGGTCCTCGACGAGACGGTGTACCGGCTCATCGCCGAGCGCCGGCGCCATCCCGACCAGGGCGCCGACGCCGACCTGCTGTCCATGCTGATGCACACCGCCGACCCGGAGACCGGGCAGCTCATGACCGATCGTCAACTCAGGGACCAGGTGATGACGCTGTTCATCGCCGGCCACGAGACCGTCGCCGCCACGCTGTCCTGGATCTGCTACCTGCTCTCCGCCCAGCCGGCCGCCACCCAGCGGGCCCGGCAGGAGGTGTTCCAGGTGCTCGGCGACCGTCCGCCGACCATGGCCGACCTGCCCCAGCTGAAGTACCTCAAGCTCTTCGTCCAGGAGGCACTGCGGCTCTACCCGCCGCTGTGGCAGGTCGCCCGCATGCCGCTGCGCGACGACCGGCTCGGCGGCTACCACATCCCGGCCGGCTCGTTCCTGCTGCTCAACACCTACATCACCCACCGCAACCCGGAGTTCTGGGACAACCCCGAGGGCTTCGACCCCGAGCGCTTCACCCGGGAGCGCTCGGCCGGGCGGCCGCGCTACGCCTACGTCCCGTACGTCGGCGGCCCGCGGAACTGCGTGGGGCTGGCCTTCGCCAACATGGAGCTCACCATCGTGCTGGCCTCGCTCCTCCAGCGCTACCACCTGAACCTCGTCCCGGGGCACCCGATCGTCATGCAGCCGGACATCTCGCTGCGCGCCCGGTACGGGATCCGGATGACCCTGCGCGAGGTCACCGCCGAGGAACGCTCGACCGCCGGCGAGCCCGCCCCGGTCGTCGTACCGGCGGACGAGCCCGCACCGGGCGCCGGCTGCCCGGTGGCACACGGGCGGGCCGAGCCGCAGCAGGCTCCGGTCTGCCCGTACCGGCCCGCGGCGGACTGAGCGCCCGCACGTCTGCGGCCCCTTCCCGTTCGGGGAGGGGCCGCACACGTACGGCGGCTCAGAGCTGAACGGCCTTGCGTGCCACGGCCGTCAGGATCATCTGCCGGATCAGCGAGCTGCCCAGTCGGATGCCCCACCAGTACGCGGCGAAGCGGCGCCGGGACGCCTGGTCGGTGGCGGAGATCCGGGTCTCGCAGCGCAGCAGCGTGCCGCCGTCGGCCTCGCTGAGGATGAACGCGGACAGCGCCTTGGCGTAGCCCGGCCGGTCGAAGGCGGTGAACTCCTCGGCGGAGGTGAGTGGTTCGGGCGGTGGCACGCGGAACTGCCAGTACCGGGTGACCGCGCCCACGGCGTCGAGGTGCGGCGGCTCGTTGGCCAGGATCGTGTAGCCCCGCTGGGTCATGTGCTCGCGCAGCGTCGCGTGGTTGTCCGCGGTCTCGTGCGGGCCCCGGGAGGAGGCCATCCGGGCGCCGAGCAGGCCCCGTACGAGCGGCAGGTCGCTGAAGCGCAGGGTCTCCAGGGCCTGCCAGACGGTGTCGGGGCTGCGCGGGATGTGGCGTTCGTGCACCAGCGTGAACTGAGGATCGGGGATGAGGCGGTCCAGCGGACCGGTCATGGCGTTTCCTGCCTCTCGGGTGCGGCCGGCCTGCCCTAGCGTGGTGGCCGGTATCCGTCGGCCATGCCCAACTCGGTGCAGAGCCGGTGGAGTTCGTGTTCGAAGAAGGCCTCGGCGTCCGGCAGGACGAAGGCCAGGTGGCCCAGGACGTCGAGGCAGATCACGCCGTGGAGCCGGACCCAGCCGCTCAGCATGACCGCGATCGCCCCCACCGGCAGGTCCAACTGCCGGGAGATCCGCAGCCCGTTCAACTGCTCGACCAGCTCCGGGGCCAGTTCCGACTCGGCCGGGACGGGGAAGGGGCGCGTCAGCCAGAGTTCGAACAGCAGGCCGGCGAACGCCGAGCCGAACACCCAGCCGGCGTCCTGGGCCTCGTCGTCGCAGGCGTCGTCCGGACTCACCGGGGAGCGGCCCAGGACGAACGAGAACTCGTGGCGGTGGGACAGCGCCCAGCGCCGCAGCGCCCGTCCGGCGGCGAGCAGCCGACCGAGCGCGTCGTCCCGGGCCGCCCCGTCGTCCGCGCCGGTGAGCACCGCCCGGGCGGCCTCGGCGAAGACGTCCGCGCGCAGCGCCCTGATGAGCAACTCGTGCGAGGTGAAGTAGCGGTACACCGCCGGGGCGGTCATCCCCATCTCCCGCGCGATGGCACGGATGGTGACACCGGACTCGCCCTCGCCGGCGAGCAGTTCGCGTCCCACGGACTTGATCTCGGCGATCGTCGCCTGCCGCGCGCGCTCCCTGCGCGTGAGCACCGGCGCTTCCGCCACCTGCCTGACCATCGAGCCTTCTCCACTCCGCCAGGCCGACCGATCGGTAACCGGACCTCAGTCTAGCGGCTATCGCCAAAGTGAAAACCCGTGCCGGAACTGACAGATGTTCGCGGATCGGCGTGCGTCGGGTCGGCGCGCTCTGTCATGGTGAAACTCCCTGGTCCGTGCGATGCCGTCTCCCAGAGGAGATCTGCGCCGCAGTCCGGCGGATACGCCCACCACACCGGCCGACCGGTTCGGATCCGCCTGTATCCGCCGGCCGCACCGCTGGATCTGTTCTGGTGCAGCGCCGCCGCCTACGTGCGGCGCACCGACGGGAGGGGGACCCGGCGTGCGAATCGCCATGGGGGTGGACCTGGTGGAGATCGACCGGTTGGACGGCCTGCTCGCGCGCAACAGCGGCGCGGAGCGGGACATCTTCACCGAGGACGAGATCGCGTACTGCCAGGGCAAACGCAACCGTCCGGCCCACCTCGCCGCCCGGTTCGCCGCCAAGGAGGCGGTGCTCAAGGCGCTCGGGACGGGGCTGGGCCCCGGTCAGGCCTGGACGGACGTCGAGGTGGTCGCCACCCCGCTCGGCCCGCCGCGCGTGCGTCTGAGCGGGGTCACCGCGCAGCACTGCCTCCGGGCGGGCTGGGCCGGGGCCCAGGTCTCGCTCTCGCACACCGGCGGCTACGCCCTCGCCCAGGCCGTACTGCTTCCCGCCCATGGCGGCCCTGCCCAGGACGGTCCGTCGCCGGACGGCCCCGCCCAGGACACCGCGCACGACGAAGGATGACCATGCGCTTCCATCTCATCGACCGGATCGACGCCCTGGAACCGGGCCGAGCCGTCCGCGCCCGCAAGGTGACCTCCCGGCTGGAGGACCACTGGCGGGACACCGGCCGCGGCCCGGAAATGCCCGCCCCGCTGGTGCTGGAGGCGCTCTGCCAGGCCGGCACCTGGCTCATCATGATCACCACCGACCTGCGCCGCCGGGCCGCGCTGCTGTCCGTCGACGGGGTGGCCTTCCACGGCCCCGTCCGCCCCGGCGACATCATCGAACTTGTCGGCACCGTCGAGTCGTTGGGCGACGAGACCGCCGTCCTGAGCGGTACGGCCACAGTGGACGGACGCCTGGTGATGACCGCCGACGCGGTCATGTGCGCGCTGCTGCCCGCCGACGAGCTGGAGGACCTGGAGGCCACCCGGCTGCTGGAGCGCCGCCTCACCCGCGGCCTGTCCGACGCGGCCGGTGCCCGATGAGCCGGGTCGCGATCACCGGGATCGGCGCGGTCACCCCGCTCGGCAACGACGCGCCGACCACCTGGCAGGCGCTCGCCGAGGGGCGCAGCGGGGTCGGCCCGCTGCGGACCTTCGACGCCTCGACCATGCCGGTGCGGATCGCCGGCCAGGTCAGGGACTTCGCCCCGGACACCGCCGGCCCGGCGCGCGAGCGCCGCCACCTCTCCCGCGCCGCGCTGTTCGCCGCGGCCGCCGCCCGGGAGGCGCTGCGCGACGCCGGGGAGTGGGAGGCCACCGGTCCGTACCGCCGCGGAGTGGCCGTGGCCGGCACCGTCGGCCGCCCGGAGCTGCAGGAACTCGTCGACATGTCACACCAGTTGGAGTCGAGCGGCTGCCGCGACCTGTACCGGCAGGCCCCGGTGGACGTGCTCCGGCGCAACCAGAACCTCGGCACCCGGGCGGTGGCCGGGGCCGCCGGGGCCCGCGGACCGATGCTGAGCCTGAGCACCGCCTGCGCCGGCGCGGCGCACGCGATCGGCGAGGCCTACCGGGCGATCCAGGACGGCGACGCGGCGCTGATGGTGGCCGGCGGCTTCGACGCCCTCACCACGTGGATGGACGTGGTCGGCTTCTCGCTGCTCGGCGCGCTCACGGACCGCTGGAACGACCGGCCCGAGCGTGCCTCCCGGCCCTTCGACGCCGACCGGTCGGGCTTCGTGCTCGGCGAGGGCGCGGTCTTCGCCGTCCTGGAGGGCTGGGACACCGCCGTGGCCCGCGGCGCCCGGATCCACGCCGAACTGGTGGGCTACGGCTCGACCCTGAACGCCTACCGGATCACCGATTCGCCACCGGACGGCGGCGGCGCCATCGCGGCCATGCGGGACGCGCTCGCCGAGTCCGGGCTCGGGCCGGACGGCATCGACTACGTCGTCGCGCACGGCACGAGCACCCCGGGCAACGACCTCAGCGAGACCGTCGCGATCAAGGAGGTGTTCCGGGAGCATGCCCACGACCTGCTGGTCAGCTCGCCCAAGTCGATGACCGGGCACCTGACTTCGGCCGCCGCCGGGGTCAACCTGGTCGCCGCGCTCGGCGCGATCCGGGAGGGCGTGGTCCCGCCCACCGTCAACCTCGACCACCCCGATCCCAGGCTCGACCTCGACTACGTACCGAACCGCGCCCGCGCCCGGCAGGTCCGCGCGGCGCTGGTGAACGCCTTCGCCTTCGGCGGCACCAACGCCTGCTTCGTGGTCCGCGCTCCCGGCCACGAGCCGCAACCCTCGCCAGCCCAGGAGGAATCGTGAGCACCGCACCCCAGCTCCTCGACGCACCGCAGGAGCCGCCGCACCGGATGGACGAGGTGCTGGAGGTCGTCCCCGGCCTGCGCGCGGTCGCCACCCGCAACGTCCCCGGCACCCTCGCCCTGTTCGCCACGCACTTCCCGCGCTTCCCGGTCCTGCCCGGCGTCCTGATCCTCGACGACATCGCCGAGACCGCCAGGCTCGCGGCCGGCGCCGGCGCCTGGACGCTCGCCGAGGTCTCCCGGATCCGCTACCGGCGCTACGTCGAGCCGGGCGACCGGATGGTCGTCGACGTGAGGATCACCGAGGCCTCCGCGGACACGATCCGCGGCTCGGCCACCGTGACGGTCGACGGCCGGACCGTCACCACCGTGCGCGAGCTGCGGCTCGCCCGGGTCACCGGCCGTGTCCCGGTGCTGAGCAGCCTGAGCGGGGTGAGGGCGTGAAGACGCACCGGCCGAGGCGCCGCGTCGCCGTCACCGGCGTCGGGCTGCTCACCGCCCTGGGCGAGGGCCGGGCCGAAACCTGGAAGGGTCTGCTGGAGGGCCGCAGCGGCATCGGCCCGATCCGCGGCTACGACGCGTCCGCGCTGGTCACCCGGCACGCCGCCGAGCTCGACGGCTTCCGCCCCGAGCGCTACGCCGACCGCAGGTCGTTGCGGATGACCACCCGCAACGACCGCCTGGCGATCGCCGGCGCCGCCCTCGCCATGGAGGACGCCGGTCTGGGCGGCCCGACCGGAGTGGCCGGGGCCGGCTACGACCCGGAGCGCGCCGCGCTGTTCGTCGGCGGCAACAAGGAGATCTCCAACCCCGAGCACCTGCTCAGCGGCAGCCTCGCGGCCCGTGACGAGCAGGGCCGGGCCGACTTCCGCCGCCTCGGCGAACGGATGACCTCCGCCTTCCACCCGCTGTACTACGTGGAGGGCCTGCAGTCGGCCGCGCTGTTCCACCTCTCCCACGCCCACGGCTTCAAGGGCCCCAACGCCTACTTCCACGGCACCTCCGACGCCGGTGCCGCGGCGATCGCCCGCGCCTACCGGGCGGTGCGCAGCGGCGAGTGCCACATGGCGCTGGCCGGCGGCTCGGACGACGCCGCGTCCTGGTGGAGCATGACCAGGATGGACGGCCTCGGCGTGCTCGCCACCGCCGACCTGCCCGCCGATCGGGTGTTCCGCCCGTACGACGTCGAGCGCAGCGGTTCGGTCCTCGGCGACGGCGCGGCCTACCTGGTGCTGGAGGACCTCGACGCGGCCCGCCGCCGCGGCGCGACCGTCTACGCGGAGATCCGCGGCTCGGCCGCCACCCGGGACGGCGACGGCCTGATCACCCCCGAGCCCGACGGCGGTCCGCTCGCGGCGGCCATCGGCCGGGCGCTCGACACCGCGCGGGTGCCCGCCTCGGAGGTCTCGTACGTCGCCACGCACGGCTGTGCCACGCGGCTGGGCGACCGCAGCGAGGCCCGGGCGCTGGTCCGGGCGTTCGGGCCGCACAGCACGGCGGTGGCCAGCAGTGTCAAGCCCGCCACGGGGCACCTGGTGGCCGGCGCGGGCGCGCTCAACGTGGCCGTCTGCGCACTGGCCCTGGACACCGGCGCGGTGCCGCCCACGCTCAACCTGGACCGGCCCGACCCGGAGTGCCGCGCCCTGGACTGGGTGCCGCGCGAGGCCCGTGAGCTGCGGCTGCGCCACACGGTGGCGATCGCCCGCGGCCTGGAGGGGCAGCAGGTGGCGCTGGTGCTGAGCGACCCGGGCCTGAGCGACGGCGGGCTGGGCGATTCGAGCCCGAGCGACCGCGGGCTGAGCGATGCGGAGCAGCGATGACCACCGCCGCGCAGTCCGCGAAGCGCAGGCCCCCGACTCTGAGTGACAGCCAGGCCTGGATGCCGCCCATGGAACTGGTGTTGATGGCGATCGGCTGGCAGCCGCGCGCCAACCATCCGAGGCAGCAGCAGAACGGCCGCACCGGGCAGGGCTGCCGCACAGCCGCCCGGCCACGAGCCCGCAGGACCGGGACCCGAGGAGGCCCGAGCGATGTCTGACACGTCCACGACCCCCGTCCACGCCGAACCCGCCCGCCCCGAACCCGCCCGCCCCATGCCTGGAGATCGCGCGCCGGGCGTCGCCATCGTCGCCACCGGCGCGATCACCTCCCAGGGTGCGGGCACGGCCGCGCTCTGGGGGGGTGCCCGCTCCGGCCGGGTCGCGATCCGGCCGGTCCAGGGCCTGCCCATGGACGGGCTCGGCACCAAGCTGGGCGGCGAGGTGACCGCCCCGCTGCGGCCGCGCGGCGCCTACCGCCGCCCGGACGACTTCCGCGAGCGGGCCGTCGACCTGGCCCTGGTCGCCGCCGAGGAGGCGATGGCGGGGCTGCCGGCCGGGCTGGTCGACCCCGACCGGTTCGGCGTGGTGCTGGGCACCTGCAACGCCGGGCTGCTCTCCGCCCGCGCGTGGCTGGCCGCCGGCGCGTCCGGCGCCGTGCCCGACCACCGCCTGCCCGCCCTGGTCACCCCGCAGGCCCTCGCCGAGGCGGTCGCCGCGGCGCTGCGGCTGCGCGGCCCGGTGCTCGCGGTCAACACCGCGTGCGCCTCCGGGGCCAACGCCATCGGCTGGGCCGCCGACCTGCTGCGTCAGGACCGGGTCGACGCGGTGCTGGCCGGCGGCAGCGACGCGCTCTCCGACGTCGTCCTCGCGGGCTTCAACTCGCTGGAATCGCTGTCGCCCGAGCCCGCCGCGCCGTACTCGGCGGACCGGCAGGGGCTCTCGCTCGGCGAGGGCAGCGGCATGGTGGTGCTGGTCCGCTCCGACCTCGCCGAGCGGCACGGGCTGACCGTGCTCGCCGAGGTCGCCGGGTACGGCCTCTCGGCGGACGGCTACCACGTGACCGCGCCGCACCCGGAGGGCCTCGGCGCGGCGGGCGCGATCCGCGCCGCGCTGGCCCACGCGGGGCTGTGCCCGGCCGACATCGGCTACATCAACGGGCACGGCACCGGCACCCCGAAGAACGACCCGGCGGAGAGCAGTGCGATCCGGCTGGCGCTCGGGAAGGAGACGGCGGCCGGGATCCCGGTCAGCAGCACCAAGTCGGTGATCGGCCACCTGCTGGGCGCGGCCGGCGCAGCCGAGGCCATCGTGACGGCCCACGCCCTGGCCGAGCAGATCGCACCGCCGACCGCGGGCTTCAGCGCCCAGGACCCGGCCTGCCCGCTGGACTACGTACCGGGCACCGCGCGGCCCATCGCGGCCGGGGCGGCGCTGTCCAACAACTTCGCCTTCGGCGGTGCCAACGCGGCGCTGGTGCTCACCCGTCCCGCGCTGGGCCACCGCCCGCCCGCGGCGGGCCGCGAGGAGGTGGTGGTCACCGGAATCTCCGTGCTCAGTCCGGCGGGTGACGGTGTGTCAGGCGCCTGGCGTGACGTCATGGGACGGCGCGAGCCCGGTGGAGAGCTTGCCGGGGTACGGGTCGGCCGGGTCGAGCTCGACCCGGAGCCGTACCTGAACCGGCGGGCGCGGCGCCGGATGGACCGGCTCGGCGTGCTCAGCGTGGTGGCCACGGCCAAGGCGCTGGAGGCGGCCGGCATCGAGCCGGGCGGTGAGCCGGCCCGGACCGTCGGGGTGATCTTCGGCACCGGCACCGGGCCGATGGAGGCCATGGAGCGCTTCACGCTCCCGGTCCTCGGCGAGGGGCCGGCCGCCGCCGACCCGGCGGTCTTCCCGAACACCGTCTACAACCAGGCGGCCGGGCAGGTCGCGCTCAACCTGGGCCTGCGCGGCCCGACGTCCACCGTGTCGGTCGGTCACGCCACGGGCGCGGCCGCCATCGGCTACGCGGCCGACCTGCTGGCGGCCGGCCGGGCCGACACCCTGGTCGCCACCGCCACCGACACCCTCACCGCCCAGGTGGCGCGCGCCTACACGGCGCTCGGCGCCGCGAGCACGCGCGGCCCGAGTGGCGCCCCGGACGGGCGGTTCCTGCTCGCCGAGGGCAGCGTCGCGCTGGTGCTGGAGCGCCGCTCGGTGGCCGAGGCCCGGGGCGCGCGCATCCTCGGCACGGTGCTCGGGTACGGCATGGCCTCGGACGCCAGCCGGGCCCGTCTCTGGGACCCGCGTGGGCGCGGGCTGGAGCGGGCGATGCGCGCCGCGCTGCACGACGCCGGGCTCGGGGCGGAGGAGGTGGCCGAGATCTGGCTCTCCGCCGCGGGCCTCGACCCGGCCGACCGGGCCGAGGCGGCCGCGGTCGCCCGGCTGGCGGTGGACCCGGCGCTGCGGCTGCACGCGCCCAAGACCGTCCTCGGAGAGCCCATGGGGGTGGGCGGAGCGCTCTGCGCCGCCCTGGCGCTGCACACCGGCGACGGCACGCCCGCGCTGGTCAACAGCTCGTCGCTGGGCGGTACCCACATCACGCTGGCGGTCCGCGCCGCGGCCGCCGGGACCACACGTACGGAAGGAGAGGGCCGGTGAAGCTGGCCGGACAGGTCGCCCTGGTGACGGGCGGGTCGCGGGGCATCGGTGCGGCGGTGTGCCGCGCCCTGGCGGCGGACGGGGCCGCGGTCGCGGTGAACTACCGCGCGTCCGAGGGGCCGGCCAAGGAGTTGGTCCGTGCGATCGAGCAGGCCGGCGGGCGGGCGGTGGCGATCGCCGGCGACGTCGCCGAGGCGGCCGACGCCGCGGCGATGGCCGCCCGCACCATCGATGAGCTGGGCGGGCTGGACATCCTGGTCAACAACGCCGGGATCGCCCGGGACGCGCTCATCTACCACATGGGGATGGACGACTGGCTGGACACGATGAAGGTCAACTTCGGCGGTGTCTTCCACTGCACCAAGGCCGTGCTGCCGCACTTCATGGCCCAGGGCTCCGGGGTCGTCGTCAACGTCTCCTCGGTGATGGGCGAGCGCGGCTGGATCGGCGAGTCCAACTACGCGGCCTCCAAGGGCGCGGTCAACGCCTTCACCCGCTGCTGCGCGATGGAGTCGGCCCGGTTCGGCATCCGGGTCAACGCGGTGCTGCCCGGCTTCTCGCCCACCGAGCTGGTGGCCGGGCTGACCGAGGGCGAGACCGGCCGGTCCATCAGGAAGCAGATCCCGATGCGCCGCTTCGGCCCGGTCGAGCAGATCGCCGAGGTGGTGCGCTTCCTGGCCGGCCCGGAGTCCGCGTACATGACCGGCGCGCTGGTCAACGTCGACGGCGGCGCGATGACCGCCCTCGGCCTCGGGCGCCCGTAATCCGCCCGAACCGCGGCCGAGTTGGTGTATCCGGCCGGCCCGGCCGCGGATCTCTCTAGCAGTACCAGGACCGAACCGACAGTACCAGGACCGATACGAAAGCGATGGAACACAGCATGTCTCTCACCCACATCACCGAGGCCGTCCACACCGCCGTCGCCGACGCCCTGGGCGCGGAGCCGGAGGAGGTCGTCGACGACGCGACCCTGCTGGACGACCTGGGCGCCGAGTCGATCGACCTGCTCGACATCCTGTTCCGGCTGGAGCGCTCGCTCGGCGTCAAGATCCAGGCGGCCGAGCTGGCCGAGTACGTCCAGGGCGGCATCCCGGAGGAGGAGTTCGGCGACGAGAACGAGATCGTGACCGACCGGGCGCTCGCCCAGCTCAAGACCGTGATGCCGCAGATCGACGTCGAGGCGCTCAGTGGACGGCTCCAGGCCACCCGGGTGATGGGCCTGTTCACGGTCGCCAACCTGGTCCAGCTGGTCGTCCACAAGTCGGCCGTGGCCGCCTGAGGCCGATTCCCCGTCAGCACGAGCAGCGAACCGAAGGAGCGACGGCGTGACCTCGATCCGCATCATCGGGACCGGTGGCTACCAGCCCGGTGATCCGATCCCCACCGAAGAGATCACCCGCCTGGTCGGGCCGCTGCCCGACGAGGTCCTCGAAGGGCTTTCCATCGAGCGCCGGTTCTGGATGATCGACCCCAGGACCGGCGAACACCGGGAGAACAACTCGGACATGGCCCACAAGGCCGCCGTCCGGGCCCTGGCCGCGGCCGGCATCGAGGCCGGCGAGGTCGACCTCATGGTGCTCGCCACCGGTACCCCGGACTACCCGCTCCCGGCGGTGGTGAACCTGGTCCAGGAACGCCTGGGCCTGGTCGAGTGCGCCACCATGGAACTGCGTTCCGGCGGCGCGGGGGTCGTCCAGGGCCTGGAAATCGCCCGGATGTACCTCGAAGCCGGCACCCACCGCACCGCCCTGGTGATCGGCAGCGAGGCGATCTCCCCGGTGCTCGCGCCGGTCTTCCTCGGCCAGGACCCGGACCGGATCCGCATGCGCGACCGGATGCCGGTCTACATGTTCGGCGACGGAGCCGGCGCGATCGTGCTGCGCGCCGAGGAGGGCGAGGGCGGGCTCCGGCCCGGTGCCACCGCCTGCATCGGCGGCGACCGGAAGCCGGGCATCCACTCGGTGGGCGGCGGCACCCACGCCCCGATCCACCAGCAGCTCAGGGCCAGGCGGCTGGTCGACCTCCGGGTCGACGTGGTCGGCGCCGGGGACTTCACCCCGGTGATGGTGACCGAGGCGATCCACCGGACGCTGCGGCGCAGCGGCGTGGACGTGGAATCGGTGGACCTGTGCCTGGTGCCGGAGGGCAACGTCGGCTGGATGCTCGACTCCCTCCACGAGCTCGGGCTGGACACCACCGAGTGGAAGGCGCTCAACGGCAGGATCTTCGACAGCCTCGCCACCATGGGCGCGGTCGGATGCGCGGCCGTGCCGCTCTTCCTCGACGACGCCTGGCGGTCCGGCCGGATCCGGCCCGGCGACCGGCTGATGCTGATCGGAGTCGAGAGCACCAAGTGGATCTACGCCGGCGCGGTCGTGGACTGGACCGCCCAGGCTCCGGTGCGCTGATGGCCGGCATCGTGACGGCCGGCCAGCACGGCCAGCACGGCCCGCAGGCCGGCGCCCGGAGCGGCCGAGCGGACGAGTCGTCCTTCCGGCGGGCGATGGGCACGTTCGGCACCGGGGTCGCGGTGGTCACCACCACCGGTCCCGGCGGCCCGTACGCGACCACGGTCAACTCCCTGACCTCCGTCTCCCTGGAGCCGCCGCTGCTGCTGGTGTGCCTGAAGAAAGGGGCCCGGACGGCCGCCGCGGTCTCCGCGGCCGGGGCGTTCACCGTCAGCGTCCTCAGCGCCGGCCAGGCGGGTACGGCGGCCAGGCTCGCGGCGTCGGGACGGCCGTCGGGGGAGCGGGCGCTGGAGGGCATCCCGCACCGGCCGGGGTGGCACGGCATCCCGGTCCTGTCCGGCTCCCTCTCCCACTTCGGCTGCCGGGTCGAACGCGAGCTGCCCGGGGGAGACCACACGATCTTCCTCGGACGGGTGCACGAGCTGGGTACCGCGCCCGACGACGAGCCGCTGCTGTACTACCGCGGGCAGTTCGCCCGGCTGGGCTGACCCGGGAGCCGGGGGCCGACCCTCCGGGGGCGGCCCCCGGCTCTCCTCTCCCACCACCCTTCACCCGAGGAGTCAGATGACCTCCGCCGCCTTCCTGTTCCCCGGCCAGGGCTCGCAGCGGCCCGGCATGGGCCGGGACCTCGCCGAGCGCTTCCCCGACGTGGTGAAGCGCTACTACCGGCCCGCCGACGAACTGCTCGGCCTGCCGCTCTCCACCCTCTGCTGGGAGGGCTCGGCCGAGGAACTGCAGCAGACCGACATCACCCAGCCGACCGTCTTCCTCACCAGCCTGGTGGCCCTGGACGTGCTGCGCGCACACGGGGTCCGTCCGGCGCTCGCCGCCGGGCACAGCCTCGGTGAGTACGCCGCCCTGGTCTGCGCCGGGGTGCTCGACTGGCGGGACGCGCTGCAACTGGTCCGCCGACGCGGCGAGTTGATGGCCACCGTCAACCGGCGCACGCCCGGGGCGATGGCCGCGCTGATCGGCCTCTCCCTCGCGCGGTCCGAGGAGCTCTGCGCCCAGGTCCGTGAGCACGGCGGCGGCGTGGTCGAGATCGCCAACGACAACGAGCCCGGCCAGCAGGTGGTCTCCGGCACGGCGGAAGCCGTCCGGCTGGTGATGGCCGCGGCGAGGGCGGCGGGCGCGACCAAGGTGGTACAGCTGGCGGTCGGCGCGCCCTTCCACTGCAGCCTCATGGCCGGGATGGAGGCGGAATTCGCCGCCGAACTCGACGCGGTGGAGTTCCACGACCCCGCGATCCCGGTGCTCGCCAACGTCACGGCCGACGAGGTGCGCACCGGCGCAGAGGCCCGCGAGCGGCTGCGCCGCCAGCTGGCCGGCCGGGTGCGGTGGACGGACACCCTGCGCCGGATCGGCGGGTACGGCGTGACCGGTCTGGTCGAGGTCGGCCCCGGGCGGGTGCTCGCCGGCTTCTCCCGGGTGGTGCTGCCGGAAATCCCGCACCACGCGGCCGGTGAATGGCGGCGACTGAGGGCGACGATATCGGCACTGACCGAAATGCCGGCCGGGGCTGATTCATCCGGTCGAACTTCTTGCCGGGAGTAACGGCGCAGCCTATTCTGATTCTGTCATTGAGTCATAAACTACTTCTCCGGGGACGCAGGGTGGACGAGTCCGAGCAGACGTTGCGAAGGCTTTCCCGGGCCATCGGCCCCGTGCCGGCCGATCTGACCGCCAAGGTCAAGCACCTGATCCAGCAGGCGACCACGACGGAGAGCGCCCAGGGCGCGGGCGCCGGATCGGATGAGGAAACGCTCTCCGGGGCGCCCGATTCAGGAGACCAGCGCGGCGCCGGGCGGGCCGAATCGAGGCGACCGGCCCGCCGGCGTCGGAGCTGATCCGCGTTATCGGACCTGCTGCATGGAGAAGGCCCGAAGGCCTGTCTCCCGTACCGTCCGGACCAACTCCGCGTCCTGCGCAGACCTGCCGGCCCGCTGACGCATGATCTTCTCCAGGTGAGCCAGGCAGCGGCCCCGGATCGGGCCGATGGAGCCCCGGGCCATCCCGAGCGTGACGGCGATCTCGTCGTACGGCATGGGCGGGTCGGCCACCAACAGGCTCAGCAGCGCCTGGCAGCGCGGCGTCAACTCACAGAAGGCGAGCAGGACTTCGTCGTCCCGCTCGGCCGTGAGCACCCGCTCCTCCGGATGGTTCTCGGTGGGCTCCGCCCGGTCGAAGACCGTCGGCTCGCCCACCGGCACACTCCGCCCGCCCTTCTCCAGGCACTTCAGGCTCTCCCGGCGCGCGGAGGTCGCGATCCACTGGGCGATCCGTTCCGGCGAACGCAGCTTGCCGAGGTGCTGGACGGCTCGCAGCCAGGTGGTCTGCACGACGTCCTCGCAGTCCGCCCGGCTGAGCCGGTGCCCGCGCGCGATGGCGAAGACCAGCGGTGTGTACCGATCCACCAGGCGGCTCCACGCCTCCTGATCACCCGTCAGACACCGGTCGACGAGCTCGTTCAGTGCAGTGACGTGCAAGGTAATACCCCCGTTGTGTCATAGATCCCTCGTCGGGGCAATCCGCCGTCGGCGGGCCCGAGCTTCCCTGAGGTGATCTGTCGACTAGTAACTTCCGTGAAAGCGCTATCACTTGGGCTACTGGTGCTAACTATACGTGGGTGTCGCGCGTCGGTGTCAACCGTCAACTAGCCTGCACCGCAGCGTACTTCAGTGACCTGCGAACATGCTGCCGGACGCCGTCGGACGTGAAAGGCATATGACAATCAGCGGACGTCGGAAATGGATAAGCGGCGGGAATTCCGCGGAATTCGAACCCCCGCCCACCAGGGATTGTCGCGCCAGGTGATCGCCGGACCACACTACGGCAGTGGATATTCCGCCGCGGGCGGCCCGGCGGTATAGCGGCTGCCGCTCGCTCGCGGCACATAAGGTCAAGCATGTGGAATCTTCACCTGCCGCCCGGCAGGTAAGCGGCCGTCGAAGCGGCGTCCGTCCGTCAACCGCCGCGCGGCAGCCAGCTGAACCGGCGCAGGGCGATCACCAGCCCGCCGGCGCCCCAGGCCGCCACGATCAGCAGGTCGGTGCCGGCGAAACCCGCCCCGGTGGTGTGCGGGTTGTACGCGGTGAGGAGGGCGTCGAGCAGATGGTGGACGGGGAAGACGTCGGCGACGTGGACCAGCCAGTGGGGGAGGACCGACGACGCGATGAAGACGCCGGAGATGAAGTAGAGCGGAAGCATCACCGCCTGGGTGACGGGCTGGGCGGCGTCCTCGTTGCGGATCACGGACGTCAGCGCGTAGCCCAGGCAGCAGAACGAGACGGTCCCGACGATCACGGTCACCGCCAGCGCGGGCGCGGTCCGCGCGGGGACGTGCGCGCCGTAGGCGGCCCAGCCGATCACCAGCAGGACGACGGTGATGCCGATGGCGACCACGACCGCGGTGAGGGTCCGGCCCGCGATGACGGCGGCGGCCGGGACGGGGGTCGCCCGGCGTCGTTTGAGCACGCCGGACTCGCGCTGGGCGGTCACCGAGATCACCAGGTTCACGAAGGAGGCGGCGATGATCCCGAGGGTGATGATGCCCGGGACGTAGTACACCGAGGTGTCGATGGTGCCGCCGGAGACCTTCACCGTGTTGTTCTGGCGGCCGAACACCGAGGCGAAGATCACCAGGAAGAGCACCGGGAGGGCCAGGGTGAAGAAGCGCGACTGCGGGTTGCGGAGGAAGGCCCGCAGGTCGTACGGGAACTGGTGCAGCGCGAGACGCGCGACCTCGCGGAGCGAGCTGAGGGAGCCACGGGGGCCGGCCATCACGGTGCCTCTCACGGTGCCTCGGGATCGGCCCCGGTCGCGGTGAGCGTCAGGTAGACGTCTTCGAGACTGGGGCGGCGGACTTCGAGATCGGCCAGGTCGTGGCCTTCGGCCTCGGCCCATCCGACCAGCGGCCCGAGCACGGTGAGCGGGCTCGCCGTCCGCAGGACCAGCCGGCCGCCGGCGCCGTCCACCAGCGCGTCCCGTACGGGACGGGGCAGCACCGTCACGGGCGTCCCCGGCGGCAGGGTGAAGCGGATCTCCGCCGCGGCGCGCTGGCGTCCGCCGATGGTGCCGGGCGTGCCCTCGGCGACGATCCGGCCGTCGGAGATCACCGTCACATGGTCGGCGAGGTGCTCGGCCTCGTCCATGAAGTGCGTGGTGAGGAAGACCGTCACGCCCAGCGCGCGGAGACCGGCGATCATGTCCCAGGCGGCGCGGCGGGCCGACGGGTCGAAGCCGGTCGTGGGTTTCGTCCAGGAACAGCAGCTCGGGGTCGCCGATCAGGGCGAGCGCGACGTCCAGGCGCCGGCGCTGGCCGGCGGAGAGCCGAACGGCCATGGCGTCGGCCTGCTCGGCGAGCCCGACCAGCGCCATCGTCTCCGCGACGCCCCGCGGGGACGGGTAATAGCCGGCGTACAGCCGGAGGCACTCCGCGACGGTCAGATCGCGTTCGGGCCGCGACTCCTGGAGCACCACGCCGATCCGGGCCCGCCAGGACGACCCGGCGCGCGCCGGGTCCTGGCCGAGGACGGTGACCTCGCCGGCGCTGCGGCGGCGGTAGCCCTCCATGATCTCGACGGTGGTGGTCTTCCCGGCTCCGTTCGGGCCGAGGAATGCGAAGACCTCACCCCGCCGGACCTCCAGATCGATGCCGCGCACGGCCTCAAAGGAGCCGTATCGCATGCGGAGGCCGGAGACGCTGATGACGGATTCGTCCGCGCCGGCTCGTGTGCTGGTTGACTTACCCATGCTCGACCCTTGCCGGTCCGCCGGAGGCCCGCCGGGTCCGGGGCATCGCCGACGGGACCTGAACCGATCTCAGCGTACCCAGGCTGCCAGGCAGGTCACCAGTCGATCCCGAGCACCCCGGGCCGCCCAATGGGGCGCGCAGGGACCACCATCGGTGGCGCGGCTGCCAGGGCGAGCGGCGAGGTCCGGGTCGTCGGCGTTGAAGGCCGGCCGATTCACCGTCAGACTCGGACGTGAGATCCACGACGCAGCCCTCGGGCTGCTCGAACACGGCCACGCCAGGTACAAGACGCGATGCTCACCCACCAGCCCCGGCCCGCCGGCGGCCCGCACTACCCCGCCCACGAGGCGCGTGTCGCGTCGGACGCGGCCCGGCCGCCGGGAGCGGCGCCGTGACGTCCGCGGTCGTCGTCGGTGGCGGGCCCAACGGGCTCGCCGCCGCGGCGCTCCTCGCGAAGGCCGGGCTGCAGGTCACGCTCCTGGAGGCCGCGGACGAGATCGGCGGCGGCACCCGCAGCCACGAGGCGATCCTGCCCGGACTGCTGCACGACCACTGCTCGGCCGTCCACCCCATGGCCGTCACGTCCCCCGCCCTGCGCGCTCTCGACCTGGAACGCCATGGGCTGCGCTGGCGGCTGGCGGACGTCGACTGCGTCCACCCGCTCGACGACGGGACGGCCGGGGTCCTGCTGCGCTCCGTCGAGGAGACCGCCGACGGGCTCCGCCGCGACGGCAGGCCCTACCGGGCTCTCCTCGCACCCTCGGTGCGTCACTGGGACGCGCTCGCACCGGACGTGATGGGCCCGCTGCTGCGGATCCCCGTCCACCCGCTGCGGCTCGCGCGCTTCGGCCTGCCGACCGCGCTGCCGGCCACCGTCCTGGCGCGCCTGTTCCGCACACCCGAGGCGCGAGCCCTGTGGGCGGGCGTCGCGGCGCACGCGTTCCGCCCGCTGACCCACCCGTTCAGCTCGGCGATCGGACTCGGTCTCCTCACCGCGGGCCACGCCGCCGGGTGGGCCGTGGCCGAAGGCGGCTCACAGGCCATCAGCCGTGCGATGGCCGAGGTGCTCCGGCTGCACGGCGGCCGGATCCACACCGGCGTGCGCGTCACCGATCGCGCGCAGATCCCGCCCGCCGACGTGACCCTCCTCGACCTCGACCCCGCCCAGGTCGCCGCCCTCTACGGCGACCGCCTCCCGCCGCACGTGCGCGCCGCCTACCGGCGCTTCCGCCGCGGCCCCGGCGCGTACAAGCTCGACCTGGCCGTGGAGGGCGGCGTGCCCTGGACGAACGAGCAGGCGCGCCGTGCCGGCACCGTCCACGTCGGCGGCCCGCTCGCCGAGGTGGCGCAGGCGGAACGGGACGTGACGGCCGGGCGGATGCCCGAGCGCCCCTTCGTCCTGGTCGGCCAGCAGTACCTGGCCGACCCCGCGCGCTCAGTCGGCGACGTGCACCCGGTCTGGGCCTACGCCCACGTCCCGCACGGCTACGACGGGGACGCCACCGAGGCGATCCTGCGGCAGATCGAGCGCTTCGCCCCGGGCGTCCGCGAACGCGTCGTCGGTCAACGCGTCACCCGCCCCGCCGACTTCGCCGCCGCCAACGCCAACTTCACCGGCGGCGACATCCTCACCGGTGCCAGGACGATCCCCCAACTCCTCCTCGGCGCCCGGCCCGCCCTCGACCCGTACTCCACCGGCGTCCCCGGCGTCTTCCTCTGCTCGGCCGCCACCCCGCCCGGCCCCGGCGCCCACGGCATGTGCGGCGCCGGCGCGGCGGCGTCGGCCCTGCGCCGGCTGGGCGTCCCACCGGCCTGAGGCCGCGGGGAGCGCCTTTCCGTCACCGTCCTCCGAACAGCGGACGTGCGGATCGATCGCCGCGACAGGGGAACCGGGGTGCGGGAAGAATCGGGTGCATCGGATTCCTTCGCCGGTCAACCTGCCCGCTGGGGCGTCTCTCCGGTGCGTCCGGAGACCGAAATCCGCCCCCGAGGCCGCCTCGTTGCGCCCGCGACCGATCCCGGCAGATCGCCGCCTGACAAGGACGGATTCATGCGCTTAACCAGACAGATAGCCGTGCTCGCCCTGACAGCCCTTCTGATCCTCGGGATGGCCGGCCCGGCAGGTGCCGCCACACTCACGCAGGACAGTCTCACGCCGACCACCGCGTCGCCCGGCTCGCCGGTCACGGCCACGCTGACGGTGCACGCGTCGTCGTGCGTCCGGGTGGCGCAGCTCGGTGTGGCGGTGCGCGATGCGGCCGGGAACAACTTCGACTATCCCGGGTCGGTCACCAACGTCACCATCTGCCCCGGCGGCTACAAGCTCGTCACGGGTTCCCGGACCTTCTCCGCCGGCACGTACAGCGAGTTCGGCTACTTCCAGGACTTCGCCGGCGTCTACCACAACTTCCCCGCGCTCACCCTGATCGTCTCGCCGGGATCGGGGACGCGGGGCGATCCCAGTGCGGGGAAGACCCTGGTGTTCGACGAGGACTTCAACTCGCCGATGATGTTCGGGCCGCGGTGGATCGGCGACCGGACCAGCGCCTACGAGTTCGGCAACACGAATCCGAACGACGACAAGCTCGACCTCCTGAGCACCAGCGCCGTCGGCGTCGCCAACGGGTCCGTCACGTTCACGGCCACGCCCAGTTCCACCACCCTGCCGAACGGCAAGCAGGCGTGGACCACCGGGCTGCTCACCACCGAGGGCTCCCAGGAGGGCTTCCAGGTCCGCACGGGGGACTACATCGAGTCCCGGGTGCTGCTGCCGACCGGTATCGGCGCCTGGCCCGCGCTGTGGAGCTGGAAGACCGGTGACACGGAGATCGACAAGTTCGAGTTCCACCCCGACAACCCGAACCTGCTGGAGCTGTCGAACCGCATCAACCTGGCGAGCAGCTACTACACCAACAGTTCGGCGGTGTGCACGAACTGCTGGGTGAAGATCGGCGTCGTCTACGGCGCCGGCTCGGTCGACTGGTACGTCAACGACGTCAAGGTCTTCTCCGACGGGAAGGGTGTCGGTTCGTCGTTCTCCTCGTACCTGATCCTCAACCTCTCGATCGTCTCGGGTGTCTACCACCCGGCGCCGCAGAACTCGAATCCGATCACCTTCTCCGCCGACTACGTCCGCGTGTTCCGGTGAGAACGCCCGCGCAACCCGAAGGTAAGTGATGATCATGTCTCGCAGATCAGGTGCACCTCGCCGGTCGGCGCTGCCGTGGACGTGCGTGGCGGCGTGCGCGCTGAGCGCGGTCCCGGCGGTGGGAGCGATGGCGGCCCCCGGGGAAAACCCGGTCGCCCCTTCGCCGGACGGTCCGTCCCGTTCGCGCATCACCATCGAGCACATCGAGACCGACCCCGATCCCGTGGCGGTCGGCGGCACGACGACCGTGCGCGTGCTGGTGTCCAACCGGGGCTCGGACAGGAGCGGCGCGCCGTTCACGGTCCAGCTGACCCTGCCCGACGGGGCCACGGCGGTGGGCCCGTACTTCCCCACCGCGTGCACGACGGATTCGGTGGCGACTACGGTCACCTGCCAGTTCCCCCAAGGCATGCGGGTCGGCAGGTCGGCCAGCGTGCTCGTTCCCGTCCAGATCTGCCCGAGCGCGCGTCAGCACGGGAATCTGAGCCCGGGCGTGGTGAGCGTCATCAACGGGAACGACCCGGACACGAACGGCAAGATCCGCAGCGTCGGCTTCGGCATCCGGACGGCATGAGAGCGCACATCCGGACCTCCGCACATCAAGACCTCCCGAGGGGCCCTCACGCGATGAGCGAGGGCCCCTCGCGAGCTGGTTGCCTGTGGCCCCGTGTGTCCCGTCGTCAGGTCGCGGCCACGGGCAGCCGTTCCGCCGACCGCCGGGCGGGGCACTCGGCGGGGAGGTGGCCGGGGAACGTACGATCAAGCAATGTCTGACATGACGGAAACCACGCCGGGCTGGCTCGCTCCGGACGAACTCGAGTCGACGCGGGCGCAGATGCCGATCCTCTACGTGGAGGCCGTGCCGGTACGCGTCGATGACGCCGGTGAGGTCACCCAGATCGGGCTGCTGCTGCGGATCGGGCCGGACGGGACGGTGAGCCGCACGCTGGTGTCGGGCCGGGTGCTGCACCACGAGCGGATCCGGGACGCGCTCCTGCGGAACCTGGAGAAGGACCTCGGGCCGGTGGCGCTACCGCGGATTCCGGCCTCCCTGCAGCCGTTCACGGTCGCGGAGTACTTCCCGACCCTGGGGATCACCGAGTTCCACGACCCCCGCCAGCACGCGGTGTCCCTCGCCTACATCGTCCCGGTGTCTGGCGACTGCCGGCCGCGGCAGGACGCGCTCGACCTGGTCTGGTTCAGCCCGGAGGAGGCCGCGTCGCCGGTGGTGCAGCAGGAGATGCCGGGCGGGCAGGGAGTGCTGCTCAAGCGGGCGCTCGCGCACGTCGGCTGCCTGAGCTGACAGCCGGCTGCCTTCCGTGTCCGCGGACTGGGTGCTCCACGTCGACCTCGACCAGTTCATCGCCGCGGTCGAGGTCGCCCGTCGGCCGGAGCTGCACGGGAGGCCGGTCGTGGTCGGCGGCACCGGGGACCCGACCGCGCGCGGGGTGGTGTCCACCGCCTCGTACGAGGCGCGCGCGTACGGGGTCCACTCCGGCATGCCGCTGCGGGTGGCGGCCAGGCGCTGCCCGCAGGCGGTGTTCCTGCCCGTGGACGCGCCGGCCTACCGGGAGGCGTCCGAGCGGTTCATGGACACGCTGCGCCGGTTCCCCGTGGTGGTGGAGGTGCTCGGCTGGGACGAGGCCTTCGTCGGGGCGCGCACCGACGACCCCGAGGCGCTGGCCGCCGGGATCCGGGAGGCCGTACGGGAGGCGACCGGCCTGTGGTGCTCGGTGGGCATCGGGGACAACCGGCTGCGCGCCAAGCTGGCCACCGGCTTCGCCAAGCCGACCGCCCCCGGCGGACCGCCCGCCGGGCACACCTTCCGGCTCACCCGCGAGAACTGGGCGTCCGTCATGGCCGGGCGCCCGACGGACGCGCTCTGGGGGATCGGCGCCAGGACCGCCCGGAAGCTGGCCGAGGCCGGCATCGGGACGGTCGCCGAGCTGGCCGCCGCCGACCCGGACGCGCTGGCCGCCCGGTTCGGCCCGGTCATGGGGCCCTGGTACCGGCTGCTCGCGCACGGCGTCGGCGACGCCGAGGTGACCGCGGCCCCGCACGTCGCGCGCTCGCACAGCCGGGAGACCACCTTCCAGCACGACCTGGTGGATCGCGCCGATATCGGCCGGCACGTCGCCGAACTGGCCCGGCGGGTCGCCCGGGACGTGGCGGACGAAGGCCGCCCGGCCACCCGCGTCACCGTGAAGGTCCGCTTCGCGCCGTTCCTCACCCGCACGCACGGCATCACCCTGCCGGCGCCGACCAGCGACCCCGACGAGATCACCCGCGCCGCGCTGACGGTGCTGGAGCGCTTCGACCGGGACCGTCCGGTCCGGCTGCTCGGCGTACGCGCCGAGTTCGGCGACGAATAGACGGACAGGGCCTTCGGAACACTGACGGTGAGCGTGAAACGGCCGTCCGCCGAGCAGCGGCGGGCTGCTCGGCGGACGGCTCGGTCACGTGCCCCCGATCGGGCGGGCGGATCAGTCGTCGAGGACCATGGCCTCGGCGCAGGCGGCGATGGTGAGGAGCAGCGCGTCGTCCTGGCCGGGGATGATCTTGACCGAGTAGTGCTCGCTCAGCAGCGACCACTCGCGGGAGATGTGCGCGATCTCCTGCTCGCCGTAGGTGATGGCGTACTGGTGATCGGTGATGTTGCCGGTGACGTGGATCTCCGCGCCGTTCTCGAAGGTCACGGTGAACTTGTAGACCAGCGGCGAGAAGAGCGACTTCTTCACGGTGGCGATGGTCTGCTCGCCGCGCTTGATGTAGCGGATGTCGCGGAGCGTCATGATCTTCTCGGAGATCCGGTACAGCTCGTTGCCCTCGACGTCCTGGAGGGCGATCGCGCCGCTGAAGCTGAACATCTTCTCGTCGACCTGGAAGACCTGCTCGCCGTTGCGCTTGATCCAGAAGTCGTGGGTGGGGGAGAAGAACTTCTCGTCGATGTCGTAGACGACGCCCTCCTGGACCGGCTGGTGGCCGTTCATCAGCTTCTGGCCCAGGTCCATCAGGAAGTTGTCGTGCTGCTCGCCGCGGCCCTGCTGCGGCGCGTCGCCGAACAGCTCCTGTGGCGATGCCGAGCAGGCCGCTGAACTCGTTGCTCATGTTCTTCTCGTCCCCTGTGAGGTGGTTGGCGGGGATGATCTTAGGGACGGCGTCCGGGCGGCCGACAGGCCCTTCCGCGCTCTGTTGCACAATCTGCACAGAGCGCGGAGAGGCCGGTCACGGGAGGAGTTGTCGCAGGTCAGCCAAGGTGCCTTCCGTCGGACAGGCGGACCCCGCCGGGCCCTGGTGAGGGTCCGGCGGGGCCGGGAGGTCGGCGGCCTGTCCGGGGGTCAGGCGCGGCGGCCGCGCCGGCGGCGGGCGGCGTACAGTGCGCCGCCGCCGATCGCCAGGAGCGCCGCGGCGGTGGCTGCGATCGGCAGGGTGTTGGAGCCGGTGGCGGCCAGGTCCTCACCGGCCGCGGTGCTCTGGGCGGACGTGCTCGGGGCGGCGGCGGCCCCGGTGGCGGGGGAACCGGTGGCGGGGGCGCCGGGGGTGGAGGCGGAGCTGCCGGTCGGCTGCGCTGTCGGCGAGGAGCCGGCGGGCTGGCCGGTGGCAGGGTCGAGGACGAGGGTGGCGGCCTGCGCGTTCTTGAAGTCGAACATGCCCTCGATCGAGCCGGCGTGCTCGTCGAAGGAGGCGTCGCCGATCCGGCCGGTCTTCCAGTTGTCCTCGACGAACCGCAGGATCGAGGTCTGGTCGGTCAGCGCGTGGTCCACGAAGTTGGCCCTGGCGTACGGCGACAGCACCAGCAGCGGCAGTCGCGGACCGTAGCCGCAGCGGTCGGCGTAGCCGCCCCAGCCGGCGTCCTTGCCGCACTGGCCGGCGCCGCCCAGGCCGTCGTTGGCGGCGTCCCGCGAGCCGTTGACGGGCTCGACGAACTTGTGGTCGTACCAGCCGTCGGAGTCGTCGTAGGCGATGACGACCGCGGTGGAGGCCCAGTCCTTGGACTGCTGCAGCTTGTTCAGGGTGTCGACGACGAAGTGCTGCTCGTCCAGCGGGTCGGAGTAACCGGCGTGGCCGTCCTGGTAGTTGGCGGCCTTGAGGTAGCTGACCGCCGGGAGGGTGCCGTTCTTGAGGGAGGCGTCGAAGTCGGTCAGGTCGTACTGGTGGTTGGCCGGGCCGTCGTGCCCGATCTCGTCCACGGTCTTCGGCGCCACGTGCTTGGCGTTGGAGGTGGACTGGTAGTACTGGAACGGCTCGTGGTGCGGGTTGTAGTCGGTGCGCGAGGCGCCGGCGATGTTGGCGTGGGCCGTGCCGCAGACCGCCTTCCCGGCGGCGTCGGTGCCGGTCGGCCGGAAGCCGCCCTGGAACCAGCCCCAGCTGACCTTCTTCTCGGTCAGCAGGTCGCCGATGTTCCTGCCGGTCATCACCAGGTGGTTCTGGTTGTTGGCGCAGTCGTCGAAGCCCGGGTCCGGGTCCTCGATGACGGTGCCGATGCCGCCCGCGTCGGCGGAGGCGACCACCTTGGGGTCGGTGACCTTCTTGCCGGTCGGGTCGACCGCGTAGCCGCCGTGGGTCTGACCGGAGACCAGGTTGAGCGCGCCCGGGGTGGACGGGCCGTACGTGGTGCCGAAGGAGTTGTCGCTCATCGCGAACCGCTGCGCGTAGTTCCACAGCGCCGTCACGGTGTTGCCGTCGTAGTAGTCCATCACGAGGCCGGGCGACGAGTACATCGGCGCCTTGCAGGTGTCGACGTCGGTGTGCTCGACGAACTTGTCCATCTTCCCGCCGTCGAAGGCGAGCTGTTCGTCCTTGTACTCGTGGTCCTGGTCGCAGGTGACGGCCTGCGCCGGGCCGAGGCGCTTCGGGTTGGCCTTGTTCGGGTTGTGCTGGAGCAGCTCGTCGGTGAGGCCGTCCACCTTCGGCGTGCCCGGCTTGGCGGTGAACTTCACCTTGTCGTCGGCGGTGTTGGCCGCGTTCGGGTAGGTGCCGAAGTAGTGGTCGAAGGAGACGTTCTCCTGGAATATCACCACCAGGTGCTTGATCGGGGTGGCGGTCTGCGGGCCGTCGGCCGCGGCGGCGGCCGGCGCACCGCCGAAGGCGGCCAGCGAGGCCGCGCCGACGACGCCGGCGCCGTACCGGATCCACCGCTTGCGGGTGGGGATTGCGTGCATGCTGGGTACCTCGAACGTGATCGTCGGTGGTCGGGGTCGAGCGGGCGGGAGCACGGAGCTCTCCAGCCCGCCAGAACGTAGGGAGGACAGGTGAACGGGGTTTCCGGCCGCACATGAACCTCCGATGAACCGGAGCAGTCAGGCAGCCCGGGACCATTTCACCCGACACTTGGCGACAGCGCGTGACCGGGGTGGTGACAGCTGGTCGCGGTACTCGGCTTGCGATCACTCGCCCGGAACATGACGCTCGAAATATCGGAACATCAGGCACCAGTTGGGGGTTGGACGCCTGAGCGGAGCATCTGCGCTCGCGAAGCACCGGCGCCAAGGCCCCGGGAGAAGTGATCTCACATGCAGTTTCTCGTCGAACTCCGCTACACCGAGCCCGGACCGCTGCTGTCGGCCGAGCAGGCCGTCGGCCTCATCCGGGAGCGGGTCGTCCCGAGTCTTGAGGTCCTGGCCGAGTGGCAGGAGAAGAACGACACGATCAAGGCGGGCGGGGTCTTCGCCGGAGTGAGGGCCGCCGCGTTCGTCCTGGAATCCGACAGCGGTGAGGAGATCGGCCGGACACTGAGCAGCCTGCCGTTCTGGCACGACGTCAAGTGGGAAGTGACACCGCTTCAGACCTTCCGGTCGGCTGCCGAGCGCGAGGCCGGGGTGGCCGAGCAGGTCGCGGCGGCGAGCGGACTCTAGGCGAGATCCTGGGCGTCGAGGCGGCGCGCCGCCCGCCCGGCCGGCAATCCTCCGTCGGTCGGGGGGCGGCCGTAGTGCCCATGGGCCTGCGGGTCGTCCATGACGTCCTCGTGAGCATGCCGTGGCTGAGTACCAGGCGCCGATGGTGTGGGCGTTCGTCGTCCGGGCGGCGGCGGCCGGGCCGCCGTTCGCGGAGGCCGTCGTGGAGGTCGGCGAGCGACTGTACGGCGACCTGGTCGCGGATGCGCTGGACAGCGGGTTCGCGCTCGCGGTGGGGGAGCCGCCGCTGGTGACCGGGACGGTCGAGCTCGGCGCGGGACGTTTCGAGCGCATGGTCCTGGTGGGCGGACGGCAGGTCTGGGAGCCCGGCCTGGCCGTCGAGGTGTCACCGGCCTGGCGGGCCGCGGCCGAGGTGCGGGGCGGCGTCGTGGTGGTCATCGTCCCGCCCGGCACCTGGCCGCTCGGGCTGATGGACCTGGACTCGGCGGAACGCGAGCGCGCCTTCGGCGAGGCCCTGGAGGAGGCGCGGACGGCGGGCCAGGTGCTCCACGGGATGGTGGCTCTGGAGATCACCGTCTGATCTGGCGGGCCCTTCGGAGCGCTCCGAAGGGCCCGCGCGGCCGCGTCAGGTGAGCAGCGTCGCCTCGATACCGGCCACCACCGCTGCCAGGCCCTGCTCGAAGCCCTCGTCGAAGTCCTGGAACATCACCCGGCCGGCCTCCGCGGCGAGCGGGTGGGCGGCGAGGCGTTCGGCGCGGGCCTCCAGGTCGTAGCCCTCGTCGCCGTCGAAGGGGTTGGGACCCATGGCCTGTTCCTCGATGACGTAGCCGATGGTGTAGCTATACGCCGTGTACCAGGCCCGGGCAGCCGCGGCCGTGGTGAAGCCGGCCTCCGTCAGCAGCCGCAGTGCGGCCTCCAGGCCTGCGGCGTAGGACGTGTCCGTGAACCGGGCGCCGCTGTAGACCTTGGCCCCGTCGCGGTGGCGCAGCAGCTGGGCGCGGAGCCCGCACATCGTCGCGCGGAACACCTCCCGCCAGTCCCCGCCCGGCGGGAGCTGCGCCGACTCGGCCGTCATGCGCCGCATCATCTCCGTCGCCATCTCGTCGAGCAGCGCCTGCTTGTCCTTGAAGTGCCAGTACAGCGCGGGTGCCTTGACGTCCAGTTCGGCGGCGATCGCGCGGAGCGTGAGGCCGTCCAGGCCCACCTCGTTGAGGAGCCTCAGCGCGGTGTCGGCCACCAGCTTCCGGTCGAGTTTCGGGGTTCTCTGCGGGGTCACGGTTGACAGTTTAACTCTGTTAAGTGCACGCTTCCGTCAACCGCTTACTTAACAACGTTAAGGAGAATGCCTCGTGGTTTTCCGGGAGACAGGCAGGCACACGGACGTCCTGATCGTCGGCGCCGGGCCCACCGGCCTCGCGCTCGCGCTGGACCTCGCCCGGCACGGCGTCGTCGCGCTGCTCGTCGAGCGCGGGGCGGAGCTCTTCCCCGGCTCGCGCGGCAAGGGGCTTCAGCCGCGCACGCTGGAGGTCCTGGACGACCTCGGCGTGCTGGACCAGGTCCGAGCGGTGGCCGGCCGCTATCCGGCGAACCTGCGCTGGAAGGACGGCGAGCCGCAGGGCCGGAGCAGCCTGTACGACCCGACCGAGCCGTCCGAGGCCGAGCCGTACACGGAGACGCTGATGCTGCCCCAGTGGCGCACGCAGCAGGTGCTGTACGGGCGGCTGCGCGAGCTGGGCGGCGAGGTCGCCTTCGGGCGCGAGCTGGTGGGCCTGGACCAGGACGAGGACGGCGTGACCGCCGAGTTCGCGGCCGGCGGCCCGGTCCGGGCGCGGTACGCGGTCGCCGCCGACGGTGGGCGCTCGACCGTCCGCCGGCTGCTCGGCATCAGGATGACGGGGGAGACCGTGGACCCGGACCCGATGCTGGTCGCGGACGTCCGGATCACCGGGCTGGACCGCGACCACTGGCACTTCTTCCCGGCCGCCGGTGCGCCCGGCGACGGGCTGGGCGCGGGGCTGGTGGCCATCTGCCCGCTCCCCGGCACGGACGAGTTCCAGCTCGTCGCGCAGTTCGCGCAAGGGGCGGCCGTCGACCTCACCCTCGACGGGATCCGCGCCACGGTCGCCGACCGCACGCACCTGACCCGGGAGCAGGTGTCGGCGGTGCGGTGGGCGTCCGAGTTCCAGCCGCGGGCGGCGCTGGCGGACCGGTTCCGCGCCGGCCGGGTGTTCCTCGCGGGCGACGCCGCGCACGTGCACTCACCGGCGGGCGCGCAGGGCCTGAACACCAGCATCCAGGACGCGTACAACCTGGGCTGGAAGCTGGCCGCGGTGCTGTCGGGCCGGGCCCCGGCGACGTTGCTCGACACCTACGAGGAGGAGCGCCGGGCCAACGCGGCGGCGATGCTGGACCTGTCGACGCGCGTGCACCGGGGCGAGGTCCGCCGGGGGCGGGCGACCCAGCAACTCGGCCTCGGCTACCGGGAGTCGTCGCTCACGGCGGAGACGCGGGCCGCCCTGCCGGAGGATGCCCTGCGTGCGGGCGACCGCGCGCCGGACGGCCGCCGGGGCGGCATCCGCCTGTTCGACGCGTTCCGCGGGCCGCACTGGACGCTGCTGGCCGTGGGCACGGAGACGGACCTGCCGGACCTCGGCATCCCGGTCGTCCGCATCCCGCCCTACGGGGCCTATGGCACCGGCGTCTTCCTCATCCGCCCGGACGGATACGTGGGCTGGGCGGGCGCGACGGCCGAGGGGCTGGCGGAGTACGCGACCCGCCACGGAGCCCTGGGCTCCTGACCTTAGGGTCAGCGCGCGGGGGATCAGCGGGAGAGTCGTGGGCCGTCGTGGTCCGGCGGGACTGCCGGGCCATGGCTCTCCGTCGCCGTCCGGCCGGCGGCATCTGCCGCTGCCCGGACGAACTCGCGCACCCGCTCGGTGGTGTTGCCGTCCCGCCAGACCGGCCCGCGTTCGATCGGCGGTGCGTCGTGGATCGGCACGTAGGAGATGTCCGGCCGGGGGTAGTACCGGCGGGCGTGCTCTCCGACCGGCAGGACGCCCCTGCCCAGGGCGACGAGGCTGAGCATCTCCGAGAACGTCCCGCCGGCCGGTCCCTTGGGAACGGGCCGGCCGGACGGGGTCCGGTCGGGTGTGCGGTCCCGTTTGAACCCCGCGGACGTCACGGCCGGGTACTGCACCACCGGATGGTCGGCCAGCACCTCGATCGACACCGAGCTCTCCGCGGCCAGCGGATGCCCGGCGGCCACGGCGAGGACCCGCTGCTCGGTCAACAGGACCGGCCCGCGGGCCATTCCGTCGAACGGGAACGAGGCGATGAGGACGTCGATCGGGCCGTCCTCCAGGCAGGCCCGGGAGTTGAGCAGATTGGCCTCACGGACGTCGACGCGGCAGTCGGGGTGCCGCTCGGAGTAGAGCGCGACCGCGTTGAGCAGGATCGGAGCCGTCCCCTCGCCGAGAAACGCCACCCGGAGCTCCCCGGTGACACCGCGCGCGGCGTCGACGGCCCGGCGCAGGGCCTCCTCCATGCCCGCCACCACGGGAGCCAGGTCGTCGGCCAGCTGCCGTCCGACCGGGGTGAGCCGGACCGATCGGCTGGTCCGTTCGAACAGCGGGCCGCCGATCCGGCGTTCCAGCTTCCTGATCAGCTGGCTGACGCGCCCGGTCGTGAGGTGCAGGCGCTCGGCGGTGCGGCCGAAGTGCAGCTCCTCCGCGAGCGCGAGGAACACCTCGGTCTCCAGGCGTTCCAGCATGATCGCTCCCGTCGTGCGCCATCGTTTCCGATCGTTGAATCCAGCTCAACGATCGTATGTGGATCTTGCCTTGATGGTGCGATCTGACTGGCGGATCGTGGAACCCGAAGCCCGCCACCACCGACGGATCGCGGCGGGCCCGTCCACCGCCCGGCTCCTCCGGGCGGTCGCACCGGAGAGGAACCGACCGTCATGCGGGTCATCGCCTTCGACCACCTGGTCCTGAACGTCGCCGACGTCGAGCGAGCGCTGGACTTCTACACCGGGCTCCTGGGCCTGGAGCCCGTGCGCGTCGCCGAGTGGCGTGCGGGCACGGCCCCGTTCCCGTCCGTCCGCGTCTCCGCGGAGACCATCATCGACCTGGTCCGAAACCCCAGGCCGGGGTCCAACGTCGACCACATCTGCCTCACCGTCGAGCCGCTCGACTGGCACGAGGTCATCGAGTCCGGCACGTTCACCGTCCTCGACGGACCCGTCAGCCGGTACGGCGCACGTGGCACCGCGACGTCCGTCTACGTCCGGGATCCGGACGGCAACACGGTCGAACTGCGCTGGTACCCGCAGGACGTCGCGGACAGCTGAGGTGTCGTCAGCCTGCCGTCACGCGGTGACCTTGGCGATGAAGGCGGCGAGGTTCGCCACCGTGCGCTCGATCTTCTCCTCCAGGGTGAGCGACTCGTGCAGCTTGGTGTCGACGTCCTTCCTGCCGCGCACGTACAGCGAGCACGCGAGGTCGCTGCCCATGTACGCACCCACCGAGTTGCCCTGCTTGCCGGCTTTCCCGGCCCGGGGTGCGACCAGCAGCGAGACGCCCCCGGAGTGGGTGGTCACGCACAGCGAGCACAGGCTCCGCCGGGCCTGCCAGGGGGCGGCGGTGGAGGAGCGCAGCACGACCGCCACCGGGCGGCCGTCGAGCTCGGCGACGAGGTAGGCGCGGTCGGGGGCCTGGGGGTCGCGCCAGCCCAGGAAGTCGAGGTCGTCCCAGGGCTGCTCGGCCAGGTCGCGGGGGACGTTCAGGCGCGAGGCCTCGCCCTTGCTGCAGTTGACGAACGCGGTGCGGATCTCTTGCTCGGTCAGCGGCTTCATAGGAGGCAACGTAAATTACCTAGGAGCACTAGGCAAACGTATTATGTCCCCAGGCGAGCGAAGGGAACGGCATGGCACGTGCAGGGCTGAACGCGGACCGCCTCACCCGGGCGGGGGCGGAGCTGGCCGACGAGATCGGCTTCGACAAAGTGACGATCTCGGCGCTCGCACGGGGCTTCGGAGTCAGGGACGCGAGCCTGTACTCGCACGTCAGGAACTCCCAGGACCTCAGGACCAGGATCGCCCTGCTCGCCCTGGAGGAACTCGCCGACCGCGTCGCCGCCGCCCTCGCCGGCCGCGCCGGCAGGGACGCCCTGATCGCCTTCGCCAACGCCTACCGCGACTACGCCCGCGAACACCCCGGCCGCTACGCCGCCGCCCAGCTCGAACTCGACCCCGAAACGGCGCGCGCCAGCGCCGGTCCCCGGCACGCCCGGATGACGCGGGCGATCCTGCGCGGCTACGACCTCGCCGAGCCGGACCAGACCGACGCCGTCCGGCTGCTGGGCAGCACCTTCCACGGCTACGTCACGATGGAGAAGGCCGGAAGCTTCCAGCACACCGCGCGCGACACCGAGGACACCTGGTCGCGGATCCTGGACGCCCTCGACGCCCTGCTGCGTAATTGGCCCGCGACCTCCTGACGGCGTCGTACCGAACGCGAAGTCATCGGCGGGCTTCGTCGGAGTCGGTGGCGTCACCGTGTCGTGGTTCGCCGCCTACTTCTCGACGGCGGTGATGAGCAGCATGGGCATGATGACCTCTTGCGACCGGCCTGGATGCTCACTGTTGCTTTGTGTCCGAACCGTTGGCGGAAGCCGGGAGCGGCGGGTTCACGCTCCGGGGGCCGGTGTCGTGGGCGTCGCGGCGCTCCTCGTGGCAGGTTGGGGGCATGAGTGATGCGGAAATTCACCCGCGGCGGAGGCTGATCGTGCTGCGGCACGCGAAGTCGGCGTGGCCCGACGTCGCGGACGTGGACCGGCCGCTGGCGCCGCGTGGGCGGCGTGACGCGCCGGAGGCCGGGCGATGGCTGGGCCGGCGGGGCCTGGTGCCCGACGTGGTGGTGAGCTCGCCGGCCCGCCGTGCACGCGAGACCTGGGAGCTGGTGGCCGCTCAGTTGCCCGGGAGGCCGGTTGTCGGATTCGACCCGGAGGTGTACGGCGCCGACGCCGACGGCCTCGTCCGGGTGTTGCGCGGACAGGATCGCCGGGCGGGGACGGTGCTGCTGGTCGGACACAACCCCGCCATGCAGGAGTTGGTCCTTCAGCTGGCCGCCGGTACGGGCGGCGACGCTCTCGGCCGGGTCCGGGAGAAGTTCCCGACCTGCGGTCTCGCCGTGCTGGAACTCTCCTGCGAGTGGTCGGAGTTGGGGGAGTCGGCGGCCAGTCTGGTGGACTTCGCCATTCCTCGTGGTGCCCGCGACTGACAGCGAGGTCGGACGGCGGGGTGGGGCGTCGGTCGAGCGGTTTCGTGCCGTCGGAACGGACAGCGTCACGGGCGGTGCTCGCGGGCGGCTGAACGGGCCGATTGCCAACTGGCGGGTTGGCTGCTTCGTATGCTGGGGGCATGGCATGGGACACTGCGAAGACCAAGAGGCTGCTGCTCGAAGCGGCTGTGGACGAGTTTGCCGCGCACGGGCCCGAGGGTGGGCGGATCGACCGCATCGCGGCCGCTGCCGGCGTCAACAAGGAGCGGATCTACCCCTACTTCGGCGGTAAGCGGCAGCTGTTCGACGCAGTGGTCCAGCGCGAGCTGGAACAGCTCGCCGCCGCCGTGCCGATGGAGGAGGCGGACGGGCGGCCGGTGGACCTTCCGGAGTATGCGGGCCGGGTGTTCGACTACCACCTCGCCCATCCGCACCTCCTGCGCCTTTTGCAGTGGGAGGCCCTGTATGGCGATGCCACAGCTCCGGTCGCCGGTGAGGAGCGGCGGGCCGCCTACTACGCCGAGAAGGTCGCCGCCGCCTCCCGCGCGCGCCGAACGGAAGCGGGGTCCGCGCAGGCCGCGGATTCGCTCCCGCCCAAGGAGCTGCTGTACGCGGTCGTGGCGCTGGCCGGCTGGCAGTTCGCCGTGCCGCAGCTCGCCCGGATGATCACCGGTGGGACGGTCGACGAGGATCCGGCCGCCCGGCGCGCCGCCGTCGTGGACATGGTGCGCAGGCTCGCGCTCTGACCGACCTCCAGCCCAATTTCCAACTAGCAGGTTGGAAATTGGACCTGCTCACGCTAGTGTCCAACTCGTCAGTTGGAAATACTCCCGGACAAGGAGCCTGACCATGACGGTCATGTCCGCACGCCCGAACGCCGCCCTCGTCCTGATCGAGTTCCAGCGCGAGTGGCTCGACCCCGAGCACGGCCGCCTCAACCACCTCGTCGAGGACCGGGGCATGCTCGACACCGCCGTAGACGGCGCAGCCGCCGCCCTGGCCGTGGCCCGCGCGCACGGCGTCCCCGTCGTGCACGTGCCGCTGGTCCTCACCCCCGGCGCACCCGAGCTGGAGAGCTGGACGCCGGCGCGGCTCGGCCTGCGCGCGGCGATCCCCAAGGCCGGCACCTGGATCCAGGGCAGCACCGGCGTCGAGTTCGCCGAAGCCTTCCGGCCCGCCCCCGGCGAACCGATCGTGCGCGGCCGCGCCGGCGCCAGCGCCTTCGCCGGATCCTCCGACTTCGACCTGATCCTGCGCCGCCTCGGCGTCACCGACCTGTACCTGGCGGGCTTCGCCACCCACGTGTGCGTCGAATCCACCCTGCGCGAGGCCCACGACCGCGGCTACACCGCTCATGTCATCCACGACGCCTGCGCGGCCTTCACCCGCGCCCAGCAGGAACACGTCCGCGAGCACGTGATCCACCACTTCGGCGACGAGACCGACGCCGCCGCCTTCGCCGCCTCGCTCGACTCCGCGATCTCCGCGCGATGACGGCGAGGAGTGCGCCGCCACCGGAAACGGCCTGAAGGGGCAGCGCGGCCTCCTCACCCGACCCGTCGCCGTCCGTCCTGGAGATCGCCGCAGGACCGTGATCCCCGTCGGCGACCACGAGTTGCTCATCCACTGGGCGGCGACCTCCGAGGTCCCGGGCTTGGTCTGGACCGGGCGAACGAGCGGTCGGCGGTCGGGTGCCGTCGGGGTGCTCCGGCCTCGGAGTTCGCCGACGGCGGCCGGGGTGTCGCGGGGAAAGGGCTGCCCGGGGTGCGGTAAACGGCGCGTCAAGTTCGCGCAGGCGGCCTTGTTGACGTGACCGCGGTCACCTACCGTCATCACGCCGAATCGGCCGCGTCAAGATCGGACGAGTCGTCAGTTTCCGACACCCTCGGGAGGACCACCACCCTTGCGCACCAGAAGACTTGCCATGCTGCTCGGGCCGGCCCTGCTCGGGCTCTCCCTCGTCACCCCGTCCTCCTCGTCCGCCGCCGCAACCGGCCCGGCTCTCCCGCAGGGCACCCAGAGCGACAGCGCCTACGCCGCCAGCCAGGCCGCCAACCGTGTCACCAACGTGCTCGCCACCGCCGCCCGGACGAGCTGCTACCGCCCCGAGGTGCCCTACACCGCCAACAGCGGCCCGGCCGAGGGTTACAGCGGCATGACGCCCTGCCCGGCCTCGGGCGCCACGACCGGTGAGGACACCGGCGCCGCGGGCCCGTACGCCACCCAGGCCGGCAGCAATCCGGGGTACCCGGCGGCCACCCCGATGCTGGTCAAGGGGCACTCGGAGTCGGACCTACGGGTGGACCCGACCAACCCCGACCACCTCATCGGCGCCTCGAAGTGGGTGGTCAGCCCGGAGGGCTACAACCACCTGCTCGGCTTCTACGAGTCCTTCGACGGCGGGCACAGCTGGCCGGTCCAGGGCCACATCCCCGGCTACGAGGGCTGGACCGACAACACCGACCCGGTCGGCGCCTTCGACACCTGGGGCAACTACTACTCGCTGCTGCTGCCCTACCAGTTCTTCTACAACGCCGACGGCTCGCACAACTTCAACGTCGGCACCGTGCGGGAGGCCAACCCGGCCGTCCCCTCGCAGGCCATCTCGGTCTCCGTCCGCCCGCACGGCTCGACCACCGCCACCCAGTGGCTCACCGGCCACGCGGGCCACCCCGACTACGTCGCGACCTACGACAGCATCGGCAACGGCCCGGACAAGCAGTGGATCGCCATCGACACCAACCCGGCCAGTCCGCACCTGAACCGCATCTACGCGATGTGGGTGGACTTCCACGACAAGACCGCCGTGCCGTACGTCTCGTACGCCGACGCGCACCCCGACGGCACCCACACCGACTGGTCGAAGCCGCAGGCGCTCCCCGAACCGCCCAGCACCCCGCAGGGCGCCACCTACCTGCTGCCGCACGTCGCCCCCGACGGGACGGTGTACACCACCCTCACCAACTCCGACCCGGCGCACCGCTTCTGCTGCGACAGCATCTTCCTGGACGCCTCGCGCGACGGCGGTAGGACCTGGTCCACGGTCTCCACGGTCCAAGGTGGCATCACCCCGCCGCCCGGAGAGTACGCCAACACCACCTTCCGCGACGGCATCGAGGACACCTTCACCCTCGGCAGCCAGCCCGTCGCCGGCCACTACCCGCTCTACGTCGCGTACGACGACTACAGCACGGGCGTCGTCAACGTCCTCCTCACCGCCTCCTACGACGACGGCGCCAGCTGGAGCACGCCCATCCTGGTCAACGACAACGCCGCGCCCGTCGACGAGTTCCAGCCGAACCTGACGACAGCCGCCGGCGGCACCGTCAGCGTCGCCTTCTACGACCGCCGCCTGACCTGCCCCGCCGCCGGCACCCCCGAGGCGACGGCGGCCGGTCTCGCCCTCGACACCGCCAACCCCAAGCACCCCGGCGCACCGTACGGCGCCGCCAACTACTGCGTGAACACGAGCATCCAGTTCTACGACCCGGCCCTGGCGCCGCTCGGCCACAACATCCGCCTCAGCGCCCACTCCTTCGACCCCCAGCTCGACGCTCCCGTCGAGGACTCGGCGACCTTCATCGGCGACTACTTCGGCAACACGACCGGCGGCTCGACCGACTACACGACGTCCGTCAGCACCTACGACGACGGCACCAACCCGGGCCACCTGCAACAGCAGTTGGTGGCGTCGGTCCCGATCCCGCACAAGTGACCCGGCGGCCGTAGCCTGCCCCTCCTGTCATCGATAAGCCGCGCACGGCCCGCCGGATCCATCCGGCGGGCCGTGCGCTCTCATCCGTCCGACCTGCGCTCGTGGCGCACGTGAACGGCAGGCTCAGTGCTTGCGGCGGCGAAGCCGGGCTCCGCCGAGGAGCGCCGCACCGACGACCGTCGTCGCGCCGGCGAGGATCGCCACGGGCAGCAGTCGTGGCCTGCCCGTCTCGGCCAGCTGCTTGCCCGGGTGATCCGGGTAGTGGGGCTGCGACGGCGCCGCCCCCGGACCGTGGGAGTAGCTCGGGCGCGGGACGTACGACGGGCTCGGACTCGGGCTCGGGGTCGGGGTCGGCGCCGGGTCGACGGTGAGCCTGAAGGCCTGGGTGGCGGGCTGGCCCGAGCTGTTCTGCGCGGTGAAGGCCAGGTCGTAGACGCCGGCGGTGCCAGGCTGCGGTGTGCCCGACAGGGTGGCGGTGCCGTTCCCGTTGTCGGTGAAGCCCACCCCGCCCGGGAGCGGGCCGGACTGGAGGATGGCAGGCGTCGGAACACCCGTCGCGGTGACGGTGAAGGTGCCGAGCTGTCCGACCACGAAGGTCGCGCTCGCGGAGCTGGTGATCGCCGGCCGCCGGGTGGTGTTCAGCAACACCGACACGGTGTTGCTGCCGGTGTTGGCGGTGGCGAGGTCCAGGCGGCCGAAGCCGGTGAAGTGGCCCGCCGCGATCGCGAACGGGGTGGTCCCCGTGGGGTAGTCGGTCTTCGCGGCGAACGTGCCGTCACCGTTGCCCGTGAGCAGGGAGACGGTGCTGTCGCCGGCATTGGCGGTGACCAGGTCCTGGCGGCCGTCGCCGTCGAAGTCGCCGACCGTCAGGGCGTAGGCGGCTGTTCCGGTGGCGTAGTCGGTCTTTGGGCCGAAGGTGCCGTTGCCGTTGCCGAGCAGGACGGACACGGTGTTCGCGGTGGCGTTGGTGATGGCGAGGTCCAGGCGGCCGTCTCCGTTGAAATCACCGATTGCCACGGCCGACGGGTTGGTCCCGGTGGGGAAGTCGGTTTTGGGGCCGAAGGTGCCGTTGCCGTTGCCGAGCAGGACGGACACGGTGTTCGCGGTGGCGTTGGTGACGGCGAGGTCCAGGCGGCCGTCTCCGTTGAAATCACCGATTGCCACGGCCGACGGATTCGCGCCGGTGGGGAAATCGGTCTTCGCGCCGAACGTGCCGTCACCGTTGCCCAGCAACACCGACACCGTGGCCGCCGACGCGTTCGTCACCGCGAGGTCCAGGCGGCCGTCTCCGTTGAAATCACCGATTGCCACAGCCGACGGATTGGCCCCGGTGGGGAAGTCGGTTTTGGCGCCGAAGGTGCCGTCACCGTTGCCCAGCAACACCGACACCGTGTTGCTGACGATGTTGGCGACGGCGAGGTCCAGGCGGCCGTCCCCGTTGAAATCGCCCGTCGCCACCGCCAGGGGGCCGGTTCCGGTGGCGTAGTCGGTCCTCGCGCCGAAGGTGCCGTCGCCGTTGCCCAGCAGCACCGACACGGTGTTGCTGCCGAAGTCGGCCACCGCGAGGTCGGAGCGCCCGTCGCCGTTGAAGTCGCCCACCACCACGGAACGTGGCGTGTTGGCGGTCGTGTAGTCAACCGGGGACGAGAAGACGGAGGTGGCCGCCCACGCCACCCCGGACAGGGCCAGGGGTGCCGCCGCCGAGAGAAGCGCGGCGACGATCCGCGTTCGATTCCTGGCCGATCGGCGCCGTTCCGGCGCCATGTCGCTCAAGGTCGTCATGACAAGAGCCTGCGGTTTCGGCGCGAACTTTCGGCAAGACACCCCGCAGTGAGGTGATATGGCGATCGGTTGTCATCCGGATGGCGTAGTTTCATCGGCTACGACACGGATCTCGCTCATTTCCCGCACGTTCGAGGCGGTTGGACGTGTGTGCCTTTCCGGGGAGCGTGACATGCGGCGCTTATCACAGATCCCCCGAGCGAAGCAAGGATGTGGCGCTCGGCTGGATGGGTGACTTTACGTCAATTCCATTGCGGTCGATCTCGCCCGAAAGGACTACTTGTCCGTGCGCCAACCGATTCGCCCCGAGCGCATCGGTCGGTGCCCGAGCGAAAGCCGGCTCTCGCCGGAGGCGATCGACTCGCCGCCCAACAGTCAGCGGAAGGGAACAGACCACATGCCCATCTCCCCGAACCAGGGATCGACCGGTGGCGGAACCACCGTGACGATCACCGGCGTCAACCTCGCCGGCGCGACCGCCGTTCACTTCGGCAGCAAGCTGGCCACCATCACCGCCAACACGCCCACCTCGGTCACCGTGACCTCCCCGTCGGGTGCCGGCGTCGTGGGCGTGGACGTGACCACCGTGGGCGGGACGAGCAACCCGCTGAACTTCTTCTACATCGGGGCGCCGTTCGCGGCCTCGCTGAGTGTCACCAGCGGACCGACCGGCGGCGGGAACACCGTCACCATCAGCGGCACCGGTCTGGCCACCGCCAGCAGCGTGTCGTTCGGAGCCAACTCGGCGACGCCGACGGTGATCTCCGACAGCCTGATCAGCGTCACCGTGCCCGCGGGCACGGCGGCCGGGTCGGTGGCCGTGAGCCTGACCACCGCCGGCGGCGTCGCCGACGGGCTCTCCTACACCTACATCGACGCCCCCACCATCTCGAGCGTCACCCCCAGCAGCGGACCGACCTCCGGCGGAACGTCCGTGACCATCACCGGTACCGGCCTCACCACGACGGAGTCGGTGACGATCGGCGGCGCCAGCGCCCCGTTCGCCGCCATCAGCTCCACCACGCTGTCCGTCACGACCCCGCCCGGTACGGCCGGGGCCGCCGACGTCGTGGTCACCACGGACGGTGGCAGCGCCACCGCGGTGGGCGGCTTCACGTACGTGGCCGGGCCCGGCATCTGATCCCTGCCCGCAGCCCACGGCCGCCCGGCCGTGGCCCAGCACCCGCCGGGGCAGGGGCGCCCGATCCCGCCCCTGCCCCGGCGGGCACCACTGAACCTTCCGGGGCCTCAGTCCCTGCCGTTCGGCCCACCGATAAGGAGATCGCAGTGCCCGCCCCTACCTTGTGCTCCGTCAGTCCCAACCAGGGCCCGACCTCCGGTGGCACGTCGGTGACGCTCACCGGTGCCCGTTTCGTCGGTGCCACCTCTGTGAAGTTCGACACGGCGGCCGCCACCTCGTTCACCGTCATCTCCGACACGACCATCATCGCCGTCGCGCCGGCCGGCGCCGGCACCGTCCAGGTGACGGTGACGAACTCCAGCGGACCGAGCAACGGCGTCGCGTACACCTACGTCCCGGTGCCGGTGCTCACCAGCGCGGCGCCGAACCAGGGCCCCCTCGGCGGGGGGAACACGGTGACGCTGAACGGCACCAGCCTCACCACCGTCAGCTCGGTGAAGTTCGGCACCACCGCGGCGAGCTCGTTCACGGTGCTCAGCGACACCGTCGTCACCGTGTCGGCGCCGGCCGGCGCCGGCACCGTACCGATCACGGTGGCGTCCCCCGGCGGTACCAGCAACGGGCTCTCGTACACGTACGTGCCGGCGCCGGTGGTCACCAGCGTGGTGCCGAACCAGGGTCCCGTCGGTGGGGGGAACACGGTGACGCTGACGGGCAGCAACTTCGCCACCGTCAGCTCGGTGAGGTTCGGCACCACCGCGGCGAGCTCGTTCACCGTCGTGTCGGGCACCCAGATCACGGCGACCGTTCCCCCGGGCGTCGCCGGACCGGTCCCCGTCACCGTCACCAGCTCCGGGGGCACCAGCTCCCCGACCCCCTACTACTACATCGGCCTTCCCGTCCTCAGTGACGCGGTGCCGGACGTGGGCCCCGTCGCCGGGGGGAACACGGTGACGCTGACCGGCAGCAACCTGCTCACCGTGTTCTCGGTGAAGTTCGGTGCGGTGTCGGCGAGTTCCTTCACCCTCGTCTCCGACAACGTGGTGACGGCGGTGGCGCCGGCCGGCTCCGGCACGGTGCCGATCACGTTGCACACCATCGGCGGCACCAGCAACGGGGTCCCGTACACCTACCTGCCGGCGCCGGTGCTCGGAGGGCTGCTGCCCGACCACGGGCCGGCCGCCGGAGGCAACTCCGTCACCCTGGAGGGGACCGACCTCACCACGGTCACCAGTGTCGACTTCGGTGGCACGCCGACCAGCTTCACGGTCCTCTCCGACACCCGGATCACCGCCACCGCCCCCGCGGGCGCGGCCGGACCGGTCGCGGTCACGGCGACCGGCCCCGGCGGCACCAGCGACCCCGTCACCTACACCCGTGTCGCGGCGCCGGTGGTCACCAGCGTGGTGCCGAACCAGGGTCCCGTAGGTGGGGGGGACACGGTGACGCTGACGGGCAGCAACTTCGCCACCGTCAGCTCGGTGTCCTTCGGTGCCTCCCCGGCGAGCTCGTTCACCGTCGTGTCGGGCACCCAGATCACGGCGACCGTTCCCCCCGGGGTCGCCGGACCGGTCCCCGTCACCGTCACCAGCTCCGGGGGCACCAGCTCCCCGACCGTCTTCTACTACCACATCGACGTGCCCTTCCTCAGCGACGCGGTGCCGGACGTGGGCCCCGTCGAAGGGGGGAACACGGTGACGCTGACCGGCAGCAACCTGCTCACCGTGTTCTCGGTGAAGTTCGGTGTGGTGTCGGCGAGTTCGTTCACGCTCGTCAACGACAACGTGGTGACGGCGGTGGCTCCCGCCGGCTCCGGGACGGTGGAGATCACGTTGCACACCATCGGCGGCACCAGCAACGGGGTCCCGTACACCTACCTGCCGGTGCCGTCGCTCGAAGCGGTGGTGCCCGACAGCGGGCCGGCCGCCGGAGGCAACTCCGTCACGCTGGAGGGGAGCGACCTCGGCACGATCACCAGTGTCGACTTCGGTGGCACGCCGGCCGATTTCACGGTGCTCTCCGACACCCGGATCGTCGCCACCGTCCCCGGGGGCGCGGCCGGAGCGGTCGACGTCACGGTGACCGGCCCCGGCGGCATCAGCGACCCGGTCGTCTACACCCGCGTCGCGGCACCCGCCATCTAGGGTCCTGGTCAGGACGGCCACGGCCGGCCCCGCCGGCCGTGGCTGCGGGACAAGGGTCCGTGCGAGCGCCCCGATCGGGGCGCTCGCACGGACCCTTTTGGCACCCTGTGAATCCCACTCGGCGCGGGTGGTTTTGTGTCACATGGCATCTCGAAGTTTCCGGCTGGAATGTCGGCATTTTCGGGTGTCATTTATCGATTTCCCGTAGGTGGTGTTCCGAGCTGGGCCAGGCCCTGGTCTGTCGACTTTTCCGTGGCGCAATTGAGGGCGCCTGACGGGGAATTCGCTCCGGTGGCGCGTGCTCCCGCGCATGGGATTTCGCTGCGCTCTATCGATTCCCCCGGTAGCTGCATCAGTTTCCGTCCGAGCTATTGCATTTGAGTGCGAGTGCGGTTTATCGTGAAACTCGCGGAAGGTTGGTCGTGGAAGAATCCCCGGGTCGGCTCCACTTCGCGGAGAAAAGGGGAACCGAATCCGCGCACCTGCTGATCCGCCACGCCGGGGGAATCCCCCGGAAAGCCTCCTACGCGAAGGAGATTCGCCATGGCACCCGTCCTGACGTCGCTCTCTCCGACCCAGAGCCACAGCGGGGTGAGCCTCACCCTCACCGGCACCGGTCTCACCGGCACCACCAAGGTGACCTTCGGGTCGAAGTCGGTGGTCCCGACCAGCGTCACCGCCACCTCGGTGGCCTGCGTCATCCCGCCGACCTGCGCCGGTCAGACGCCGGTCACCGTGACGACCGCCGGTGTCGTCAGCAACAGCCTGTCGTTCTTCTACATCGGCCCGCCGAGCTGCGGGCCCGTCGACCCGACCACCGGGCCGGCAGCGGCCAGCACGGTCACCATCTACGGGTCCGGTCTGCTGACCGCGACCGGCGTCACCTTCGGGGCCGCCGGTGCGGGCACCGGGCTGACCGTCGTGTCGGACAACCAGCTCTCGGTCACCACTCCCGTTCACGGGACGTTCACCGGCAGCACCGACACGGTCAACGTCACCATCACCACCGCCGGAGGGGGCAGCGTTCCCGCCGGCGCGACCTCGCAGTACACCTTCTACGACGCCCCGACGGTCACCGCTGTCGTCCCCGGCACGGGTCTGGCCGGGAGCACCATCACCATCACCGGCACCAACCTGGTCGATGTGACGGGCGTGACCTTCACGCCGGTCGGCGGGGGCACCGCGGTCGAGGCGCTCGACTTCACGAGCATCTCGGGCACCCAGGCCCGCGCCACCGTGCCGGTGCTGGTGGCCGGCACCTACGACGTCCAGGCCATCACCCCCGGTGGGACCAGCGCCGTCAACAGCCCGGCGGACCAGTTCACCGTCGTCTGATCCCTCGCGCCCGGCCCGCGGCCGGGGAGCGGGGACGTGGACCACTGCGCCCCGGCAGACCTCTTCAGGTCTGCCGGGGCGCAGTGCCGTCAGGTGAGCTGCGACGTCAGGCGCTGGGCGCCCCCACGCCGGTGCGGGGCGAGCCGCGACGTCAGGCGCCGGTCAGCGCTGCCGGCGTGTCGTCCGTCCTCCTGAGGGAGGCCGACAGGGCACGGGCCTCGTGCTCGGTCATCCGGGGCGTCTCGTACGGCACGGCGTTGACCCAACGCTGGGCCAGGCGGGCGATCCGCTCGCCGTAGCGCTCCGCGGTGATCAGGTCGCCGGGGGAGCCGGCCTGCTCCGGCCCCTGGTCGGCGTGGCTCTGGCTCATCAGACCCAGCCACGAGCCCAGCCGGTTCACGTCGTCGCGGGTGCCGCCGCTCCAGTTGTTGCCCGGCATGTCGCCGACGCCGATCCACTGCATGCCCATCTGGGCGCCGAAGACGGCCAGTTGCTCCAGGACCGTCAGCTTGTCGCCGCTCTGCGAAGCGGACATGGTGAACGCGCCGGCCAGCTTGTCCTTCCAGGCCTGCGTCGTGAACGGCGTGAACGCCGCCTCCATGAACGCCTTGAACACCGCCGACACGCTGCCCATCAGGGTCGGGCAGCCGAAGACGATCGCGTCGGAGCGGTCGAGCAGCGCCAGCACCTCCGCGTCGTGCCAACGGCCCGCGCTGACGTCCTCGGGCCGGATCTCGACGAGATGCACCCGCGCGCCCGCCACCAGCCGAGCCCCGTCGGCGAGGTGCTCGGCCAGGACCCGGGTGTGTCCGTGCACCGAGTGGTAGACCACCGTCACCATGACCACCGGGGCATCGTGCTCACGATCAACGTCATTGACTGCCATGACTCTTCACCACTTCCGGTCGTGGGCCCTGCCTTTCCGGTCGTGGGCCCTGCCTGCCCAACCATCACAACCTGCGCACGGCGCGGCATCAACGCCGAACTCCGGCACACAGCGATCGGCCACACCGATCGATCGCGCTAGCCTGACCCCGTGGACAGGATGGAACTGGAAGCATTCGTCGCGGTCGCGGAAGAACTCCACTTCGGCCGCGCGGCCGCGCGGCTGCACCGCGGGCAGCCCACCGTCAGTGACGCCGTCAGGCGGCTGGAGAACACCCTGGGCGGACGGCTGTTCCACCGCACCAGCCGCCGGGTCTCACTGACCGAACTCGGCGAAGCACTGCTGCCCGACGCCCACGCCACCCTGGCCCAGCTGCGCCGTTTCCAGCGGCGCGGGCGCTCCCTGGCCGCCGGCGACAAGGCCCGCACCACCCTCGTCGTCGCCCACGCCGAATACACCGGCCACCAGCTGCTGTTGCGCTGCCTGCCGCGACTGCGCGACCGTTTCCCCGACGTGACGATCGTGCCGGAGTCCATGCCGACCACCGCCCAGCTGACCGCCCTGCGGGCGGAGACGATCGGGCTGGGCATCGGCTGGGCGACCGGCGACGTCACCGGCGTAGTCGCGAGGGTGCTGTCCACCGAGAGGTTCATGGCGCTCGTACCCGCGGCCCACCCCCTCGCCGGGCAGGCCGAGTTGAGCGCGTCCGAGCTGTCCACCACGGACCTGCTCACCTGGCCCCACCAGATCAACAGCGGTCTCTGTGACCGCCTCCTGTCCGCCTTCCGGATCGGCGGAGCCGACCTGCGCATCATCAGAACCGCCGACAGCGTGCACGCCATCGCCGCTCATGTCGCCGCGGGAACGGGCATCGGCATCACCGTCGAATCCGCACTCGACCACCAGCCACCTGGTCTGCGCATCATCCCCCTCACCGGCCCTTCGACCACCGTCGACCAGGTCGTCCTCACGCCCACCGAGCCGTCGGACACCGCCATGGCACTGCGTGACCTGCTGCTGCACGCCTCGGCGGAGTCGCCCTCCACCGGCCACTGAGCGCCGTGCACCGTGAAGTCGTAGGTGCTGCGGCGCGGGTGGTGCGGCGCTTCGTGCCCGCGTCGGGCGTGAGGCCTGATCGGTTCCCGGAACCACTCAAAGGTGCCAACCCCGTGGCGTGTCCCTGGGACTCGCGGCGGGTTTCCGCTGTCGTTGACGGCGTCGATCACCGGCTGCGGAGCCGGTCTCCCACGTCCTTCACCGGAGGCACCGCGATGTCCATCACCACCGTCCTCACCGTCGCCGGCATGAGCTGTGGCCACTGCGAGAAGACGGTCAGCGCGGGGCTGTCCGTCCTCCCCGGCGTCACCGAGGTCACCGCCGACGCTTCGACCGGCCACGTCACCGTCGCTTCCGCGCAGCCGCTCGACGACGACGTGGTCCGAAGCGCCGTGGACGAGGCCGGGTTCACCTTCGTCGGGCGGGGCTGACGCCGGCGCACGTCCAGGGTCGCCTCCGACCGGGCGGTGAACGATCTGTAGGCTCATCGGCCGTACCCGGCCCGCTGTGCAGGAGATCGGGCTGATCCCCGGCACCCAGGAGTCGATCGGGCATGTCCCAGCCGATGAAGCGTCGCAAGGTCCACCTGTCGCAACAGCGCGTGGCCGACAGCCCCTTCGGGCCGATACGGATCGACTACGACCGCTGGCCCTCGGTCGTCGCGCGCGTGCACGGGGCGGGGATCCCGGCCGTCACGATGCTGCCCGGCCGTGACCACGGTCGCCTGACCATCAACGGATTCCAGGTGCCCACGAACCGGGCCAGCACGGGCTGGGACCCGCGCCGGAAGGCGCGCACCCGCACGGCCCTGGTGGGCGATCGCGGCTACGAGCTGAGGCCGACCGCGCTGTGCCGGGCCGAACTCCGGCGCAACGGGCAGGTCATCGCCCAGGCCCGCGGCAGCCTGCGCTCGTACTCCCCGTTCCGCACGATTCCCGGCCTCGACGCCCGGGTGACCTGGTCGCACGGTGTCGACGCCACCGATGTCGCGGTGGGCCAGGCCATGGTGGTGGCCTTCGGGGCCGGTGCCCCGGGTGCGCTGCAGAGCATCTTCCTCTTCTGGGCCGACGCCGTCGGCATCTGACGATCCGCCGTCGTGGGCGATCGGGCGGCTCAGCCGCGTGCGGCCTCGCGCAGGGCGGGGGAGGCCAGACCGGCGAGGCCGCCGACGACGGCGGCGGCCGCGCAGGCGGCCGCTGCCACGGCCGCGCCGCGCGCCTCGGCGAGCGAGCCGAGGACGGTGTTGGCGGCGACGAGCGCCGAGCTCTGGACGAGCGTCAGGACGGACTGCACGCGGGCCAGGTGCGTTTCCGGGGCACGGCCGAGGACGAGCGGCCCGACATGGGCGGCGAACATCCCCGAGCCGAGGCCGAGGACGGCTCCGGCGGCCACCGCCGTCGTCGCGTTCCGGACGGCCGCGAGCCCTGCGATGCCCGCCGCCGCGACGCACAGCCCCAGGCACGCGGCCACGCCCGGGCGGCGCAGCTGCCCCTGGCGTGCGATCAGCAGCGACACCGCGATGACGGCGGCGCTCTGCCCGCCGGCGACCAGGCCCGCCGCCTGTGCGCCCCAGCCGCGCTGCCGCGCCAGCAGCGGGCTGACCAGGGACACGACCGGCAGCAGGCTCGCCGCGGCCGCGGAGGTCAGCAGCAGGGCCGGGCGGAGCGTCCGGTCGCGGGCGGCGAGCCGCAGGCCGTCCGCGACGGCGGTGGTCAGGCGCTGGGGCGCGGTCGGTGCGGGCGGTGCCACTGCGTCGACGGCCGGGCGCAGCCGGACGAGGACGACCAGGACGAGGCCGAAGGTCACCGCGTCGAGGAGTGCGGCGCCGCTCAACCCGGCGGCGGTCACCAGCAGTGCGCCCAGCGGGGCGCCGAGGAGGGTGGTGACCTGGGAGCCGGCCTGCTGCGCGGCGAGCGCGCGGGGCAGCAGGTCCCTGCCGACCAGCAGGCGAGGCATCGCCCCGCCGGCGGGCAGGTAGAACGCGTCGACCGTGCCGATCAGCGCGGCCACCGCGACGAGGAGCCACGGTGAGCGCTCAGGCCCGTGTCCGGCCAGGGCGAGCAGCAGCGTCGCGGTGAGCATCACGGCGTCACCCGCGAGCAGCACCCGGCGCACGCCGAACCGGTCGGCGACGGCGCCGCCGACCAGCAGGAGGGCGGTGCGGGGGAGCGTGATCGCCGTCAGGACCAGGGCGCCGGCCCGTCCGCCGTGGACGCTCGCCGCCCACCCGAGAGCGAAGTAGAGGGCGGCATCGCCCAGCAGCGAGGCCCGGCTGCCCGCCAGCCAGATCAGGTAGCTCCGGGGCAGGCGGGCCGATGGGGAGGAGGTGGAGTCGGCAGTGATCATGGCCGGGGACGATAGGACCCTCGACCAACTGGAGGGCAAGCGCGCTGGTGGCCTCCGCGTTCGTCCCGCAGGGCTCGGGGTGGGTGTGGCCCCTGCTCGCGCTGTCCGCGTTCGCGGTGGTGTCGGCCCTCGGTGCCCGGCGTGCGGTGCTGGTGCTGGCGCTGGTGTACATCGGCGTGACCGCCGTGACGGAGGCGATGGTCTGGTGGCGCATCCAGGACGGGACCCTGCTGCCGTACGCCGCCTACGAGTTGGACACCGGCCCGTCCTTCGTCGTGGTCGCCGCCATGGTCGTGGCCATCGGCTGCGCCCGGCCGCTATGGTGGCGTGCCGTCTGGCTGCTGCTGCTCGGGGCGGCCGCCCCCGACCTGCTCGCCGGCCTCGCCGACGGCGAGGTGGCCGCCGCGGGCCACGTCCTCGCCGCCCTCGCCGGCCTCGCGGTCGTCCTCACCCGCCGCCTCCGCTGCCGTCGCCCGGCGGCGCAGCCCACCCGGGAGCCGGTCCTCCGCTGAGGCCGCGCCGGTCAGCCGTGGCCGAAAGTGCCTACTCGTCGAGTTCCTCTTGCAGCGGGACGAACTGGTCCCGCGCGAGGCCGGCCTCGCCCTGTTCGACGCTCTCGCCTCCCGGGAGAAGACCCTGCACGCGAACCCCGGGGGACACATGGACGTGCCCGACTTCGAGCTGGAGGGCTCCGCGCCGTTCCTCGCCCGGCACCTCCGGTAGGGACCGGCCCGGAAGGAGCCCTGCAGGCGATGTTCCGGTCGCACGCTGGTCGACCTCACCGGACTGATCGTGCCTACGATCGGAAGGACCGCCTCCGCGAGCAGGAAGGCGGGTGGCGCCGATGGCACCGATGTCCGCCCAGTGGCCGCGCTATCTGCGGGTCGCGCCGTGGCTGCTGATCGCCGGCGGGCTGCTGTGGAACGCCCTGGACATCGTCGACTACTGGGGCGATCCGATGCTGGCGGCCGCTTCCGTGCTGGCGGGTGCGCTGCTGTCGCTGCGGGACACCGTCGCGGTCGGGGCCGCCAGCGTGGTGGGCATCCTCGTGCTGTCCGCGCGCGACGGCACGATCGGTACCAAGGACGGCTACCTGGAGCTCGTGAACACCCTGTTCGCCGCGCTGCTCGGCGTCTGGCTCAACCGGGTCATCGCCCGCCACGGGCGGCGGCTGGCGGCGGTGCGCTCGGTCGCGGAGGCCGCCCAGCGGGCCGTGCTGCCCGCGCCGCCGCCCCGGGCCGGACGGCTGTCGGTGGCCGCCTGCTACCGGGCCGCCCAGACCGAGGCTCTGATCGGCGGCGACGCCTACGCCCTGCAGGAGACCCCGTACGGGGTGCGGGTGCTGATCGCGGACGTGCGGGGCAAGGGCCTGCCGGCGGTGGCGGCGGTGTCGGTGCTGCTCGGGGCGTTCCGGGAGAACGCCTCGCGCGTGGCGGACCTGCTCGGGCTCGCCGACGCCCTGGAACAGGCGCTGGTCCGCGAGAGCGCGTACCGCGAGGAGGAGCTGCGGATGGAGAGCTTCATCACGGCGCTCCTGGTGGAGTTCACGCCCGGGCAGGACGGCCTGCACGCCCTCAGCTGCGGCCACCCCGGGCCGTACCTCCTGGACGGGGCGGGCGGCGTGCGGCGGCTGGACGCCACCGACCCCGGGCTGCCGCTCGGCATGGGCGCCCTGGGCCCGGACCGGCCCGCGCCGGACCGGTGGCCGTTCCCGGCCGGGCACACGCTGCTGCTGGTCACCGACGGCGTGACCGAGGCCCGGGACGGTGACGGGCGGTTCTACGACCCCGTGGTGGGGCTGGCGCCGCTGGGCCCGTTCGCGGGACCGCAGGAGGCGGTGGACGCCCTGGTCCAGGACGTCGCGGACTGGACCGGCGGGCCCCGGGACGACGACATGGCCGTCCTCGCGGTCACCCGGCCCGGCGTCCTAGGCTGACCGCATGGGTGCGCCCGCGACGCTCGACGACGGCACGGCAGCCGATGCGGCCGGCCTGGAGACGCTCGTGCGGCTGCTGGCCGGGCGGGGCGTCGTGGTGCTCAGCGGAGCCGGCCTGTCCACGGAGTCGGGCATCCCCGACTACCGGGGCGTCACCGGCAGCCGGCGCCGCGGCTCGCCGATGACGTACCAGGAGTTCACGGGCAGTGAGGCGGCCCGCCGGCGGTACTGGGCGCGCAGCCACGCCGGCTGGCGCGCGATCGCCCGGGCCGAGCCCAACGCCGGGCACCGCGCCGTCGAGCAGCTGCGGCGCTCGGGCCACGTGTCGGCGGTGATCACCCAGAACGTGGACGGACTGCACCGGGCGGCCGGCACGCGCACGGCCGTGGAACTGCACGGCGGCCTCCACCGGGTGGTCTGCCTGGCGTGCCGGCGCATCAGCACGCGCGAGGAGCTGGACCGGCGCCTGGAGGCGCTGAACGGCGGCTTCCGGCACGGTCCGGCCCCGGTCAACCCCGACGGCGACGCGGAGCTGCCGCAGGAGCTGGTGGACGGCTTCCGGGTCGCTCCCTGCGCCGCGTGCGGCGGCGTCCTCAAGCCCGACGTGGTCTTCTTCGGCGAGAGCGTGCCCAGGCCCCGCGTCGAGCGCTGCTTCGAGCTGGTCGACGCCGGGCAGGCCCTGGTGGTCCTCGGCTCGTCGCTGACGGTCATGTCGGGCCTGCGTTTCGTCCGTCACGCCGCTCGCGCGGGTACGCCCGTGGCGATCGTCAACCAAGGTGCCACCCGCGGGGACGCGCTGGCCGCGGCCAAGGTCGGTCGGCCCCTGGGCGCCGTCCTGACCGAGGTGGCCCGGCGGGTCAGGGAGGCGGCGCCGACGGCCTGACGTTACAGGCCCGCGTAGAGCCCCTCGCACAGCCGCCGAGGGTGCCGATCACGTCGGGTGTGCCGTCGGGGACCCAGGGGCTGCCGCCGGTGCTGCTTGCGCGGCGGAGGGTTCTCGCGTCGTCACGCGTAGAGCGCGATGCGCGGCTCGATCGTCCCGTGGGCGGCCTTGATGACCGTGATCCGGTAGTGCTGGGTGAGCGTGTGGTGGCTGTGGAGGACGAGCTTCGCCGGGATGAGGCTGGTGAACAGGGTGCCGGTCTGGCTGGCGAGCGGCACGACGTGCCAGCGCCCGTCGGTTCCCAGCCGTTCGAGCCTGATGTCCGACGGATCGAGGAAGGGGCCCTTGGCGGGTGACTCGATGAGGATCTGCGGTGCGATGGTCCGGTCCGCCGACGAGTTGTTGCGATAGGTGACGGTGAACCTGTGTGCCGCGTGGTCGGTCGGCAGCGGACGGCTGTGCAGGTTCACGAAGCCGACCGGTGCGGCGCTCGACGATGTCACCAGCGGGGCGGAGGCCACGGAGGCGGCCGCCTGCGTGGGCGAGGTGAGCGCGGCGGTCGGCAGGGCGGCGAGGGCGATGGCGGTCAGGACCAGGGCCCGGCGAGGGATCGTCCTGGTGGGCATAGACGCCTCCTTCGGTCGTCGACGGCGCCGCGGCGTGCATCGGCAGGGTGCGCACCGCGGCTGTACGGACCGTCGCTGTCGGGGCGGGCCGTACCCGTCCACCGTGCACCCCGACGGCGTACGGCGCATCTGGCGGTGGCCGCGATGGTCGGCGGTGGGCCGGTGACGGAAATCCGGGCCGGTACGGCGGCAGCCGGCCGTCACGCCCGGGACACGTCCTGCGGGAAGCGGAAGAGCCCCGCAGGGTCGTAGGTCTGCTTCACCTGGCGGAGCCGTGCCAGGTTGCTGCCGTAGTACGCCTGTGCCCAGTCGGCCAGTTGCGGGTCCGGGTAGTTCTGGTACGCCTCGCCGCTCGCGTACGGGCGCATGGTCGACCACACGTCCTGCAGCCAGGCCCGGGACTGGTCCACCGCGGGGCCCGAACCGGCGCCGGGGGACGGGTAGTTGGCGATGTACTGGGCCATGAAGAGGGCATTGCGGTGGACGAACGCGGTGTCCCCGGGCGCCACCCGGTTCACCGCGCCGGCCAGGGCGTCGAAGGCCACCGACGCGCCGGCGCCCTGCGGCGCGGTCCGGGCGTACCGCTCGACGGAGGCCACCAGCGCCGCGATCCCCGTCGCGCTGATCGGCCGGTCGTAGAAGTCGGACCGGGCCGCGTACGACTCCCGGATCAGCCGGCCCTCGGGGGTGTGGCCGGGGAGGCTGCCGGGCAGGTGGGCGGCCGCCAGCGACCAGCCCGCGACTCCGCCCATCGCCTTCATGGTGTCCAGGTAAGGCGCCGAGTGCAGCGAGGCGGTGGCCGGCGCGACCGCCAACTTGTCGATCAGGTCGGCGAGTTCCGCCTGCGAGCCGAGGAAGTTGACCGTACTGGTGAGATTCGGCCGCCCGTCCGGCTGCGCGTCCAGGTGCAGGTTCGCCCAGAGCTGGTCGGGCGCGTCCGGCGCCCATGCCTGCCAGGCCGCCACGACCGCCGCCGCGGACGACCACGGCCAGGAGAGGAAGCCGTAGGCGCAGTTCACCGCCGGGTGGGTGCGGAACCCGAAGGACGTCACCACGCCGAAGTTGCCTCCGCCCCCGCCGCGCAGCGCCCAGAACAGATCGGCGTCCGTGGTCGCGTCCACCTGCCGGATCAGGCCGTCCGCCGTCACCACCTGCGCGCTGGTCAGGTTGTCGCTGGTCAGCCCGTACGCGCGGCAGGTGACGCCGATGCCGCCGCCCAGGGCCAGCCCGGCCACACCGACGCTCGGGCAGGAGCCGGCCGGTACCGTCACGCCCGTGGCGGCCAGCTCGGCGTACACGTCGATCAGCCGGGCGCCGGCCCCGACCGTGGCCGAGCCGCCGGAACCGCTGACGGTCGCCAGCCCTCCGACGTCCAGGATCAGTCCGCTGCCCGAGGACCAGCCCGTGTAGCTGTGCCCGCCGCTGCGCAGCGCGACGGGGACGGTGTACTTGCGGGCGAACGCGAGGCAGGTGGCCACGTCCTGGGCGTTCGCCGGGTAGACGACGCCGGCGGGGCGCAGGTTGTCGAACTGCGGCTGGTACAGGCGGACGGCGTCCTGGTACCGGCTGTCCTGCGGCCGGATCACGGTCCCTGCGACGTCATGTGCCAGCGCGGTCCAGTCGGCCGGGCCGGCGGTGGTCGGGGAGGCCCCGACGGAGGAGGCGGGTGCCGGGCCCGTGCGGGAGGCCGACCCGGTCGCGGGGCTCGTGGGGGCCGAGGAGCCCGAAGGCTGCCCGGAACCGGTGCATGCCGAGAGTGCCGCCGCCGCGACCGGCGCGGCCGCGAGCCGCAGCAGTTGCCGCCGGTCGAGCCCGGCTGCCTGTGCGTGTCCCGGTGGCCGAGCCGGATCCGGCAGATCCGACCCCAGGCAGTCACCGGCGTCAACCATGCCCACTCCTCACCTCGCGCGTCCTGCCACTCTCGGGCGGCCGTGGCATGGCTCGTGGTTGCCACACCGACCAGGAGGGCGCGTCAGTGGGGGTCGAGCGCTGTCGGTGGCAGACGAAGCAGCCGACAGTGACCGGGCGGCGTCCGAGAGATACAAGGCCAGGCTCGGCTATGACCTTGGATTTGCAGGTGTTTGCGAGATATGGAACTATATTCGCAACCATCTGGCAGGCTTGACACGAGAAAGTGAAGGATCATGTTGGACGGCGCGCGCGTCATCGTCGGAGTCAGTGGCTCGTTGCACAGCCTTACGGCACTGCACCGCGCGGCGGACGAGGCCCGCGCACGGAACGCCGTACTGATCCCGGTGCTCACCTGGACCCCGGTCGGCGGGGAGAACAACTACCGCACCCAGCCGTGCCCTCCGCTGCTCCGCAAGTGGCAGCAGGCCGCCCACCGGCGCCTGGAGCGCGCGCTGGACGAGGCGTTCGGCGGCCTGCCGGTCGGCGTGCGGGTGAAGCCGCTCGTGGTGCGCGGTGCCGCCGGGCCGACGCTGACCCAGCTGGCCGACCGGCCGGACGACCTGCTGGTGATCAGCACCGGGCAGCGAGGCGCCGTCCGCGGCGCGGTGCGCCGACTGCTCCAGGGCTCCGTGAGCCGTTACTGCCTCACCCACGCGCGCTGCACGGTCCTCGCCGTGCCGCCGTCGACGCTGCACGCCGACCTGCGTGCGCTCCACCGTGGCATCGACCTGCGGGAGCTCACCGCGCCCGTCGCCGCCTGACGACCGGACAGCCAGCGGGGGAACAACCCCCCGGAAGCACGCGTCACCGGCGGTGAGGTGGGAGGGGAAGTGGTTGTGGAAGGCGAAGTCGACCCCGGAGAGGTCGACGTCGTCCAGCCTGCCGTCGGCGATGTGGAACACGGCGACGCCGTTGCATGTGGTGCCGCCGCGCGCGTCCCTGGGCTGGGCGTCGACGCCGCATCCGCAGAGCACGGCGTAGGAACATCCGGCCAGGTAGGTCCCCGAGATGGTGTACGTCATTGAGTGGCTCCTCTCGCTCGCCGGCCCCGCCGCCCGATCGGTTCGGACGGCGTTGAAGCGGGTCGGGGCGGTGGCGAGCGAGGGGTGTGCATGATTGTGCTCCGGCTCCACGGGATCGGCCGGGGAGCTCCGGTTCTTTCAGCTAGGCGCGGTCGGCGCCCGCTGTAAACCTTCTGCGGACCCGTCCGGCCGGGGGTGGGTCAGCCCATGCTCTTCGCGCCGTCCAGGGACTCGCGGATGATGTCGGCGTGGCCCGCGTGCTGGGCGGTCTCGGCGACGATGTGCAGCAGGACGCGGCGGGCCGAGTACTCAGCGCCGGGCTCGAACCAGGGGGCCTTGGGGAGCGGCTGGGTGGCGTTCAGATCGGGGAGGGTGGCGACCAGTTCGTCGGTGCGGCGGGCCACCTCGTCGTATTCGGCGAGCACGCCGGCGAGGGTCTCGCCGGGCAGCATCCGGAACTCGTCGGCCCGGCGGGCGTAGTCGGCCTCGGTGAAGGCGGTGAAGTCGGGGAACGCCGACGGGCCTTCGAGGATGAAGGTCGCCCAGACCCGCTCCGTCGCGGTCACGTGCTTGATCAGGCCGCCCACGCACAGCTCGCTGGCGGTGGTGCGCAGTCCGGCCTGCTCGTCGGTGAGGTCGCGGGTGGTGAAGCGCAGGAAGTGCCGCTGCTTGGCCAGCGCCACCAGCAGGTCGGCGCGCTCCCCGGTGACGGCCTGGGTGTTGGTGGTCGAGGTGTTGGTGGTCATGGTCGATGTCGCCTTCCGTGTGCTTCCTGCTCCGTCGGACAAGGTCCACGGTAGAAGGCATTGCGGCCACTTTCCGACCTGAATCGCGGGGAGAATCGGAGCCATGGCGAACACCAGCACCCGGACGCTGCGACTGCTCTCGCTGCTCCAGACCCACCGCTACTGGCCGGGCGGCGAACTGGCCGACCGGCTCGGCGTTTCGGTCCGCACCCTGCGCCGCGACATCGACCGGCTGCGCGAACTCGGCTATCCGGTCGAGGCGCAGCGCGGCGTCGACGGCGGCTACCAGCTCGCGCCGGGCGCGGCGCTGCCGCCGCTGGTGATCGACGACGAGGAGGCGGTCGCGCTGGCGGTGGGCCTGCAGGCCGCCGCGGAGAGCCCGGTGGAGGGCATCGCGGAGGCCTCGGTGCGGGTGCTCGCGAAGGTGGTGCAGGTGATGCCGGCCCGGCTGCGGCGCCGGGTGGAGGCGCTGCGGGCGATGACCGTCCCCGTCGAGTGGGGCCGCGGCCCGGCCGGCGCGAACGTCGACCCGGACGGGTTGACGGAGGTGGCGCTGGCCTGCCGGGACGGCGAGCGGCTGCGCTTCTCGTACACCACCGCCGACTGCCGGCAGTCCGAGCGGCACGTCGAACCGCACCGGCTGGTCTCCCTCGACCGCCGCTGGTACCTGGTGGCCTACGACCTCACCCGGCAGGACTGGCGCTCGTTCCGGCTCGACCGGCTGAGCGCGCCGCAGGGCAGCGGCGCCCGGTTCCGGCCGCGCGAGCTGCCCGGCGGCGACGCCGCCGAGTTCGTCCGGGCCGGCGTCAACAACATGCCCCGGCCGTACCGGGTCGAGGTCGTCGTGGACGCCCCGGCCGCGGCCGTCCGTGAGCGGATCGGCCGGTGGAGCATCGTCGAGGAGGTCGACGCCGGATGCTGCCGGGTCCGGATGACGGCCGAGAACCTGGACTGGCCGACCCTGGCGCTCGGTGTGCTCGGCGCGGACTTCCGCGTCGTCGGGCCGCCCGAACTGGTCGAGCGGCTCGACGACTGGAGCACCCGGTTCGGGCGGGCGGTCCGGGCCGCCGTTGAAGACGGGCCCCAGGCCTGAGCGCGTCACGGTGGGATGGCCTCGATCGCCGTGCGCAGGCGCCGTAGGACGCCCTCCAGCTCGTGCCGGGGCGGCGTCGCCAGGGCCAGCCGGACGGCCCGGCGGCTGTGCGGGCCGGTGGTGAAGGCGTCGGCGGTGGAGATCAGGATCCCCTCGGCGGCGAGTACGGCCGCGACGTGGTCGGGGCGCTGGTGCGGCTCCAGGGCCAGCCACACCACGTACGAGGACGGGTGCGCCGTGACGTCCAGGCCGGCCAGCGCGGCGCGGGCGATCTCCTGCCGGGCGGCGGCGTCCTCCCGGCGCTGCCGCTCCAGGCGGGCGACCGTGCCGTCGGCCAGCCAGCCGGTGGCCAGCGCGGTGACCAGGCCCGGGGCACCCCAGGCCGCGGCGCGCAGGCTGCTGGTGGCCGCCGGCAGGTGACGGCCCGGCAGGACGGCGAAGCCGAACCGCAGGCCGGGGGCCACGTTCTTCGACAGGCCGGCGACGTAGCAGGTGCGCTCGGGCGCGAGGGCGTGCAGCGGGGGAGGGGGCGAGGGCTCCAGGAACGCGTACGTGCCGTCCTCGACGATCATGCAGTCGTGGGCGGCGGCGATGGCGGCCAGGCGCTCGCGCTGCCGGAGGTCGAGCACCCAGCCGAGCGGGTTGTGGACGGTCGGGATGGTGTAGACGGCGCGGACCGGGCGGGCGTGGCAGAGCCGGTCGAGCGCGTCGAGGTCCGGGCCGGTGGGCGTGACCGGTACCGGCGCCAGGTCGAGGCCGTGCGCGGCGGCGAGCAGCTTGATCCCCGGGTAGCCGATCGCGTCCACGGCCAGCACGTCCCCGGGGCGGGTGAGCGTGCGCAGCACGCAGTCCAGCGCCTGCTGCGCCCCGCTCGTCAGCAGGACGTTGTCGGGGGCGGTGTCGATCCCGCGTCCCAGCAGGTAGTTGGCGACGACCGCCCGGTCGTGCCGGTGCCCGCCCGGCGGGTGCTGGCGCAGCAGCGCCTCGGCGTCGCCTGAGGCCGCGAGCGTGCGCAGGGCCTGCCGGAGCCGATCGCCCTGGCCGGGGGCAAGCGGCTGGTTGAACGACAGGTCCGCCACCCGTGGCACCGGCAGGGCGCGGGACGGCTCGATCCCGTCGTAGCCGGAGCGGACCCGGACGAAGGTGCCGCGGCCCTGTTCGCCCACCACCAGCCCGGCGGCGGCCAGTTCGGCGTAGACGCGGGTGGCGGTGGCCAGCGCGATCCGCCGCTCGCGGGCCAGCGCCCGGTGGGTCGGCAGGCGGGTGCCGGGCGGGAGCGCGCCGGAGCGGATCGCGGCGGCGTACTCGTCGACGACGGCCTTGTAGGCGGGCGGGCGCATGCCCACACCTTCCTCCCAGGTGTATCCAGTCCCGGTGTATCCAGGACAATAACTGGATTGTCCTGCAGCGGAGTTCCTAGCCTCGATGCCGTCCGCACCCAGGCGCAAGGGAGCACCCGGCATGACCGTCCACGTGGAACGCGAGAAGCACCTCGTCACCCTCACCATCGACCGGGAGCAAAAGCTCAACGCCCTCGACTACCCGACGATCGACGCGCTGCTCGCCGAGCTCGACCGCATCGAGGCCGACGACACCGTCCGGGCCGTCATCCTCACGGGCGCCGGCGCCCGGGCGTTCAGCGCGGGCGCCGACATCCCGTCGCTGGCCGCCAGCATCGCCGGCGGACCCGAGCGGGCGCTGCGCGAGTTCGTCCGGCGCGGCCACGCGCTGACGCGGCGGATCGAGGAGTTCCCCAAGCCGGTCGTCGTCGCCGTCAACGGCCTTGCGTACGGCGGTGGTTGCGAACTCACCGAGGCCGCGCCGCTGGCGGTCGCGGCCGAGCACGCACGCTTCGCCAAGCCGGAGATCACGCTCGGCTTCCCGCCGCCCTTCGGAGGCTCGCAGCGGCTGCCGCGACATGTCGGCCGCAAGCGCGCCCTGGAGATGATCCTGACCGGTGACCCGATCGACGCCGGCCGGGCCGCCGAGCTGGGCATCGTCAACGCCGTCGTTCCGGCCGCCGAACTGCTCGACGCGGCCCGGGACCTGGCCGCCCGCATCACCCGCCACGCCCCGACCGCGGTGGCCGCCTGCCTGCGGGCCGTCACCCGCGGCATCAACCTGCCGATCGGCGAGGGTCTTGCGGTCGAGGCGGCCTCGTTCGCCGCCGCCGTTCCGACGGACGGGGTGCGGGACGGGCTGCGCCGCTTCCTGGACCGCTCGGCCGACCGCTGACGGGTAGCAGCCGGGTGGCAGCGCGCTGCCGGCTGTCCCGACGGCTGGGTTGCCGTCAGCGAATAACGCTGTTATTTTGGAATAACAGCGTTATTCCAGCCGAGGGGGCACCATGCACGACACCGTGATCACCACCGGGTTGACGGTCCTGGACGACCACGTCGAGACCACGGTCGCGGCCGAGCTGCGGCCCGTTCCGGACGGCACGGACCCGCACGTCTGGCTCGCCCACACGGACGTCGAACGTGCGCTGGGCTTCACGCGCAAGCCGCAGGGCTGGTGCCGGGGCGAGGTCTGCATCCCGGCGGCGGCCGTCGCGCGGATCGAGGACACCGGCGCCGGGATGCACGACGTCACCGCCTTCGCCGAACTGCTCGGCCGTCCGGTCGCGATAGAACCCGCCGCCCGGGTGCTGGCGCTCGGCGCGTCCGCCGCCGACCGGTCGGCCGCCCTGGTCGGCGGAACGGCCCCCGACTTCACGCTCCCGGACGTCCACGGCGTGGAGCACTCGCTGGGCGAACTGCGCGGGCGGAAGGTGGCGCTGGTCTTCTGGGCCTCGTGGTGCGGCTGCCGCTACGACCTCCCCGCGTGGGAGCGCCAGCACGCCGAGCTGGAAGCCGAGGGCTTCTCGGTGCTGAGCGTCGCCGTGGACCGCCGGATCGAGGACGCGGCGCCCTGGATCGCCGAGGCCGCGCCCACCCACCCCGCGCTGATCGACGTCGACGGCCGGGCCGCGGACCTCTACCAGCTGCTCAACGTCCCGACCGTGGTCTGGATCGACGAGCAGGGCCGCATCGTCCGCCCGAACGACACCCAGTTCGCGACCGACCTCTTCCGCGACATGAGCGGCCTGGACTCCGAGAAGGCGCTCGGCGCGCTGCGCCGCTGGGTCACGACCGGCGACTCGGGACTCGACGCGGACGCCGTCGCCAGGCTGACCCGGTCGAGCACCCCGGAGCAGCAGCGCGCCCGCACGGAGGCCTCGCTCGCCCTGTGGCTGCTGCGCCACGGCCACGACCAGGCGGCGGAGCGGCACTTCGCGGCGGCGTCCGAGCTGGCCCCGGAGGACGTGACCACCTGGCGCAGCGCGATGCCGCTCCTCGGCGTGGACCCGATGGGCGACGAGTACTTCGCCCGGCGGACGGCCCTGGAGGAGGCCGGCGTGCTGATCTACCGCCCACTGCCGGACTGGCAGTAGGGAACCCGCGTCCTTCCTGGAGAATCGTCCCCATGCCCGCCAAATCACCGACCGGCGCCTTCGCCCGGGCCCAGGCCCAGGGCGAGGCCGCCCTGCGCGCCGCTCTGCTCGACATCGCCGCCGGACTGCTGGCCGCCGAGGGCCCGGCGGCGCTGAGCATGCGACGCCTGGCCGCCGCCGCCGACTGCTCGACCACCGTGCTGTACCGCCTGTTCGGCGCCAAGGACGCCATCACCGCCGCGCTCTACCTGGAGGGCTTCGCCCGGCTGCGCCGCCGCCTGGACGCCGTGCCGCGCGGCGACGACCCGGCGGAGTACCTCGCCGCGCTCGGCCGCGCCTACCGCGCCAATGCCCTGGAGGAGCCCAAGTTCTACGGCGTCATGCACGGCGAGGGCGTCCCCGGCTTCGTACCAGACGAAAGCGCGCGCGCCGCGGCGGCCGCGAGCCTGGACGTGCTGCGCGAAGCGGCGCGTGCCTGCGTCGAGGAGGGCGTCCTGCGCGCGGACGCCGACGTCGACGAGATCACCGACACGCTGTGGGCGGCGGCCCACGGGGTGATCAGCCTGGAGCGCGGCGGGCACTTCCCCGGTGCCCTGGGCGAGGAGCGGTTCCGGACGCTGACCCGGGCGGCGGTGTCGGCGTTCCTGCCCTGAGGCGTGTCAGCCAGCCGTCAGCGGCCCGGGGGCAGCTCGCCTGCTGGCGGAGACGGAAAGGCGCCCCGCTCGTGGATCTGTGCGGGGCGCCCGCTCGTGCGCTGGAGGTCAGGCCGGGCGGATGTTCTCCGCCTGCGGGCCCTTCTGGCCTTGCACGATGTCGAAGGTCACCTTCTGGCCCTCCTGGAGTTCACGGAAGCCCTGGGTCGCAATGTTCGAGTAGTGGGCGAAGACGTCGGGACCGCCGCCGTCCTGCTCGATGAACCCGAAGCCCTTCTCAGCGTTGAACCACTTCACAGTGCCGGTAGCCATGCGCTTCTCCCTCGGGGGAACTGGTCGGGTCCCACGATTGCGGGCCCGGAGGTGATCGCCTTGGTCCGGAGAGGCGCTGAACAGCAAAGACGCCCACGACACGTAACCGCGGGCGAGAACTTCGGAACCACGACTGCTTGATCAAAACGTTACACCGCATGGGATCCCGCGGCCGGGGGAACCGAGAAAGACACGCAGCGGCGTAGCTGTTTGCGCCCACACACGCGCCTCGGTCGACGTCGTGCCGGGCGGCAGGCCTCTAGGCCGTCCGCGACTGCGGGGAACGGCAGCCGTAGCCCGGCCGGCCCTTCACCTACGCGAGCAGGGGATGAGCCTGCGCGACATCGCCAAGCGGCTCGTCATCACCACGGGCGCGAAGAGGGCCAGCACCCCTGACCCGCCACCGTCAGGCGGATGCGTGAAACGGGATGACGGCAGGCGCGGACAGGGGGGTGCAACGGCATGGCAAGGCCTCTTGTGCGTCCGGATGGCTTCGTCCCCCCGGACTGCCAAGAAGCCCTGCTTCTCCGTGCAGTCATCGCTGAACCGGCCCAACCCGCCGACAGCCGTGGACGAGTTTGTTCACGGACGCTCAGGTGGCCAGCGGGATCAGTATGAGGAGCGGGATGAACAAGGTCCATTGCGGCAGGGTGAAGACCGCCGCGCCGAAGGCGTCCAGGTCGATGACGAAGAACACGACGGTGAACGCGGCGGCGATGAACCAGACATAAGCCAGAACCGGCCGCGCGATCCGGCGCTCGGCACGTGCGGCCCAGGCCAGAGCCACGGGGAGCGACGCGAGGAGCAGGGTGCACATGTGCCAGAGCACGCGGAAGAGTTGTTTGACCGGGGCGTCGAGGTTCGCGTGGACCAGGGGGCCGACGAACTCCGGGGTGCCGCCGAACAGGTGGAGTGCGGCGATCGCCGCGGCGAGAGTGGCCGCCGTCCATAGCGGCCATCGGCGGGAGGTCGCGGTGCTGGTGTGGGGCATGGGGATCTCCAGAAGCGGTGGGATCCGGCCGGCGCCTGCCGGCCGTGGTGCTCGGCCCGGGGAGGCGGGTGGCTTTCCGGGAGTGAGCCGTCGGCGTATCCGTGCAGGCAGCAGCGACGGGGCAGCGCGAAGTCCTGCGAGATGGAGCAGTCCGGTTGTCAGCGCGAAGGCGGAGAAGGCGAGCTCTCGCAGCGGAAGCGACGTGGGGGAGAGTGCTCTGGTCGGTATCTCGGGGAGCAGGGCGAGCCCGCGGAGCAGATAGACCGCGGTGATCACCGTCAGTGCCGACGCGAGTCCGGGCAACGGGCGGAGCAGCCCGGCCGCCGACCACGCGTACGCCGCCGCGGCGGCGAGCAGTGTGGCTATGCCGACCACGGTCGCGGTCGGGATCGGCGACCGATGGTCCGCCAGGCGGGCGAGGTATTCGCCGGCGCCGAAGTACCGGAATCCGGCGCCGCCATAGAACGGCAGCGCGAGGTGCAGTACGCCGACGGCCAGGCTCAGTGCGCCGGCCGCTGCGAGCGTTCGGGTGCGGAGATCGTCTCGATCGGGCTTCGTCGGTGCCGGCGGATTGGGCATGGTGTCGCTGCGCCCCCTGAATGCGAGGAAGAGTTCTAGAATCCATATTCTAGAACGGGCCGCCTACAATTGGTGGCATGGGTCGCCCGTCGAAGTTCACCGAGGATCAGTTCCTGGACGCCGCACTGCGGCTGGTCTCCGCCGGAGGGCCCGACGCGGCGACGGTCGCAGCTGTCGCCGAGGCCCTCGGGGCGCCGGTCGGCTCGGTCTACCACCGGTTCGACTCCCGTGACCTGCTGCTGGCGAAGCTGTGGCTGCGGACGGTGCGACGGTTCCAGTCGGGGTTTCTGCAGGCCCTGGCGAGCGAGGATCTGGACGAGGCGGCCCTGGGCGCGGCGTTGCACGTGAACGTATGGGCGCGTGGGCATCTCGACGAGGCCCGCGCGCTGCTGCTCTACCGCCGTGAGGACCTGGCAGGCCGTTGGCCGGCCGAACTCGGCGACGAGGTCGCCACGGTCAACGCGGCTGTCTTCGACGCGCTGCGCGACTACGCGTCGCGCCGGTACGGAAGCGCGGATCCGGAGCTCGTCCAGCGGGTGACCTTCGCGGTGTTGGACGTGCCCTACGCGGCCGGCCGCCGCCACCTCCTCGCCGGTGAAGCACCGCCGGCCCTCGTCGACGACCTGGTCGCCGTCACCTGCCGTTGCGTGCTGGCCGATCTCGATTGACCCGCTCGCCTCGACGGCGACCTCGATCCACGCCGCCTGTGCCCGACACGACAACGCCCGCAGGCCTCACCACGGCCAGGCCGCCCCGCCACCGGCGCCACCGGCCATGAGCCCCGCCGTGTCCAGGGCCCCGGCTGTTCACGGGTCGGACTCGTGAGTGGTCGCGAGATCCCGTCCGATCGTTCTGATCGGACGGGATCTCTGCGTTGTGGGGGGGCTTGGTTGAGGTGGTGTCCGAAATCGGGTGCACTCAGTCGTAACGGCGGCGGGGTGTGGGTCAGGCTGCGCCTGTCGCGCAGGTGGTTTCGAGAGCGATGAGGCGGTTGGCGAGGGTGCGTGCCGGGCCGGTGAGGCCCTTGAGGATTTCCCGGGCGTAGGGGCTGCGGGGGTGGTGGGCGAGGTCCTGGACGGCGCTCCAGAGTTCCGCGATGCCGGCCAGGCTGTGCTGGACGTGGCGGATGGCGTCGTGGCGCCGGGCGAGGTACTGCTCGGCCTTCTGATGGGCGTGGTGCCAGTCGATGTCGCCTGCTTCGGCGGTTCGGGCGAAGGCCGGCGTGGTGTCGCCGTCGGCGAGGCGGATGGCGTCGATCTCCTCGACGCGTCGGCGGAGGTGTTCCTCCGCCTGTCGGGCGTCGAGGGCCGCGGTGGCGTCGGTGAGGGCGAGGTGGCCGGCGATGACCTGTTCGGCGAGGTCGGGGGCGTGCTGGCGCAGTCGTGCGTGCTGGGCGAGGAGGGCCTTGGCGTCGGCCTTTCGTCTGCGGACGGCGGTGTAGGCGGCGTTGAGGGTGAGGGTGGCGGTGCGGACCTGTTCGGCGAGGTCGGGGGCGTGTTCGAGCACGGTGGTGGCGATGGACAGTCGGGTGACGTTGATGCCGCAGTGGGCGGTGTCGGACGGGAGTGAGTGCGGGGAGAGTGATCGTGCCATCGCGGTGATCATGGCGTGCTGGCCCGGGGTGGTGTTCGGCCGGTGGCGGTTGGCGGACACGATCAGGCAGACCGGATCATCGCCCTGATAGGTGGTGAAGCGGGGTTCGACCTCGGCCAGTTCGCAGGCGGCGAGTCGGGCGCGGCCGTCCAGGAGGACACCGTCGGCGTCCAGGACGACGGGCTCGGTCAAGCCGTTGCTCTCGATGTCCTGGGCAAGGTCGAGGAGTTCGTCAGGGCCGAACATCGGAAACAGGGCGGTGACGGGGTGGACCTTCACGGTGGGGGAACTCCTTGATCGGAACAGGTGCTGGGGCAGAAGACGCCACAAACGGCCATATGGTTCAACGTCTGCGCCCTTCGGCCCTGGTCAGGGGTGGCCTTGGTGAGCCGGAGACCCTGCCCCGTGGCGGAGAAGAGGGCGAGGTCATGCTGCTGGGGTGCACGTGCGACATCGATGAGTGCTGGCTGAACGCCCGTAGCGTGCCCTCAAACGCCGGCAGTGCCCACGCGGTGCACCGAAGCACCTGGGCCGAGCGAGAGCCCTGATCATCTCCTCACGATCCACAACTCTTGACAATTGCTCCGGGCAAGGCCACTCCATGTGCCGCCTGGGACGGCGGCGGCGCTGGAGGGGAGCGGCGAGGTCAGGTCGCGAGTCACCTGGACGGAATCCGGCGCTTTCCCTTCTGGCGGTGCGGCCAAGGGAAGAGCCGCAAGGGGCGCTTGGCGGCGAGGTCCTCCACCCACCCGAAGGCGAGCACGAGCAGGCCGATCAGTGGGATCGCCGCCGTCAGCGGCAGCCACGGGCTGGTCAGCAGCCACCGGGCGTGCTGGTAGAGGAAGGAGACGGACCAGAGGTTGTCGGTCAACGGGATCGCGAGGACGAGCGCGGGTGTGTGCCACAGATACACGCTGACGGCTCGCGCGTTGAGCAGTCCGACCAGGCCGTTCCAGCGCTCGAGTGGTCTCGGCCACTGCTCCCATGACGGGCTGACATGGAGCAGGAGGGCGACGTAGCCGAAGGACCACAGGGCCTGAGCGATGGGCACGTCGTCCATGTCGGTGGGGGTGTAGGGGTCGAAGGGGCGGGTCAGCAGCCAGTACAGCCCGGCGACCATGACGAGTGGAGCGACCGACGGCACCAGGTATCGGGCCGGCTTCTTGAGAATGCCTTCCTGGTGGGCCATGCCGAGGAGCCAGCAGGAGCCGAAGGTGCAGAAGTCGCCGACCGTCTCCCAGATCCGGCCGGTGGTGCTGAACAGGCCCGAGTTCATGATCAGGCACAGCATCAGGGGTGTCAGCACCGTGGGCCAGGGGTGGCGTCGAAGTGCGCGCAGCATCAGCGGGGAGAGCAGGACGTACCAGAGATAGGCGCGCAGGTACCACAGGGGTACGGCGGCCTGTTCGGCCCAGCCGGTCTGCAGGGTGTGGAATCCCGGCAGCGGCGTGGTCGGGTGCGGCGGGGTACTCAGTGGGAGGACCCAGAACGCCAGTTTTCCCCACCACCAGCCGGGGTGGCCTTCCGAGTTCGGTCCCCAGCCGTCGAGGACCATGCCGGCGAGCATGACCGCGCCGAACAGCCACATGGGCGGGAGCAGGCGTCGGAGCCGGCCGCGGATGACGTCGAGCGCGGGGCGGTGGAGCGATCGGGCCATCAGCGCGCCGGCGAGGGCGAACATCACGCCCATGGAAGGGAAGATGATCGGCAGCCAGGACCAGCCGAAGTTGTGGTAGACCACGACGCGGATCAGTGCGAGTGCGCGCAGGAGGTCGAGGTAGCGGTCGCGGCCGCCGGCTTTGGGCGCGGGTGGTGACTGGGGAGTGCGCGGCGCGGGGACGCGCAGCCGAATGGTGTCCTCGTCGGTCGTGAGCCCCATGGTCAGGCCTCCACGGGTGCGGCGACCTCGCCGGTGCGCCGGATCTTCTGCCATCGCAGTCGGCCGCCGGTGATCGCGGTGATCGAGGACTGCAACAGGACGATGTACATCAGCTGCCGGTAGACCAGTTGCTGGACCGGCAGGGTGACCAGGTGCCAGGGCTTCTCTCCGTCCAGCCGGAAGGCGTACCAGGCGAGCGCGCCTTGGAGGAGGAGGAATCCGGCCCAGGCGTAGATGGTCCGCGGGGCGTCCACGAACAGCACTCCGTAGAGGAAGAAGACGTCGATGAGCGGGGCCAGCAGGGGAGCGACCACGCCGAACAGTGCCACCATGGGGAGTCCGAGGCGTCCGAAGCGGCCGGCCGGGCCGCGATCGGTCACCGACCGGCGGTGCTTCCACATCGCCTGCATGGTGCCGTAACTCCACCGGTAGCGTTGCGACCAGAGCTGCTGGAAGCCGGCCGGCGCTTCGGTCCAGGCGCGGGCGTGCTCGGCGTAGACGATCCGCCAGCCGTCGCAAAGGATCGCCATGGTGACGTCGCAGTCCTCGGCGAGCGTGTCGTCGCTCATCCCGCCCACCCGCTGGAGGGCGTCCCGGCGGAAGGCGCCGACCGCGCCCGGGATGGTCGGCATGATGTTGAGCATGTCGTACATGCGCCGATCGAGGTTGAACCCGAGGACGTACTCGATGTGCTGCCAGGCGCCGATCAGCGTCTGGCGGTTGCCGACCTTGGCGTTGCCCGCCACTGCACCGACCGCGGGGTCGCCGAACGGCTGGACGAGCGCTCGGACGGTGGAGGGCTCGAAGACGGTGTCGCCGTCCATCATGACGATGAGGTCGTGCGTGGCGGCTGCGATGCCGGCGTTGAGCGCGGTGGACTTCCCACCGTTGACCTTGCGGATCAGCCGGACGAACGGCAGGTCCATCGCCTCCACGATGTCCGCCGTGCCGTCCGTGGAACCGTCGTCGATGACGATGACCTCGATCGGATGATCGCTGACGGCAAGGGAGTTGAGGGTATTGGCGATGCACTCGCGCTCGTTGTACGCCGGGATCAGGACGGTGACCGGCTCGGTCACGGGCGGCCCCCAGGCGAAGTCCGGTCGTCGGGAGCGGCGGGCGTGGACGGTGGCGAGCACGATCATCAGGGCGAAGCGGCCGAAATTCAGGAAGCCGACGACGGCCAGCAGCCCCACGAGCAACGGCATCAGCACGACGGCGAACCGAGTGGTCCAGACGAAGGCCTTTCCCGCCCACAGGGGGATGCCGTGTACCGGCACGGTGGCGGGGGATGCCCCGAGCGTTTCCGAGATGGTGGCGAAGCGGTAACCCTCCGCTTGGAGCTTGACGATGATCTTCTCGAGTGCGGTGACGGTCTGCGAGCGGTCGCCGCCGGCGTCGTGCAGCAGGATGAGCTCGCCCGCCCCAGGCCTGTTCGGCATCGCGGCCTGCACGATGCTGTCGACGCCGGGGCGCTTCCAGTCGTCGGTGTCCGAGTCGATGAACGGCGTGAGGTAACCGTGCGCACCGGCGTACTTGATCACGGGGTAGGAAGCGTCGTCCAACGCGTTCGCCGTCGATGAGTACGGGGGTCGGAACAGCGCACTGTGTACACCGGCGACGCCGGCCAGTGCCAATTGCGACTGGGCGAGTTCCCAGGCGATCCGCGTGTGGGACTGGCGTGCGAGATCCGCGTGCGTGAAGGTGTGAAGGCCGATCTCATGGCCGCCTGCGACGATCTTCCGGATGAGATCGGGGTTGCGGCAGGTCATGGAGCCGGTGACGAAGAAACTGGCGTGGATGTGGTGCGCGGCGAGGAGATCCAGGATCTTCGGGGTCCACTCCGGAGAGGGGCCGTCGTCGAAACTCAGTACCACCGTGTGGTCCGGCACCCGGTAGCTCACGGGGCCGGCGTTGTCCGCGCCCCGGGCGTCGACGATCGGGCCGCCGTTGAGCACTTCCGGCGGGACCGTCGTCTTGTCGATGGACTCCGCGATCTGCTCGTCGTGGAAGACCTCGTTCTGGGCGAGACCGCGCAGGACGAGCAGGGCGAGCAAGCAGGCGAGGAGGCACAGCGGCATGAACAGGCGCAGCGGTGGTGCTGCCAGCAGTCTCGATCTGAGGACCGACTGCCGACGACGTTGGTGACGGGACAAGGATGCTCCTGGAGCGCAGGTGCGCGGGGTCGGGCATGGTGGGCGGATGACGCGAGGCCCGAGGCGCCGGTGAGTTGACGGACGTGCCCGTTGGGCGCGGGCGCGGAGGACTACAGGTGCCGCACGGCTCCGACAGGGCCGCGGCTGGTCAGTGGACCGGGGACGGAGGCGCGGGTGTGGGCGCCGGCGGGGTGGTCTGCTGTGACGGTATGTCGAGGGCCGGCGCGTCGGATTGCATGCCGATCAGGCTGGTGATCATCGCGGCGGCCAGGATCGCGCCCAGCACGCTGACCGGCCAGCCGATGCCTCGCAGCAGGCGGCCCCGGAAACCGGACCGGGAGACGAAGACCGGTGCCGGATCGGGCTCTGCGGCGAGAACCGGCTGTTGGGGAGGAAGGACCGGCGGCACTCGCCCGGGTCGGACGGAAGGGCTGGCGGGGTGCACTCAGGAGGCCTTTCAGACGGGGGAGGAACGTGGGGCCGATCGTGCCCGGCAGGACATGCCGATCGGCTCGCCCCGGTCCGGGCGGATGGCGTCGACCGGTTCGGCCGACGGGCGCCGGGCGGTGCGCCGGCTGGACTGTGGACGGTCCCGGTGCCGCAGAGCCGTCCCACCGTGACAGGGTGAAGCCCGGCGCCGATCCGATGACTTCGCGTGAACCGGCGCCGGGCGGCTGGGCGTGGGTCAGTTCGTGCTGCCGGTCCGGCGGCGGTGCCGGTACACCGCAGCGGCGCCGATCGCTGCCAGGGCCGCGACACCTCCGGCGAGAGCGGCCGGGTGCCGTTCGGGCTCGGCCGACGGCGCCGCGGTCGTGATGGCGGACTGCTGCGGCTGGACGTCAGTCAGACCGTCGAAGCCTCCGGCCAGACCCTTGCGGTCGTAGTCGGAGCCGGGCAGCTTGTCGCCGTACCGGGCGGTGACCAGCTTCTGGTACGCGGCGAGGGGGAGGCTCTTCTGCCCGCCGAGGCCGCTGCCCGCCTCCTCGTTGAGCGGCTCGACCGTGCCGTCGGCGGTGATCCGGTACCAGGCGTGGATCTGCGGTTCCGTGAAGGTGCGGGCCTGTGGTGTGCCACGTTCGGCGAGGCCGAGGTCGGTGTCGCCGTCGCGGATGCCGGCCAGCTGCCACCCTTCGGCGCCGACGTTGCGCGTGCCGTCGCCGTTCGTCGTCGGTGCGGCGCTGCCCTGGGGCGCGAGCAGGACGGCGGCCTGGTGGCCGTCGGCGGCGCTCACGCGGGAGGCCAGGTAGCTGAGCCGCAGGGCCTCCTGCGGGGTGGCCTGCGCCTTGCCCGCGACGAAGTCGGGACTGAGCTCGAACACCGGCACCGGGTCCTTGAGGTCGAAGTGCGGCGGCGCGGCGACCGCCGTGGGCGGGTTCCCGGGGACGCCGTCGGCGCCTCCGTCGGCTGCTGCTGCCGGGTTTGCCTGTGAGGCGGAGACCAGGAACCGCGAGACGGTGTCCCGGATCTGGTTGCTCTGGAGCACCTGCTGGGCGGACTGGTAGCCCGCGATTGCGTCACCGTCGGCGGCGTGGGCCGAGACGTTCGCGAACTGGGCGGAGGCGAGCGCGGCCGTCGCGAGGACGGCGGCTCGCAGGGCCGAGCGTGCGGTGCTTCGTATGGTCTGCATGGCGGTCGTCTCCTCAGCCGTGGATGCCGATGCGGGAGTGGGTCCACTGGAAAGAGTTGTTGTTCACATAGGTGTTGTAGTTCCACCACGTGTAGGTCTGCGTCGTGGGCCACGGGTCGCCGACGGCCACCATGTCGGTGGCGCTGTCGTAGCCGTAGATGACGTTCATGTGGCCGCCGCCGCTGCGCCAGCCGATCCGGACGCCGAACGGGCGGCCTGCGGTGATCTCGGCGGCGGACTCAGCGGACGAGGCGTTGCGGGACAGGCTGCGACCGCTGTTGCCCAGCCCGAGCCGGGCCAGGCCGTTGGCCATGTCCTCCAGGGTGGCGGGTTGGTTGTTGCAGTCCAACCACCGTCCCTGGGCAGACAGTTGGCAGAACTGCTCCTGGCTGACTCCGGTGTGGCCCCAGAATCCGGCAATGGTGACTCCGGTGGCGTCCCAGCACCATTGGGTCTTGACCTGCTTTTGCATGGTGAGCTTGAGCGTCGAGCGGGTCGTGGTCGTGGTCGTGGTCGTAGTCGTGACGGTGGGGGTGGGGACGGGCGTCGTCGAGCCGCAGACCGGCAGGGTGTCGGTGTTCTCCTGGATGAAGGCGGCGGCGAGGTAGTAGGAGCCGGACTGGATCCACCGGGTGTTGTTCTCTACAGCGTCGCCGGTGGTCCGGCACGACATGGCGACCTTGTCGCCGATCCGCGAGGATCCGCTGATCTCGGCCGACAAGGACGGTCGGGTGCGGTGGTTGATGCTGTTGTAGCCGCCCCGGCCGGCGGTCACGGTGCCGCTGACCAGGTCGGCCTGGGCGAAGGCGCCGATTCCGACGATCAGACCGCCGGACATCGCGGTGGCGGCTGCGGCCACCATGGCTTTCTTGCGGCGGGACATGCGACGTCGGTGCATGAAGTTGCTCCTTGATCGGAGAGCTCGGGAACGTTCGGCCCGGTAGGCGTCGAGGCCCGAGGAGGACGGGTCTCGACGGGTGTGGGCGCCCGAGGATTGGAGGAGATGAATTCCGGCCTGTGAGAGGCGGAAACGGCAACTGACGACGGGTCGGCCGTTCAGGACCCGAGGGATCGCCGCAGAAGCATCACGGCCACCAGGATGGCCACGCTGGACACCACTGTGACGGCGGCGGTTGCGCGGGCACGGTGCCATGGCGAGGTGTGCTCACCCGGACGAGCCGTCGCAATGCTCGCCACGGCTGCAGCGGAGGTGGAGAAGTGTCGGTCGCAGTCGGCCCGGCCGGTACGGGTCGGTGACTGCACCGGGTGCGTTGGACACCGAGACCTCGACTGTTCCTTCACCCCGGCCGCCTGTCCAGGGGAAGGCGGTCGCCTCGGTGATGCTCCAATGGCCGCTCGGAAGCGCCTCGTTGGTGGTCAGACTGCCGGGATGGCGCTGGACGGAGACCAGGAGACGTGGGCCGACCGCCGTGCCGTTGGCGGCGGTTGCGCTCATGGTGCCGACGATCCGGTCCCCGACCGGGTCGCCGGCGTTCTCCCGGACCGCGGTGAACCGAGGGTGTCCGCCGACCGGCCGAGTTCGTGCGCGGCGGGGTGGGCGTTCCGGCAACCCGTGTCCGAACGTCCGCAGGAAGGGCCGATGTTGCTCAGATCGTCCTGGGCGCTGGCGAGATGGATGGTGTCAACTTCGGCCGCCTACTCGCGGAATGACGCGACGTACGGTGCGCACCGGTTGCGGCCCTGTCCGTGCGCGTACACGACCTGACCCCGGTTGCCGCTGCTTCCGTCGCCGTCGCAGACCACCGTCTGGTCGGCCGGCGAGGCAGTCACGTTGCCGGCCCGGGCGCTGAGGCCGGGTCGGCCGGCGGCTGGTCAGTCCGCGCATCGAGGGCCGGCAACTCCGTCGTTGCCGCCGGCGGGGTGTCCGGGCCGTGGGTGCGGCGCCCATCGGTCGTGGTGACGACACCGACACATCGGTCACCAAGGGGCGCTGCCCGGAGCCCCTTGTATACAAGACCAGTGTTCGCCGGCGGAAGCCGCTCTCCCTGAAGACCCCCGCCAGCGCGGCGGAGCCTCCGACGAGGAGCCCCGGTGTGGCCACCAGGGCCGCGACCAGTGAGACCCGGGCTCGACGCCCGCGTTTGCTCACCCTTCTGCGTCCAGGCATAACCAGACCTCTTTCCTGAGGGGATTGAGTTCCGGGAATCCTGCCAGAGGAGTTGGTGCGTCCTGAACACCTCTGTTCTACGCGCGAAGATGTCGCCCCTTCAACCAACGCTCATGAGCTGTTCTGATGGACCATCAACTCTCTTGCGGTTGCTGGTGGTTGGCTACTTATTGGAAAGCTTGGCCCAGTCCTTAAAATCGTTAGATTGCATGCGACTATATGGAAACGTTATGTTTCGTGACCGCTGCTGACACTTCGTCATGTAGTGAAACTGCGTGGAGTGCGTGAGAAGTGACTCACTATCACAAAGAGATAACGTGCACGATTTCCTCGGTTTGTGAAGAGTCTGAGGTGGCGGCAACCGCCGGTCCGTTCCTGGCGTCTCCCGTCAGATGCCCCGCTCCGCTCCACCGTCAAGGCATTCCTCAGCGCGTCGAGGCCGACACGCACTACCCGGCGCTGCAACGATGCTGGTACGAGTTCCTCGGCGACCAGACCGGCGATCCGGTCACCCGGCGCGCCGAGGAACAGCCCCTGCCGCCCCACCCGTCGGACGCCGACAGGAGGGCCCTTCGCCCGACAGCGAGGACACGCGATGAGTCCCAACGAGTTCCAGGCTGACGCCGAGCTGACGCACCTGCTGGTGGTCCGCGACCTGGCCGCCGCCCGCGACTTCTACCGCGACGTGGTCGGCGCCGAAGTGACACGCGAGTACGCAGGCACCAGCGCCGTCCTGCGCCTGTTCGGCACGTGGCTGCTGTTGGTCACGGGCGGCGGCCCCACACCCGACAAGCCGACGGTCGTGTTCGCCCCGCCGGACGATGTCGACCGGGTCAGCCATGAGATGACCTTCCGCGTCCGTGACTGCGAAGCCGCGTACACCGAGCTGCGGCGGCGCGGGGCGGTCTTCCTGACACCACCAGTGACCTCCGGTGCCGAGATCCGCTGTTTCTTCCGCGACCCGGACGGCCATCTCCTCGAACTCAGCCAGGTCCGGTGACACCGATCACCGGACCGGGATCAACCCATGGTGGCTGGGTGGTCTTGCCACAGGCCGCAGTGGCGAGCAGCGCCCATCAGGGCTGAAAGCCACGCTTACTCCGTTCGGATAGCCGTGATGGAGAAGTGGGTGTCGGTGAACCGGCTCTCCTCGGGCGCTGCCGTGTGAGGCTCGGGGTCGGTCAGCATCCGCCCGCAGGTTCGGCGGTCCGGCACTGGTTGCGGGTGAAGGTGTTGGTACCGGTGTCGCGGTCGGCCAGGTCGGCTGGGGCATTGCCGGTCGCGAGGTTGTCGCTGATCGTATTGTCGGTACTCGGGCCGCCGTTGAAGCTCTTGAACAGCACGATGCCGCCGGACATCGGCGCGCTGCCGATGTTGCCGGTGACCAGGTTGTGGGTCACCCGGGTCTGCTCGACACCGGTGAGTACGATGCCGATGCCCTGCAGGAACGGCAGCTTGTCGGTGGCCGGGCAGTAGCGGTTGTTCCCGGTGACCTGGTTGCTGCGGACGTCGAGGTCGCCGGTGCGCGGCCGGCCGTTGTCGCCGACCAGGAAGACCCCGGCACAGTTGCCGCTGATCGTGTTGCCCTCGGCGGTCAGGCCGCGCAGCCGGCGGACCACCATGCCCATCCGGTTGTCGGTGAGCCTGTTGCCCGCGATCAGTGTGCCCCGGGTGTCGGTCGCGCCGCCCTTGCCGTAGGCGACGTTGGCCAGGAAGATGCCGGCCTCGCCGTTCTGCCGGGCCGTGTTGTCGGTCAACCGGCTGCGGACGGACATCTCCTGGCCGATCCCCTCTTGGCCGTTCCGCTCGGCGAGCACCTGGTGGACGGTCAGCCGATCGGTGCCGCTCGCCCAGATGCCGTTGTGCGAGAAGCCGAGGACGGCGAGCGACTCGATCGTGACGTCGGGGATCGGATGGTCCGCCGTTCCGGTGACGCAGATGCCGTTGCCTGCCATGGCGCAATCGGCCGCGCTGCCGGTTGCCGCGTCGTCCTGGCGGGTGATCACGGTCTGCGGGCCCATCCCGCGCAGGGTCAGGCCGGGGACGGAGATGCGCAGGCTGCCGCGGTAGGTGCCGGGAGCGACCACGATGGTGTCGCCGGGCGCAGCGTGGTCGATGGCCTGCTGGATCGACTCGCCCGGGCGCACCAGGTGCAGGCCGGTGGCGTGCGCGGGGGTGGCTGCGGCGAGCGCGAGGAGCAGCGCGGTGGCACCCGCCGCAGCCAGGGCGGGGGAAGGACGCAACTGACGGATTGTCTGATGTGGGGACTCGTGTGCGGGCATGAGTCCAACGCTAACCGCAGCGATCACTATCCGCTATCAGGCCGCCACGCTGGGTTGCTCCACTTGGACGGCCTGGCGGCCCCGCGGGAGTGGTGGGTGAGTGGGGCGGCGAGCTCGGGACGGTGGGGCGGGCGGGCGGATGGACGGCCGTACGGAGCATCCTCGCCGAGATCGCGGTCGCCTGCGCACGATCCTCGTCATAGCCTGGCACCTGATCAGCGACCCCGACGCCCGCTGCCAGGGCTTCGGTGCCACCAGCGTCACCTCTAGACCGCCCGCAAGACCCGCGACCTCGTCCGCCAGCTCCGAGCCCTCGGCCACCAGGTCACCCTCGCGCCCGCAGCCGAGCCCAGTCGCCACCGGTCACCGATGTCCGTTCCGCTCCGCGCAACGGACGCTACCGCCTGCCCGGCTGAGGTTCGACTTTCCGTTCAGCTTCCCGCCCCGAACTCGACCAGCCGTACGACATCCCGCCCGAGGCATGAAGCAGTCGACAGTCGTAGCAAGGAGAAACCAAGTGCAGAACAACGAGATCCAGGAAGAGTACGTCTCGACGAACGTCCGCGAGGACGCGGCCGCTCGCCCGCCGGGCGCGAAGCCGGCGGACCCGCCGGGCGTGGCTCCCGATCCGGCGGACGGCCGGGTACAACAGATGATGGATCTGCTGCACGGGGCCATCATCACCCAACTGCTCGTAGTGGCCGCCGAGTTCGACATCGCGGAGTTGCTGGCCGAAGGGCCTCTGCCGGTGTCGGAGCTCGCCCGCCGGTGCGGGGCGGACCCGCAGGCGCTCCATCGGGTGCTGCGGGCGCTGGCCGCTCAGGAGGTCTTTCGGGAGGCGGAACCCGGGGTCTTCACCCTGACCCCGCTGGCCGAGACACTGCGAGTCGGCGCGCCCGGGTCGGTGCGGGCCTGGACCAGGTTCTGGGGGCTGCCCGAGAAACTCCAGGCCATCAACTCGCTGGCGCACTCGGTGCGCACCGGCTGCCCGTCGTTCACGCACCTGTACGGCACGGACTGGTGGTCGCACCTGGCCGCCCACCCCGAGCAGGCGGAACTCTTCAACGACGCCATGGGCGGCCTGGCCCGGCGAATCCACGCCGCAGCCCTGGAGAGCTGCGACCTGACCGGCGTGACGCGGGTGGTCGACGTCGGCGGCGGGCATGGGCACCTGCTAGCCACGATCCTGCCACGCTACCCCCACATGCGAGCCACCCTGCTGGACCAGCCGTCGGTCGTGGTGGGCGCGAAGGCGGTGCTGGACAAGGCCGGCGTCGCCGACCGGGTCGACCTGGTCGGCGGGGACTTCTTCGACGGCGTGCCGCCGGGCGCGGACGCCTACCTGATGTCGATGATCCTGCACGACTGGGACGACGAGCAGTGCGTCGCGGTGCTCGGCACGATCCGGCGGGCAATGGCGCCCAACGCCCGGATCATGGTGGTCGAGTCCATCGTGCCGGAGGGCAACGTGCCCCACGACGGAAAGCTGCGGGACGTCATCATGATGGCGCTGCACCCCGGCCGGGAGCGCACCGAAGCGGAGTACGCCGCGCTGTTCGCGGCAGCGGGCCTACGGCACGTCGCCACGACGTCGTTGGCCTCCTCGACGGGCCTGCTGGTCGCCCGCGCCTGACCGGCGCCGGGAAGGGGCAAGGAGTCCGGCGCTCCGCCCGCCCCCACGTCCCGAGGCTCCACCACCCCGGTCACGAAGGCAGGAGGGGATGCGGACGACGCCCGCAAGACCTTCGTGCGCGGGGACAGCGGCACCCGCGAACCCGCGCCAGCCCAGGCGGAACGCCTACGCGCGGCCGCTCGCCAGGTGGGCCTTGCGCCACCGCGCCCGATCGGCCGCGCTGACGGCGATCCCTTCCGAACAGCGTGGCTACGGCCCGCAGTGGTGGGCGACGGTGTCGGCGAAGGAGCGGGCGAGTGGGGAGAGGGTGTCCCAGCGGCGGACGGCCCAGCCGACCGTGAGGACGGGGAGCGCGGGGAGCGGGATCAGACGGAGGCCGGGGTGGCCGGGGCCCTGCCACTCGGGGAGGGCGGGGACGACGGCCTGGCCGAGACCGAGTTCGGCCAGGAGGATCGCGGTGTCCCAGTCCGCGACACTCGTGTCGAAGGCCGGACGGATGCCCGACTTCGCCAGCCAGGAGTCGAGTTGGGAGCGCGATATCGCGTTCTGGGGCAGCCCGATGAGCCGGGCGTGCTGCAGGTCGGCGGGCTCGACGTGGGTCCGGCCCGCCAGCGGATCGCCCGCCGCGACGGCGAGCACCCAGGGCAGGTCGGCGACCGGCCGCTGCTCGATGCCGCGGACGGGGGATCCCAGGGTGATCCAGGCCAGGTCGACGCGGCCGGCGGCGAGCGCCTCGAAGCAGTTGCGGCTGGAGACCTCGGTCTGGAACTCGAGGCTGACCTGCGGGAAGCGCCGCCCGAAGTCGACGACGGCCGCGGACATGAAGTGCCGGATGCTGGTCGCCCCGGTGGTGATCCGGACGGATCCGCCTTCGCCGCGCGTCAGTTCGGCGATGCCGCGCAGGGCGTGGTCGATACCGCCGAGGCTGTCGACGGCTGCCGCCTGGAGGACACGTCCAGCCTTCGTCGGCACGACACCGCGCGGGTGGCGCTCGACCAGGGCGACGCCCAGCTCCCGTTCGAGCCGTTTCACGTGCTGGCTGACCGCGGACTGGGTGCACGACAGCTCGCGGGCGACGGCGCTCAGCGAACCTGCCCGGCACACCGCGGCGAAGACACGGAGATCGTCAAGAGTCACGGTGACCCAAGATATCCCTTGGGGGTTCCCCAGTGAAACGGCGGATTGACTTGGGTGTCGGCCGGGTTCGATCATCACTGCAGGGCCCAGGGCGGCAACCCGCCCGCTGACCTCGCGGCGATCCGGACGCACAGGCGAGGGCACGGCGGGTGCCGACCCGCAACTCGCCGAGAGGAAACCCGACTTGTCCACCCTGCCGGACACCATCACCCGAGCCGTCGCGCTGCTGCGTACGCTCGGCGCCGCCGACATCGCCCACCCCGGTGGCACGCTGCTCGCCCATCTGGAACGCGTCCAGGGGCAACTCGCCGCCTGGGGCGCCCGCCCCGCGCTCCAGCTCGCGGGCCTGTGCCACGCCTGCTACGGGACGGACGGCTTCCCGGCCGCACTGCTCCCGCTCGACCGCCGCGCCGAACTCGCGGCCGTGATCGGCCCCGAGGCCGAGAACCTCGTGTACCTGTACGCCAGTTGCGACCGGGGCGCCACCTACCCCGGGCTGGCCGGTCCGGACGCCGTCCTCCACGACCGGTTCACCGGCGGTCAGGTCGCCCCGGAGCCCGCCCGGTGGCGCGACTTCGCCGAACTCTCCGCCGCCAACGAGCTCGACATCGCGCGCATCGATCCCGACTTCCGCGAGAGGTGGGGGCCCGACCTGCTCGCCCTGTTCACCCGGCTGCGGCCCCAACTGAGCCCCGCCGCCCGGGAGGCCTGCCGGACCGTCCTCGATCCTGGTGCGAGCCGCCCCTGGACGGTGGCGGTGCTCGGCCCCGGAGGCGTCGGCGGACTGCTCGCCGCGCTGCTGTCCCGGGCCGGCCACCGGGTGATCTGCCTCGCCGGAGAGACGACCGCGGATGACCTGCGCCGGGACGGGATCCGGGTGCGCAGCGCGCAGTTCGGGGAGTTCACGGCGCACGTGGAGGCCGATACCGAGCTGCGCGAGCCCGTCGACCTGTGTCTCGTGACCGTCAAGCACACCCACCTGGCCGCGGCACTGGAACGGGTCCCGCCCGCCATGACCGCGAACGGCGTGGTCGTGCCGCTGCTGAACGGCATCGAGCACCCGGCCGAACTGCGCCGCCGCTTCGGCGCGCAGTGCGTCGCCGCGGGCGTCGTACGCGTCGAGTCGACCCGGGTCGCGCCGGGCAGCGTTGAACACGGCAGCCCGTTCACCGATATCGACCTCGCTGGGCCGCCCGACCGGCTCGCGGCGCTGGCCGACGTGCTCGGCAGTGCCGGCGTGAAGACCCGGGTGAGCGAGGACGAACCCGCCGTGCTCTGGGCCAAGTTCGCCTTCCTCGCCCCCTTCGCGCTGCTCACCACCCGGTATGAGCTCACCATCGGCGAGGTCCGGACCGAGCGCCGTGAGGAGCTGACCGCCCTCGTCGAGGAGGCCGCCGCCGTCGCCCGGGCCTGCGGCGCACCCGCGGACCCCGCCCGGACCCTGGCCCAGTACGACGCGTTCCCGGCCGAGGCCAAGTCCTCGATGCAGCGCGACGCCGAGGCCGGACGCCCCCTGGAGCTGGACGCCATCGGCGGCGCACTCCTGCGCTCCGCCGCCCGCCACGGCGTCCCGGTTCCGCTCGCCACCCGGCTGGTGGGCGAGTTGACGTGAGCCCCACCCGGTGAGGGCCGTCGCCGAGCGGCCCTCACCGGTGTTCCGTTTCTCACGTGTTCGGTGGCAGGGCAACTCATTAGGATCACGGACGGTCAGCAGCGGAACCAACGCGGGTTCCCATGACGGAGGGGGAGCGGTATGCGCTACGCGGATGGTCCACGGACGCACTGCGAGGTGTTCGTCCGGGCCGCGGTCGAGGACGTCTGGGCGCTGGTTACCGACATCAATCTGCCCACCCGGCTCAGCCCGGAGCTCCAGCGGGTCGGCTGGCTCGACGGCGCCGACGGCCCGGCGCTCGGCGCGCGGTTCGAGGGTTTCAACCACCACGAGCGGCTCGGCGAGTGGCGGACGGTATCGCACGTGACCGAGCTGACGGATCTGCGGGCGTTCGCCTGGATCATCACGGACGTGGACGGCCGGTTCGGCGAGGCGACGGTGGATCCGGCGAAGCCGCTGGCGACCTGGCGCTTCGACCTCACGCCGGAGGACGGCGGCACCCGGCTGCGGCAGTCGGTCCTGATCGGTCCGGGCCGCAACGGCGTCACGCTGGCCATCGACCAGTGGCCGGACCGCGAGGAGCAGATCATCGACTTCCGCCTCGCCGAGCTGGGCAAGGCGATGACCGCCACCCTCGAAGGCATCAAGTCGCTGGCTGAGCAAGGGAATCAGGGATGAGTGAGTTAGTCCCAGCCCTCCTCGACGACGTCCGCGCCTCCGCCGCCCGGATCGGCGCCGCCCTTGACGGGCTGAGCGACGCGCAGGCCCGCGAGCCGTCGGCGCTCCCCGGGTGGAGCCGAGGCCACGTCCTCACCCACCTCGCCCGCAGCGCCGACGCCTACCGGTGGCTGCTGGCCCTCGCCCGCACCGGCACCGAGCCCGGGCCAAGGGCCGACGCCGCCACCCTGGACCGCCGGCTGCGCGAGGGCGCCGAACGCGACGCCGCCGTCCTCGTCGCCGACCTGCGCGACAGCCTGGACCGGCTGCTCGACGAGGCGTCAAGCCTGCCCGCCGAGCGGTGGTCCGTCCTGGTCAGTGCCCTCGCGGGGTGGCGGCACCCGGCCTGGTTCACCCTCCACCGCGCGCGGCGCGAACTGGAGGTCCACCACGTCGACCTGGACCTCGGTTACACCCCCGCCGCCTGGCCCGCCGGCTTCGTCACGTGGGCGCTCGACGAGACCGCCGCCGCCCTCGCCGCGCGTGAGTTCCCCGTGGCCCGCATCGAGGCCGCCGACCTCGACCGCGCCTGGACGCTCGGTACGACCGGACCCACCGTCACCGGCTCCGGCCACGCGCTCCTCGCCTGGCTAGCCGGCCGTCGGCCGGACGCTGACCTCGGCCCGGAAGGGTCGTTGCCGCCACCGCCGCCGTGGCCGCTCCCCCCGGTGCCCGGGTGGCGCTGACATTTGTCATGCCGCATCGGTGTGGCACCACACTGCCCGGCGGGGTGGGCGCCCGGCCAGCATGAGTGCCATGACCTCCACCGACACGAACCACGTGAACCACCCCGAGACCGTCCGGGCCTTCCGCAACGTCCGCCGGCTGCTGGCCGCCTACCTGGGCCTGAGCGTGGTCACGCTCGCCGCGATCGTCGCGCTCGCCGACCACCCCTCCCTCGTGAACACCGCGGTGTGGATCCGCGGCGTCGCCGTCGCGGCCAGCGCCGTGATCACGCTCGTGCTCGCCGTACGGGCGGCGCGCGGATCGCACGGGGCCTTCCGCCGGCTGCGGATCATCTCGACGATCATGCTCGTGGCGATCGTCGTGATCATCGTCCTCCCGGGCACGTTCCCGCTCTGGATGAAGATCGAGCAGGGGCTGTGCGGGCTCGCGCTGCTGGGGGTGGCCGCCGTCCTCAACGGCCGGCAGCTGCGTACGCTCTTCGCGGCGAACTGACGACGCGAACCCTGCGGCGGCGCGGACCGATGGTGCCTGGTAGCGACGTGAACTGACGATGTATCGACCACCGATGCTCGAACGGAGAACGAAGGGAGGTGCCAAGGTGACCGCCGAAGAAGCGGACCCCGACTCGCACCGGTGGGCGCACGGCTGGCGCCGGATCATGCTGGCGACCGGGATGCTCATCTACCCGGGCCTCACGGCCCTGGGTGTGGCCCACACCGCGAGCGGGGCCGGCGCGATCGCCGGATACGCCATCGTCGCCGCCTTCACCGGCTGCTACGTGATCACCGGCGTCGCGGTGGCCCGCGGCCGGAGCCGGCACGCGGAACTGATGGCGGTGGTGCTCGCGGCGCTCTTCGTTGCCGTCCTGCCGTTCGCCCACGCCGACGCGTTCTTCCTCGGCACGGGCGTCGTCTCCTTCGTCTCCGTGCTGCGCCCCGACTGGGCCGCCCGGGCGCTGGCGATCGGCACCCTCGGCGCCATCCTGCTGCCGTGGGCGGTCCGCCCCTGGCACAGCGGGCCGGGATGGTTCCAGGCCCTGGCGCTGCTCTTCACCTCGCTCACCGTCCGCGCGTTCTCGGAGATCGCCACCACCAACCGGGCCCTCGTGGCGGCCCGCGCCGAGGTGGCGCGACTGGCGTCGGAGGCCGAGCGCAACCGGATCGCCCGGGACCTGCACGACCTGCTCGGGCACTCGCTCACCGCCATCACCGTCAAGTCCCGGCTGGCCCAGCGTCTCGCGGGCAAGGACGCCGGCCAGTCGCTGGCCGAGATGGCAGCCGTGGAGAACCTCTCCCGGCAGGCCCTCGCCGACGTGCGGGCGGCGGTCTCCGGCTACCGCGAGGTGACGCTGGCCGCCGAACTCGCCCGCGGCCGCGAGCTCCTGCGCGCCGCCGGGGTGGTCGCCGACCTGCCGCACGCCACCGACTCGGTGGCGCCGGCGAACCGCGAACTGTTCGGCTGGGTCGTCCGGGAGGGGCTGACCAACGTCGTCCGGCACGCCCGAGCGAACCGCTGCACGGTGGTGGTCGGCGACGGGTCCGTGGAGATCCGCGACGACGGGCGAGGGACGGGCCCGGGTGCGGGCGACGGCAAGGGCCTGGCGGGGCTGCGTGAACGGGTCGCGGCCGCCGGGGGCAGCGTCGAGGCCGGCCCGCTGAGCCCGCGCGGCTGGCGGCTGCGGGTCACCGTCCCATCGGACACCCGCCGGCACCTCCGTCCGCCGCACGATCCCGTCCGAGAGGGAAACCCATGACGATCCGTCTCCTGCTCGCGGAGGACCAGGAACTGGTCCGGACCGCGCTGTGCACCCTGCTCGGCCTGGAGGACGACTTCGAGGTGGTCGCCGCCGTCGGCCGCGGCGACCAGGTGGTGAGCGCGGCCCGCGAACACCGGCCCGACGTGGCCCTGCTGGACATCGAGATGCCCGGCCTGGACGGCCTGGCCGCCGCCGCGGTCCTCGCCCAGCAGGTGCCGGCGTGCCGGGTGGTGATCCTGACGACCTTCGGGCGCGCGGGCTACCTGCGGCGCGCGATGGAGGCGGGCGCCCTCGGCTTCGTCGTGAAGGACGCGCCGGCCGAGGTGCTGGCGGACGCGATCCGCCGCGTCGTGGCCGGGGAGCGGGTGGTGGACCCGGAGCTGGCCGCCGCGACCCTCGCCGCCGGAGCCTCGCCGCTCACCGCCCGCGAGCGCGACGTCCTGAACGCCTGCCGATCGGGCGCGGACGTCGCCGAGATCGCCGGCAAGCTGTACCTGTCGGAGGGGACCGTCCGCAACTACTTCTCGTCCGCCATCGCCAAGACCGGCACCCGCAACCGCTTGGAGGCGCTGCGCGTCGCCGACGACCGCGGCTGGCTGTGACGTGGAGCTGCGACGTGGAGCTGCGACGTGGATTCCATCGGGCCGAAATCTGTTGGCCAGGCCGGTGGATCCGATCATGCTGGTCCCCTGAGGCCAGTCCTTTCCGTCGCCTGGGAGCCTCCATGCCCGAACCCCTGCCCGCCGACGTCCAACGGGAGGTCGCCCGCAGCCTGCGGGTCGCCCCCGTCCCCAGCGCCGAGGAGGAGGCCGAGCGCCGGATGGCCTTCCTGGCCGTCTGACGAAGCGTCAGGTGCGGGCGATCGCCGAGGTGCTGGGCGCACCCGCGGCGCTCGTCCACAAGACGCCGACGGCCGACCTGGAGTCGCTCGTCCCCGGCCGTCCCGACGAGGAGGCGCTCGGCGTCGGCTACGACGCGCTGGACGACTTCCTGGAGGAGCGGCCGGTCAGCGAGGAGGTGTTCCGCACGGTCCTCGGCCACTACCGGCGGACCGAGCACAAGCGCCGGCTGCCGGTCACCCCGTCCTAGCGGCCCGGCCACCCCTTCCCGGCGGCCCGTTCGCCCCGTCCTAGCGGCTCCGGGCACGGCGGCGTAGCCTCGACAGACAGAGCCTCGCCCGCCGGCGGAAGGGGACTCGGCCATGAAGTACGACGAGATCATCGCCACCGTGCAGGACCTCACCCGGCTCCCCGACCGGGCCTCCGCCGAGCGTGCGACCAAGGCCGTCCTGCTGACCCTCGGCGAGCGCCTCCCGTCCGGCCTCGCCGCCCACCTGGCCGCCCAGTTGCCGCCAGAGCTGGCCGCGTCGGTGCGTGAGGCGCAGCGGGAGGCCGACGAGGAGGGGCGCACCCACGCCTCGGGCGAGAAGTTCGGCCTGCCGGTCTTCGCCGGACGGATCGCGGGCCGCGCCGAGACGAGCGAGGACGGCGGCATCCGGGAGGCGGCCGCCGTCCTGGAGGTGCTGGACGCGGCGCTCGCCCCGGAGCTGATGGACAAGCTGGCCGCCGTGCTGCCGCACGACATCGCGGAACTCCTGCCCTCGGGCCGCGCCCGCGCGTGAGCCGGCGCGGGCCCGAGGGTGCAGGCGTGGTCAGCCCTCCTTGGGCGGGGTGCGCTCGGCGAGGCGGTCGAGGGAGTCGACGTACTGGAGCATCAGGCGGGCGAATTCGAGGCGGTCGCGCTCGGACCAGTCCGCGGTGATGTACTCGTAGGCGTCCCGCTGGTGGCGGCGCAGGCGGGTCATGAGCTCGGTGCCCTGGGGGCTGAGGTGGAGCACCGTGCGGCGGCCGTCGTGCTGGGAGGCGGCGCGGGTGAGGTAGCCGGCCTTGATGCTGTCGCTGACCATGCGGCTGGCGACGGACGGGTCCACGCCGAGCAGTTCGGCCACCGCGCCGACGGTGACCTCCTTCTCGGAGTCCTGGGTGTGCTGCTGGACAAGGTTCAGGACCAGGGTGCGGCTGAGGTCCTTGGCCGAGATGGGGTTCTCGACCTCCAGCAGTGAGGTGCGGCGCAGCTTGCCGAACGCCGGGCCCACGGCGTTCAGCAGGTCCTCGGCCGTGCGGTGACCGGGCTCGTTCGTCGTCATGCCGCCCATCCTAGTGTCCTGCGCCAGGAATTCGTTCAAGATATGAGGCGAGTCGTTCGAGGATTTCGTCGGCGGTCCTGGTCCAGGTGAACGGGCGGGGGTTCTCGTTCCAGCTCTTGATCCAGGCCCTGATGTCCTTTTCCAGGGCATGGACGGACTTGTGGACGCCGCGCCGCAGCTGCTTGTCCGTCAGCAGCGCGAACCACCGCTCCACCTGGTTGAGCCAGGACGAACTGGTCGGGGTGAAGTGCAGGTGGAACCGGGGGTGTCCGGCCAGCCACTTCTGGATCGCGGGGGTCTTGTGGGTGGCGTAGTTGTCGCAGATCAGGTGCACGTCCAGGCCGGCGGGCACTTCCTTGTCGAGCTTGGCGAGGAACTTCTTGAATTCGGCCGCGCGGTGGCGGCGGTGGAGAGAGCCGATGACCTCGCCGCTGGCCACGTTCAGGGCGGCGAACAGGGTGGTGACACCGTTGCGCAGGTAGTCGTGGGTGCGGCGCTCGGGCATGCCCGGCATCATCGGCAGCACCGGGGCGGAGCGGTCGAGCGCCTGGATCTGGGACTTCTCGTCGACGCACAGAACCAGGGCTCGCTCCGGCGGGTCCAGATAGAGCCCGACCACGTCGCGGACCTTGTCGATGAACTGCGGGTCCTTCGACAGCTTGAAGGTGTCGGCCAGGTGGGGCTTGAGGCCGAAGGCCCGCCAGACACGGCCGACCGTGGACTTCGACAACCCGGTCTCGGCGGCCATCGACGCCCGCGACCAGTGCGTGGCGTCCTTGGGGGTGCGCTCCAGGGTGGCGACGACGATTTCCTCGATCCGTTCGTCGCTGATCTTCCGTGGAGCGCCAGGGCGTTGCTCGTCCGCGAGCCCTTCCAGGCGGTGCTCCAGGAAGCGCCGCCGCCACTTGCCGACCGTCTGTGGCCAGATGCCGAGCTCTGCGGCGACCTGCTGGTTCGTCTTGCCGTCCGCACAGCCGAGCACGATCCGGCACCGCTGGGCCAGGGCCTGCGAGGACTTCGCCCGCCGCGACCAGCGGACCAGCGCCTCACGCTCGTCGTCGGTCAAGGTCAGCTCGGCCATCGGCCGCCCCATACGCGCCATGAACACAGACTATAGATATGAAGCGAATTCCTGGCGCAGGACACTAGGTCCGTGAGCAATGGCAGGCATGTGTTGACTCCCATTTATATGCGTGCCAACATGCATATGTGTCACGGCAAGGAGCTGTGGCAGAAACCCAGGGGGGACCCATGACCATCCTCATCACCGGCGCCCGCGGCAAGGTCGGCCGCGCCGTCCTCGACCGCCTGCACACCGGCGGCCTGCCGATCCGCGCCGCCAGCGCAAAGCCGGCCGAGCTGACCGTCCCCGCAGGCGTCGAGACCGCCGAGCTGGTCCTCGACCGGCCCGAGACCTTCGCAGCCGCCCTCGACGGCGTGCGCCAGGTCTTCCTCTACCCGAATCCGGCGGGCATCGACGCCTTCACCGCGGCCGCCCGAGCCGAAGGCGTCGAGCACGTCGTCCTGCTGTCGTCCTCCTCCGTCCTCGCCCCCGACGCCGAGACCGACCCGCTCGCCTCGCACAGCCTCCGGGTCGAGCGGGCCCTCACCGCGAGCGGCCTGCCCGGCACCTTCCTCCGGCCGGACGCCTTCGCCAGCAACGCCCTCGCCTGGGCGCACCCGATCGGCCACGGCCTGCCGGTCCAACTCGCCTACCCCGACGCGCACATCACGCCCGTCCACCCCGAGGACATCGCCGACATCGCCGTCGAGGCGCTGACCGGGACGGCCCTCAGGGGCCGCGCCGTCACCCTCACCGGTGCACAGTCGCTCACCTTCCGCGAGCAACTCGCCATCCTGTCCGAGGTCCTCGGCCGCGACATCACCGTCGAGACCATCACCCACGCCGAGGCCGAGCAGCAGATGGGCCGGTTCATGCCCGCCCCGATGGTCGGCTCCCTGCTCGCCCTCTGGGCCGCGGCCTCCGCCGGCCCCGCCGCCATCGCCGACACCGCCGAGAGCCTGCTCGGCACGCCCGCCCGCAGCTTCCGGCAGTGGGCCACCGAGAACGCCGCCGCGTTCACCGTCCCCAAGGAATGACACCGTGCAGCTCATCGGCTACTGGCTCAACCGCACCGACAAGGCCCTGATGGGCGCCATGAACGGCATGCTGGTCGAGTCCGGCCTCACCCGCACCGCCTGGCAGGCCCGCAACGTCGTCCGCGGCAGCGCCGAGGCCACCGGCGCGGACGTCGACACCTTCCGCGAACGCTCGACGGCCGGCCTCGAGTTGAACGAGTTGAGGCCGGCCGGCGGCGTTGTCAGTGGCGTCTGATCTACTTTCCGGCGAAGAGTCGAGCGGCAGGGAGGAGACGGCGATGGGCGTTCTGACCGCCTACTTCCGTGCGCCGGGCACGGAGGCGGTCCGGCGTGTGCTGGAACGGACGGAGGGCGGGTCGCCTCTCGGGGGTCGGCAGCCCGCGTTCGACGGTGTCGAGTCGAAGGGGCTGGATCCGAGCGTCGTCCTGGGGCAGCTGATCGCCGCCATCAGGCAGGTCCCGTGGGACGTGCACCTCGTGGCGGAGACGACCGTATGGCCGACCGGTCCGGCCCCGGGGCCGGAGAGTCCAGGGGGCGAGGACGATCCGTGGGCGACCGGCCCGTGGGTGACCGAAATCGACGCGGCCACGCGTGACGCCCTCGCAGAGGTGCGGGAGGCGGACATACCAGCGGTCGCGGCGACCTGGGCGCAGGCGGAGGAGCTGTACGGGGCAGCCGCGGAGGACGTCCAGCCGGTGGTCGAGGAGCTGGTCGGGCTCGCCGGGCGCGCCCGCGAGGCCGGCGATCGGCTCTACTGCTGGGCGTGTCTCTAGGAGCGGCCGGCGGCTGCCGGCGTCGGCAGGACCGCCCGTGACGAGCGCGTTGATCGCTGCCTGCACCGGTGCCTCGCCCAAGCGCTCGGCATCCTCGGCGAGTTGGACCTCGCGGCAGGCGACCACGCCTCGGCCGTCGCGTACCTGGAGGAGTCCGTCCTGGTGTGGCGTGCCCGCGGCTGGCGCTCCTTCCTCGTCGGCGCGCTCCAGGCACTCGGCCGCGCGTACGACCGGGCCGGGCTGCCCGACTCCGCCGAGGCGCGTGCGCACCGAGGCCCGCGAGCTGGGCGAAGGCCCCGCGAACGGCGATGCCGGGGCCCTGTCGCACGACGGGTGACCCCGTGAGCGGATCGGTGAGCGTCGTGAGCGGACCGGTAAGCCGGCGGTAAGCGATCGGTAAGCCGGCCCCTTCGTACGTTCGAGGCACAGCGTCCCGAGGGGCGACCGGCCGGGTCCGCGCAGGGGACGGACCCGGCCGCAGGTGCGCCCCGGACAGGCCGTGGCTGCTGCCGCTCCCGACGGCGCACACCCGGGCCGAGCCGCGGCGACGCGACGAGCGAGACCGATCAGGATCGGAGAAGCACCGGCGCACGGGCCGCGCCTAGCCTGGCGGACATGGACATCAACGACACCGGCATCAACGACATCGACATCCACTGGACCTTCCTCCCGCACACCGACCCCGACGGCTCCCTGGCCTTCTACCGCGACCTCCTCGGCTTCGAGGTCCGCAACGACGTCGGCCAGGGCACGATGCGCTGGATCACGGTCGGCCCCGCCGGCCGGCCCGGCACGTCCGTCGTCCTGGAGCCGCCGGCCATGGAGCACGGCGTCACCGAGGACGAGCGCCGTACCATCACCGAGATGATGGCCAAGGGCACCTACGCCCGCATCACCCTGGCCACCGCCGACCTCGACGGCGTCTTCGCCCGGCTGAAGGCTGGCGGCGCCGAACTCGTCCAGGAGCCGACCGAGCAGCCGTACGGGATCCGCGACTGCGCCTTCCGCGATCCTTCGGGCAACCTGGTCCGCATCAACGAGCTCCGCTGAGCCCGCACCGACGCCGACCACGAAACCCCGGCCCGCACACCGGAGAAGAGAACCGCGCGGGCGAGCCCGCCTGACAGATGGGGAGACACGAGAACCATGGCCAAGAGGACGGACGCGCCCGTGCCCGCGCCGCACGACGCCGACAGCCACGACCTGATCCGCGTGCACGGCGCACGCGAGAACAACCTCAAGGACGTCAGCGTCGACATCCCGAAGCGCCGACTCACGGTGTTCACCGGCGTCTCCGGCTCCGGCAAGAGCTCGCTGGTGTTCGACACGATCGCCGCCGAGTCGCAGCGGCTGATCAACGAGACCTACAGCGCCTTCGTGCAGGGCTTCATGCCGGCGCTGTCGCGGCCCGACGTCGACGTCCTCGAAGGGCTGACGACCGCGATCATCGTCGACCAGCAGCGGCTGGGCGCCGACCCGCGCTCCACGGTCGGCACCGCGACCGACGCCAACGCGATGCTGCGCATCCTCTTCAGCCGGCTGGGGAAGCCGCACATCGGCTCGCCCAAGGCGTACTCCTTCAACGTCCCCTCGATCAGCGGCGCGGGCGCGGTCACGGTCGAGCGTGGCGGGAAGACCGTGAAGGAGCGGCGCAGCTTCAGCATCACCGGCGGCATGTGCCCGCGCTGCGAGGGCCGGGGCACCGTCTCCGACATCGACCTCACCCAGCTCTTCGACGACTCCAAGTCGCTCGCCGAGGGCGCGGTCACCGTCCCCGGCTACTCGGTGGACGGCCACTGGACCCTGCGGATCTTCACCGAGTCGGGCTTCCTCGACCCGGACAAGCCGATCCGCAGGTACACCAAGAAGGAGATGCAGGACTTCCTCTACCGCGAGCCGACCAAGGTCAAGATCAACGGCATCAACCTCACCTACGAGGGCCTGGTCCCGAAGATCCAGAAGTCGATGCTCTCCAAGGACCGGGAGGCACTGCAGCCGCACATCCGGGCGTTCGTCGACCGGGCGGTCACCTTCACCGCCTGCCCCGAGTGCGGGGGCACCCGGCTCACCGAGGCGGCCCGGTCCTCGCGGATCGGGAAGATCAGCATCGCGGACGCCTGCGCCATGCAGATCAGCGACCTCGCCGAGTGGGTCCGCGGGCTCGACGAGCCATCGGTGGCGCCGCTGCTCGCCTCGCTGCGGGACACCCTGGACTCGTTCGTGGAGATCGGGCTGGGCTACCTCTCGCTCGACCGGCCGTCCGGCACGCTGTCCGGCGGCGAGGCGCAGCGCGTCAAGATGATCCGCCACCTGGGCTCCTCGCTCACCGACGTCACATACGTCTTCGACGAGCCGACCATCGGCCTGCACCCGCACGACATCCAGCGGATGAACGACCTGCTGCTGCGGCTGCGCGACAAGGGCAACACGGTGCTCGTCGTCGAGCACAAGCCGGAGGTGATCGCGATTGCCGACCACGTCGTCGACCTCGGCCCCGGCGCCGGTACGGCGGGCGGCACCGTCTGCTTCGAGGGCACCGTCGAGGGGCTGCGGGCGGGCGGCACCATCACCGGCCGCCACCTCGACGACCGGGCCCGCGTCAAGGAGACGGTCCGCAAGCCCACGGGCACGCTGGAGATCCGCGGCGCGACGACGCACAACCTGCGCGACGTCGACGTCGACATCCCGCTCGGGGTGCTCGCCGTCGTCACCGGCGTCGCCGGCTCCGGCAAGAGCTCGCTCGTGCACGGCTCGGTCCCGTCCGGCGAGGGCGTGGTGTCGATCGACCAGGGCGCGATCCGCGGTTCGCGGCGCAGCAACCCGGCCACGTACACCGGGCTGCTGGACCCGATCCGCAAGGCGTTCGCCAAGGCCAACGGCGTCAAGCCGGCCCTGTTCAGCGCCAACTCCGAAGGCGCCTGCCCCACCTGCAACGGCGCCGGCGTCGTCTACACCGACCTGGCGATGATGGCCGGCGTCGCCACCACCTGCGAGGACTGCGAGGGCCGGCGCTACCAGGCGTCGGTGCTGGAGTACCACCTCGGCGGGCGCGACATCAGCGAGGTGCTCGCGATGTCGGTGACCGAGGCGGAGGAGTTCTTCGGCGCAGGCGAGGCCCGCACTCCGGCCGCGCACGCCGTCCTCACCCGGCTCGCCGACGTGGGGCTCGGCTACCTCACCCTCGGCCAGCCACTCACCACGCTGTCCGGCGGCGAGCGGCAGCGGCTCAAGCTGGCCACCCGCATGGCCGACAAGGGCGGCGTCTACGTCCTCGACGAGCCGACCACCGGCCTGCACCTCGCCGACGTCGAGCAGCTGCTCGGCCTGCTCGACCGGCTCGTCGACTCGGGCAAGTCCGTCATCGTGGTCGAACACCACCAGGCGGTCATGGCGCACGCCGACTGGATCATCGACCTCGGCCCGGGTGCCGGCCACGACGGCGGCCGGATCGTCTTCGAGGGCACCCCCGCCGACCTCGTCGCCGCCCGCTCCACCCTCACCGGCGAGCACCTCGCGGCCTACATCGGCGCCACCATGGGCGTCTGACCGCCCGGGTGCTGCGGCCCTCCTCGTTCCTGCGACGCGTGAGCCGACTCGAACGAGGAGGGCACTATGGGAAGTTGACCACCCGCACGGTGTCCGCCTCGTCAGACCGCCCGAGTTCAGGCCACCGGCGGGCCGTCGGCTTCCATGAGCCGCAGGATCAGGTCGTCGACGTCGATGTGGAGAGGCTCGGAGCCGTATGGGACGAGGTGTTCGGTCGCGGTGAGGAAGGCGGCGACGAGGGTGGCGGGGGCGTGCAGGACGGCTGTGGTGTCGTCGGCGGTCAGGGCGATGAAGAGGGTGGCGGAGCCGGGGCCGGTGCCGCGGTGGACGGTGACGTCGCCGAGGCCGGCCCAGCCGGTGAGGCCGGTGGTGAGGAGGCCCCGGGCGAAGATCCAGGTGATCGGCTCGTCGAGGTCCACGTGGGTGTCGAGGCAGACGGCGTACGGGTCCTCGGGTCGGTAGCGGAGCCGGGCTGGTACGGAGACGAGCAGGCCGGGGCAGGCGACCGCCTCCAGGTCGAGGTACAGCACCAACTCGTCGTCGGCGCAGGCGCTTTCCTGGGGGACTGCGCCGGGCATCTCGTGCTGCTCGCTCATTCCTCTTCCTCGTGTGGGTGTGGTGCGGCGGGAGGGCGGGGGTTGCGCAGAATCGTTTTTTCAGCGACGGGGACAGGACTCTGACGGTGCTTCGACGGGCCTGGGCGGGACGTGGACGGCGGTTCGGCGGTGCGGCCTTTCGGCTGGAGAACGAGCCGGCCCGCCGGTGGTAACCGTCCGCGGCGATATTCGGGCGACGACACGGCGGCCCGGCACCCCGGATTGCGTTTCGGTCTCCGTTGGCCGGGGCTGTGCGCGGTTGGCGTGCTGGTGTCAGAGTTGCACCAACGTGGGTTTCCATCAGGGGGGTTGGATGACAACGGGGGACAGCTCGGACCTCGTCGCGATGGTGGTCCAGGCACTGGTGCAGGCGGCGTCGAACACGGTCGGGGCGGCCGGCGCGGCACTCGGGAGCGAGGCGGTCGCGCGGGTGCGGGAGGGGCTGCGGCGGGCGCCGCACTGGGCGCAGGCCGCCGGACAGGTGGACGCGACCCCGGGCGACCCGCAGGCGCAGCAGGCCCTGGCCCGGGCGGTCGGTGAGCTGCTCGGCTGGAACCCGGGCCTCGCCGCCAACCTCCGGGCCCGGCTGTCCGTGGTCACGACCGAACCGCCCCCGCCGCAGGACGCGCCGGTGACGGTGATCGGCGGCGGGAACCGGACGTCCGGGCAGACGGCGATGGGCACCAACAACACCGTGGCCGGCGGGAACATCAGGACCACGCACCGGCATGGCAGCGTCGCCGGGCTGATCGGCGTCCTCGTCGCGGTCGCGGCGCTGGTCGCGCTCGGGATCCACCTGAACTCCGGCTCGTCCCAGGACCTCGGCATGCCCGGCGGCGGACTCGCTGCCGCGCCGCTGACCAACACGGACCAGGTCCGGTCGGTCCTGCCCGATCTGCACGCCGTGCCCGCCGGCTGGCGCGAGTCGCGGGCGCCGACCGCCGAACCCCCGAGCGACTGCAAGGGCAGCGGCATCAGCGCCGCGGAGGCGGACCTGTGCTCGCAGAGCGTGGCCTCGGGCACCGTCACCTACCGGACCGCCGACGAGGACGTCCGGGTGCAGTTCAGGATCGTCGCGGGCCCGAGCCCGCTCTGGGCCGACAAGGCGTACGACCTGATCCAGGCCTCCTTCACCAAGGGGCCGAGCGCCGATCCCGTGGCCGTCCCGGCGGTCGGCGACCGCTCCAGTGCCCATCGGGACGGCCGGACGACGGGGGTCCTCGTCAAGGTCGGCAGCACCGTCCTGATGGTCACCTACGCGCCGACCAGTACGGATCCCCGCGCCGCGGAGCGCGTCACCCCGCTCGCCCGCATGTTCGCCACCCGCTCCCAGCAGGCCCAGACCGGCCGGACTCCCGACGCCTCGGTGCAGTGATCACGCCCCGGTGTCCGGGTCGGCCCCGCCCCGGGGACAACCCACAGGGCCGGGCCCGGGGTGCGGCGCCCCGAGCCCGGTCTGGACGGGTTCAGCGGGTTGAGTGGACGAACTGCTGGAAGCAGGCGACGTCGTACTGGGACGGGGCGCCCGCGGCGTTGTAGGCCTGGCCGCCCGTGCCGCCGTTGGGCTGGCTGCCGAATCCGGGCTCGTCGAAGGGGGAGCCGGGGGAGGAACTGCTGTGGCCCGGAGCCTGGGCGCCGAGCGCCAGGAAGTCCTGGCAGGTCTGGTTCGGTGGCCCGGGTTGGTTCGGTGTCGGATTCGCGAAGGCGACGCCTGCGCCGCCGAGGCAGAGGAGACCTGCGAGCAGCCCGGTGGCTGCGCTGCGTAGCATCGCGCCTCCTTGGTCGGGGACGTGCGCGGGGCCGGGCGGCCTCGCGCCCCCGTCGGGGAGTACGGATCGGTGACGACGGGTGTTCAGGGGCCCGGCCGCCGGGTCAGTTCGCGTCCGGGCCCGCGGTGTCGTCCAGGCCCGCGGTGACCACGTCGACGGCGATACGGCGGTGGGCGGCGAACAGGTCGAGCGCGTTCCGGACGTCCCGTGAGCGCAGGGCGGCGACGAGTCCGCGGTGCTCGTCGGGCACGTGGGCGAGGTAGCCAGCGGCGTCGCGGTCGATGCGGGTCAGCAGGAACAGGTGGACCTGGCAGCGGATGGCCTGCCACGCCTCCGCCAGGCGCCGGTGCCGGGCCGCGGCGAACACGGCGTCGTGGAACGCGATGTCCAGGCGGGCCATCTCGTGCCCGTCCGCAGCCCGCTCCATCAGTCCCGCGGCGTTCTCCAGGGCGGCGAAGGCCTCCGCCGAGGCGAGGGCGGTGATCCGCTCGACGGCGAGGCCTTCCAGCGCGCCGCGCAGGCTTTCCAGCTCGGCGACGTCCTCGGCGGACAGCGTGGTCACCACGGCGCCGCGGTGCCAGGCGACGCGGACCAGGCCTTCGCGCTCCAGCAGCCGCAGGGCCTCGCGCACCGGGCCGCGACTGACGTCCATCGCCTCCGACAGCTCGACCTCGCGCAGCTGCACGCCCGGGGCGTAGGCGCCGTTGAAGATGGCCTCACGGATCCGGTCAGCGACCTCGTCGGCCAACCCCCGGCGCCGGGCCGGGGTCACTCTGTCCGTTTCATCCATGTTCGTCCGCCTTTCTGACACGGAAATGTTGACATTCGACATGTTGTCCTCATGTCAACGCTGCTCATCTCGCCCGCATTGCCCTATGCAGTCGGAGGAAGGATCGACATGAAGGTCTTCCAGATCGGCGCCGCCGGAGGCGTCGGCCGCAGGCTGGCCGAGCTGCTCACCGCCTGCGGTGACGAGGTGACCGGGATGCACCGCAGCCCGGCCCAGGCCGACACCGTCCGCGCGACCGGCGCCGCGGCGCTCGCCGGCGACCTCCTCGCGGACACGGTGGACGACCTGGCGGCGAAGCTCGCCGGGCACGACGCCGTGGTCTTCTCGGCCGGCGCCCACGGCACCGGCGCGGAGTGGACCACGCTGATCGACGGCAAGGGCCTGGAGAAGGCCGCCGACGCCGCCGAGCAGGCCGGTGTGCGCCGGTTCGTGCTGGTGTCGGTGTTCCCCGACGCCCTGCGCGGCAAGGCGCCCGGCGAGGGCTTCGAGCACTACGTCAAGGTCAAGAAGACCGCGGACGTCTACCTGACCCGCACCGGCCTCGACTGGCTGATCGTCCGCCCCGGCACCCTCCTCGACACCCCCGGCACCGGCAGGGTCACCGCCGGTCCGGCGGTCGAGTACGGCGACGTGCACCGCGACGACGTCGCCGCCTTCATCGCCGCCGCCCTGCACGAGCCGGCGCTCCACCGGGTGATCGTCGAGATCACCTCCGGCGAGACCCCTGTCGCCGAGGCCGTCGCCGCGCTCGCCGCCCACTGACCACGGGGCACCGGGCCTCGGCGCCGCCCCGTCGGCCCACCCCGAGCAGGTCCACAACCCGGTCGACGGAGACGCCGTCCCCGTACCGCACTTCGGCCTGATCCTGACCGTCCCGGAGTTCCACGAGACGAGACGTGTTCGGTACTCGGAGCTCGACCGGAGCCACCCCCGGCCGGTTCCGTCGTTCAGCGGGCCGCCGCGGCGAGCCCCTTCGCGAGGAACACGCAGGGATCCTCGACGTCGTGGACCTCGCCGCGGTCGTCGACGTACGACCACCGGTCGAGGTAGCGGACCACCGGCCGGTAGCCGAGCCGGGCGTACAGCGCCGCAGCCCGGGGGTTGCCCTCCTCGGCGACGCCGAGGCCGATCCGCGGCACGCCGCGCCGGGCGGCGAGCCGTTCGGCGTGGCGGATCAGGGCGGTGCCTATGCCGCGGCCCTGCAAGGGCTCGGCGACGTGGAGCGCATTGATCTCCGGGCACTCCGGCAGCGCCCGTTGCACCTCGGCCGCCGCGCACCCGTTCCAGCGGACCTCGGCGGCGCCGGCCGGGCGTTCGTCCTCCCAGGCGATCAGGTACGTGCTGCTGCCGGCGAGTTGGCGGGCGAAACGCCGCGCGTGGAAGGAGCTTCGGCCGCGGGACGGCAGATGCTCCTCCAGCAGCGCGACATCGGTCTGCTCGCACTCGGTAATCCGCATGGAACCACGGTCCCGCACGCGACGGATCGGTGCCAGGGACTTTTCCGTCGCCTGCGGGCTGGGCCAACTCCCGTGTCACGAAGGAGCGATCGTGCGGATGCGGGAGAGGGTGAACACCCGGTTGTCGGAGCGCAGGTGGCACCAGGCGTACAGGTACGGCGCATCGAGTTCGAGTTCGCTGAGCGCGCGCACGGTGTGCGCGCCGACCCCGTCGACGTACTCGATGGTGACGGCTTCCCCGGTGTGGATCGCGTGGGCGAGCTGGCGCACGTCGGTCAGGGAGAGCTGTTTCGCCGTCTCGGCGAGGATCTCCTCGGTGTCGCTGTCGTACGGGATGCCCCGGTCCGGGTCGGGCAGCCGCGGTTCTGCCGGGGCGTGCACCAGCTTCGACGCGAGCGCGCGGAGGTCGGGCGGTACCGGTGTGGCCGGCCTCCCTGCACGGGCGCGGGGCCGGGGGACCGCAGGGGCACGCTGGGGTGCCGTTCGTTCGATCCGCACCGTGCCGTCGGCGGCCTCCGCCACGGGGGCGTACCCGTGGGCGCGCAGGGCGGCCAGCGTCTGTGTCACGGAGGACCTGCTGGTCAGGACCGTCGGTGCCAGCTGCCGGAGGCCGAGACCGGCGAGCTTGCGGTGGGCCGCGATCTCGGCCAGCAGCGCCGGTTCCGGACCGTGGATCACGCAGGCGGCCGAAGCCACCCGGACCCTGCCGTGGCGGCGTGCCGTGTCGGCGATCAGGTAGGTCAACGCCTGGGGGAGCGGCCCGCCGGCGACGGCCGTGAGATCGGCTTCGACGGCCGCGGCGTCGTGTCCGGCGTCGAGGGCGCGGCGCAGGCCCGCGGCGCTGAACCGCCAGACCGAGGCCGTCCCCCGCGCCTCGCGGTCGGCGAGCGAGTCGAGGAGAGCGGTGAGCCGGGCGGAGGGGGTGCCGGTCGCGACGGCGGTGAGGTCGGAGCCGATGCGCACGCCGTCGACGGCCGCGGGCAGCAACCGGCGGGCGTGGCCGGCCAGTTCCGCCGCGTCGCCGCTCGTGAGGGCCGCGCCCAGCGGGGAGAGCGCGCCGCGGGCGAGGACGCCGAGCAGGCGCGCCTCGTGGATGACGGTGGCGAACGGCTCGGTGTCCTGGGGGAGTTGCTCGGCGTGCGGGTGGTGCCATTCGACGAGTCGGCCCAGATCCGCGAGGTCGGCCGCGCCCTGGTCGGAGGGGAGGCGGCGAAGGGCGGCCAGCAGGCCGTGCCGGGCCTGGACGCAACCGTCGCACACGCTCGCCCGGACCAGCGCCGGTAGCGCCTTGCCGTCCTCGTCGCGGGACTGCGTGGGTGTGTACGGCAGTTGCCACCAGGCGTGGACCAACTGCGCCACCTGATCGGCGGGTTCCTGCTCCACCCAGGAGTCGTACGCCTCGGTGACGAGGACCCGATCGCCATCGCGCCGCACGAGTCCGCCACCGTGCGCGGTCTCCAGCACCAGCCGGACCGTGGGCTCGTCGCACCGGACCGCCTTGCCGACCCGGGCCACCTCACGGGCCCCGACCCCACCGGCCTTGAGGACCGTCAGCGGCCTCGCCGCGCACTCGGCCAGCACGGCCGCCGCATGGCTGCCGAAGGCTCCGGCGGCGGAGGCGGTCTCCCCGTCCACCTCGGCGGCGGATACCGGGGCCAGGGCGGGCAGGGGCGGGACGGGGTCGAACGGGGCGTGCCAGTCCGCGCCGCGCAGCGCGAGCGCCACCTCTGCGGGCATCCGCGCGGGCATGAAGCCGTGCCGGTCCTGCAGCAGCAGGCCGCGGGCGACCGCCCAGCGGGCGGCGGCCGGAACGTCGGGTCGCGGCGACCCGAAGACGATCACGGGGCGCGGGTCTTCGGGCTTGGTCCGGGCCTGCCGCTCCAGCAGTTCCCGGGTCCGTGCCGGAGCCTTCGCGACGACCGCCAGGATTCGCTCGGCCGAACCGTACTGATCCAGGAGCGCCGCCACGCGCTGCTGCCGCGTGGTGAGAGGCTTGAGGCCGAGCGCCGACAGCATGCCCCGCAGTGTGTCGGAGGTCTGGCCGTCCAGCAGCTTCACGAGTGGCGGCTCAAGACCGAGCGGAGCCCGCCAGGCCTGCCGCAGCGCCGACGCCTGGTGCAGCACACCGTCAGCACCGGGCCAGATCAGGGCGTGATCGGCCAACACGGCCAAAGCCTCGCCGAGTTCGGCGTCCACGACCCCGAGCAGGGCCGCCAGCTCACCCCGCGACGCGGTCTCCCCGAGAGCGGCCAGGGCCTCGCCCACCTGGAGACAGGGCAGCGGCACCCGGCGGAGCGCCAGCGCCACCGACCCGGGCCGCTGCAGGCGGTCCGCCAACTCGCCCATGGCACGCGGCTCCGGTGCGGCCCCGGCATCCGGTCGAGCGGTCAGCACCCGGTGCAGCTGCTCGGCGCCGAGCGTGCACAGCCACGCCGTCAGCGGCGACCGGCGATTCTCCGTCTTTCGGCTCACTTCATCCTCCCGCGGAGAGCCTACGGCGTTCCGGAGGACCGGCCGACAGTGTGACGCGCTTCGAAGCGGTTGCCGCTATGATCCGCGAACCCGCCGCCCTGGCCGGGCTCGCCGGCCAGGGCAGCTTGACCTACCGCGTTCTTTCCGGACCCTTTCGACGACGACCTCGGCTGCGCGGCTGACGACCTCGGGCCGCACCTCCGGCCCGCCGGTCACGGCCGGTTCAAGCGGACGCCGCCAGTCCTTCCCGGCCGGACGGGTCGAGCAGCAGCTTCGCGGCCACCGCCGCCCCGTCGGTGCCGATCGTGCCGGCCACGGCGGTCGCCCGCTCGCGAGTCCCGGGGGTCAGGGCCGTCCCGAGCGCGGCCGACAGGGACTCGGTGGTCGGAGCCGGGCCGTCGTGTGCCGCGCCGATGCCCAGCTCGGCCACCCGGCCGGCCCAGTACGGCTGGTCCACGATCTGGGGCACCACCACCTGGGGCGCGCCGGCCCGGGCGGCCGTCGTCGTCGTGCCAGCGCCACCGTGGTGCACGACGGCCGCCACCCGGCCGAAGAGCGCCTGCTGGTTGACCTCGCCGACGAAGAAGCAGTCGTCCTCGTCGTCCGTCAGGTTCAGGCCTGCCCAGCCGCGGTTGATGACGACGCGCCGGCCCTGCGCCCGGACCGCGTCGACGGCCACCCGCGCGACGTCCTGCGAACCGCGCATGGGCATGCTGCCGAAGCCCACGTACACCGGGGGTGCGCCGGCGTCCAGGAACGCCACCAGGTCGGCGGGAAGAGGGCGTTCGTCCGGCAGGATCCACGCGCCGGTGTGGACGACGTCGAGGTCGGCCGGCTGCAACCACGGGCCCAGGACCGGATCCGTCGCCAGCCAGGGGCGGTCCGTGAAGACATGGTCGCGGACGTTGTCCACCGGCGCCAGGCCGACTGACGCCCGGTGGGTGTTGACCACCTCGCCGAACAGCGCGTTCATGGTCGCGATGTTCAGCTCCCACAGCTCCCGGTTGTCGGTCACCTCCGGCGGATACGGCTGCATCGAGTACTCGAACGGCCGGTGGTGCGGAGACGGCAGCGTGGTCGGCTGGAGGCTCACGTACGCGTAGCGGATGCCCAGCTTCTCGGCCGCCGACCGAGCGCCGGCCGCGCTCGGGAACAGGCCGGTCGCCACCACCGCGTCACCTGCCCCGGCCGTCGCCATGACCGCGTCGTAGAAGTCGGCGACCAACGCCGCCGCGCGCTTGGGCAGTTCGGACGGCGCCGGCGGCGGCCCGGTCACCAGCGAGCGCACCGACTCGCCGACCGGCACCATCTCCACACCGGCAGCGCCCAGCTGCTCCGCGAGCTCGTCATCAGGCGGCGCGCACACCCGCACCTCCGCACCGAGTGCCCGCAACTGCAAGGCGAGCCCCGCCAACGGCTGGACGTCCCCGCGCGACCCGTACGTCGACAGCACCACACGCATTCCGCTACTCCCGTTTCCGCAGGTTTTCTGGCCTTGAGGCAGCGATTCTGCGGCACGACCGGGGCCTTGCCGCAAGGCCCCTGGTGCGCTATAAGTTGAGAGTGGCGGGGAGTGAGTACTGTCCTTCCTCCATTGCCGACGAGTCAACTGACGATCTCTCGATTCGAGTCGCAGTCGTCTTACGTGCCATCAGCGCGTCGGGTCGGGCGCCAGCCGGCCAGGTGGTCGGCGAGGATCGAGGCGGCGTCCGGCGTCGTCTCGCGCAGCGCCACCATCGCGGCGGTGATCACATCGCACAACTCGCCCTGCAGATCAGCCATGGTGTGGTTGACGCCCTTGCGCGGATTGGCGCGCCCGGCGTCACCCAGTGCGCGGGCCAGCAGATGTCCGGCTTGTCGTCCCGGAGTTGGAGCAGGATCTCCTGCCGGCTGTTGGTGATGAAGATGTCGACACTGCTGAACTCGCCGCTCAACTCGCCCTCCGTCCACGCCGGGCCGAACCGGCGCAGGTGGCCGACGCCCGGTAGCGGTCACCGTACGGCCAACGCCGCTACTCTGCGGGGAGGTTGACGAAACCGGGCGCGGTGCGGGTTGTCGCTCGCTGTAGCCCTCAGCTGGCGGCAGCCCCGAACCACCTGGGCAGGCGGTCGAGCAGATCCTGCTGATCGTCACCGACCCATGCCACGTGGCCGTCCGGGCGCAGCAGTACGGCGGGTGCGTCCAATTCCTCGCTGGTGTCCACGACATGGTCGATCCGGTCCGCCCAGCCGTCCACCGAGAGCCGGCCGCCGGTCTGGTCGAGCAGGAGCCCGCGGCCGGCGTGCATCAGCTCGTAGAGGCGGCCTTGCTTCAGCTTGACGTCCCGCAGCCGTCGGCCGAGCAGGTCGTGGCCCTCGCCGAAGTCGTAGCGGACGCCGACTGCGGTGATCATCCCGGTCACGTACCGGTTCACCTCGTCGAAGTCCATCAGCTTCGAGAGCAGCTCCCGCAGCGCGGTCGCACCCGGATCCGTCCCCAGCAGTGTCATCTGCGCGCGGGTGTTGTTCAGCACGCGGGCGCCGACCGGGTGTCGTTCGGTGTGGTAGCTGTCCAGCAGGCCCTCCGGCGCCCAGTCGTTGACGGTGGCGGCCAGCTTCCATCCGAGGTTGAACGAGTCCTGGATGCCGAGGTTGAGCCCCTGGCCGCCGGTCGGCGGGTGGATGTGCGCAGCGTCGCCGGCCAGCAGGACCCGGCCGACGCGGTAACGCTCGGCCTGCCGGGTGGCGTCGCCGAAGCGGGAGAGCCAGCGTGGCGAGTGCGCGCCGAAGTCGGTGCCCGCGTGGGCCCTCAGTTGCCTCGTGAACTCCTCGAAGGTCGGCGTGGTCGCGCGGTCGTCGGCCACGCCGTCGGCAGGCACGACGACCCGGTAGGTCCCGTCTCCCAGGGGGATGGCGCCGAACCGCAGTTGGGTCCTGCGGACTTCCGTGACGACGGCGGCGATCGTCGCCGGATCCTCCGCCAGCTCCATCTCCCCCAGCAGTGTCTCGATCTTGGCGGGCTCGCCGGGGAAACCGACGTCGAGCCGCTTGCGCACCGTACTGCGGCCGCCGTCGCAGCCGACGAGGTAGCGCGAGCGCAGGTACGTGCGTCCCCCGCCGGCTACGCCCTCATTGGTAGGGGTGCCCTCACTCGCCAGCTCGACGGTCACCCCGTCCTCGTCCTGGCTCAGCCCGATCACCTCGCAGCCGCGCCGGATCTCGGCGCCGAGTTCGAGGGCACGCTCACCCAGTAGCCGCTCGGTGACCGGCTGCGGGGTGGTCAGGCCGTACGGGTGGGCCGTGTCCAACCGCTCCGGCCACGGCTTGTGGATGCCGCCGAAGAAACCGCCGACCTGGAACTTCTCACTGACCGCGAGGAACCGGTCCAACAGGCCGCGCTGGTCCATCATCTCGACGCTGCGCGCGTGCAGGCCCTGTCCGCGGGACTGCTCGGTCGGCTCGGTCAACTTCTCCAGCACGACCACGTGCACGCCGTGCAGCCGCAACTCGCAGGCGAGCATCAGGCCGGTCGGTCCGCCGCCGACCACGATCACGTCCATCATCAGAATCCCCGTTCAACCAGATTGGATGTCGGCCGGCCGCTCCGCGCCGAGTCCCACCGACGGTTTCGACGTCCCGCGCGACCCATACATCGACCAACACACGTGTACTTCGCGAATCCGCTAATTTCCGCAGGTTCCGGCCCAGGTCGGCCATTTTGCGGCACGACCCGGGCCTTGCGGCAAGGCCCCCGGTGCGCTATATGGTGAAAGTGGCAAGGAGTGGATGACCTCCTTGCCTTCGCTTTTTCCCGATCGTCCGCCGCGAAGGGACGAGCGGGAAAAGTGCCTGAAGCCGGCCGGGAATCCCCTTACGATCGGTGCCGGAGCGCGCGAAAACACGGCTGGACTTCGTCCGCCGGGAATTCGGCCGGCTGCTGGACGCCGCACTCGCGGCGCCCGAGGTGGTCGTCGAACGACGGGCGCGGCGGCATCCGGTGAACCCCAAGCGGCTGGCCCGGCAGGCCGCGAAGGAGCTGGCGACCCGGCCGCTGAGCACTGCCGCCGAGGAGGCGCTGGCCCGGGCGCACGAGGAGGCCGGGCACCTCAACCGTGCGGCGGCCAAGCGCCGTGCCGCCGAGGAAGCGTGTGAGCGGCGGGAGTTGGTCCGGCGGCAGGCCAGGGAGAGGCACCGGGGCCGGTAGCGGCGTCACCCGGACGGCCGGTGGGGCGGTGGGCGCCGCACGCCCCCTGCTGGCGGTGTCCGGCAGGCGTGCGGGGCGGAGCGACTCTAGGGTGGCGGAACGGGCGCGGGGGCGTGCGCCGGAGCCGCCCGGCCGTCCGCGAGTTTCCGACCGGCCTTCCGTGCGGCCGTCCGAGAGGTGGAGTCCCATGCACACCGTCGTCCGCGGGGCCGGTGCGCTCGGCCTGACCGTGTTGCTTCTCGCCTCCGCGGCCGGCTGCCAGGGTGAGGCCTCGTCCGCCGCCGAGCCCGCGCCGACGTCGGCGGCAGCAACGTCGTCCGCCGCGGCGCAGCGGCTCGACTGGCACGCCTGCCCGGCGCCCAGCACCGCCCAGGGCGGCGGCACGGCGCCCGCCGGGGACTGGCAGTGCGCCACGCTCAAGGCGCCGCTGGACTACGGCAAGCCGGACGGCGACACGATCGATCTCGCGCTGATCCGGGCCCGGGCCAAGGACGAGCAGCAGCGGATCGGCTCTCTGCTGTTCAACTTCGGCGGTCCCGGCGGCTCCGGCGTCGCCACGCTGCCCGCACTGGCCGCGTCGTACGCCTCCCTCAACACCCGCTACGACCTGGTGAGCTTCGACCCGCGCGGGGTCGGCGACAGCGGCGGGGTGAAGTGCCTGGACGACAAGGCGATGGACGCCTCCAACGCCGTCGACGGCACGCCCGAAGATCCGGCGGCCGTCAAGGCGCTGGACGACACCACCGCGCAGTTCAACACCGCCTGCGAGCGCAACTCCGGCCCGGTGCTGCCCTTCGTGGACACCGAGAGCGCCGCCCGCGACATGGACCTGATGCGCCAGGCGCTCGGCGACCAGCAGCTGCACTACTTCGGCATCAGCTACGGCACCCAGCTGGGCGGCGTCTACGCGCACCTCTTCCCGCAACAGGTCGGCCGCTTCGTCCTGGACTCGGTGGTGGACCCGACGAAGGACCCATTGCAGTCCGCGCTGGGCCAGGCCAAGGGCTTCCAGCTCGCCCTGGAGGACTTCATGAAGGCCTGCGCCGCCCAACTGCAGGACTGCCCGACCGGCAGCGGCGGCGCCGAGGGCACCGCGCGGATCGCCGACCTGCTGCAGAGACTCGCGCAGTCGCCGCTGCCCGCCGGCAGTGGCCGGCAGCTCACCGAGAGCCTGGCCGTCACCGGCATCGCGGGCGCGCTGTACAGCGAGGAGACCTGGTCGGCGCTGGCCGCCGGGCTGACCGAGGCGATGCAGCAGGGGAGCGGCACGATGCTGCTCCAGCTCGCCGACGGCCTTCTGGGGCGCGACTCGAACGGGCACTACAGCAACCTCAACGCGGCCAACCGGGCGGTCAGTTGCGTGGACGCCAAGCAGCGCTACTCGGACCAGGACGTGGAGCAGCAGCTCGCGCGGTTCCGTGCCGCCTCGGCGGTGTTCGGCGCGTTCACCGCCTGGGGCCTCACCAGCTGCACCGGCTGGCCGGTGCCGGGCAGGACGGACCGCCCGGAGGTCGCCGCCGCGGGCGCCGCGCCGATCCTGCTGGTCGGCACCACCGGGGACCCGGCCACCCCGGTCGAGGGCGCGCGGACGATGGCGCAGCAGCTGGGCGCGGGCGTCGGCGTCACGGTGACGCTCCAGGGCGAGGGGCACGGCGGGTACAACACCGGCAACCCGTGCGTGACGCAGGCGGTGGACGGCTACCTGCTCGACGGCAAGGTCCCGGCGGACGGCACGGTCTGCAGCTGAAACGAAGTGGCCCACCATATCGGGGGCAGATTGGACCTGGGGCGCGGTCCACTCGGCCCCTAGGATCACTCGGGTGACGACCCAAGTTGACTTCTACTTCGACCCGATCTGCCCGTTCGCCTGGATCACCTCCCGCTGGATCCTGGAGGTCGAGCGCCACCGCGACCTCGACCTCACCTTCCGGGTGATGAGCCTGTCCGTCCTCAACGAGGGCCGCGAGGACCTGCCCGAGCGCTACCGGCGCCTGCTGACCACCGGCTGGGGGCCGGTCCGGGTCTGCATCGCCGCCGCCGAGCGGCACGGCGAGCACGTGCTGCGCGACCTGTACACCGCGCTCGGCACCCGCCTGCACGACCAGGACCGCCCCGCCGACGCGACCGTCATCCGGGAGGCGCTGGCCGAGGCCGGACTGCCGGAGGACCTGGCGGACGCGGCCGACAGCACGGCGTACGACATCGCCCTGCGCAAGAGCCACCACGAGGGCATGGACCCGGTCGGCGAGGAGGTCGGCACGCCGACCATCCACGTGGACGGGGTGGCGTTCTTCGGGCCCGTGCTGACCGCGATCCCGCGCGGCGAGGACGCGGTGAAGGTCTTCGAGGGCGTCCGGCTGCTGGCCGGGTACCCGAAGTTCTTCGAGCTGAAGCGCACTCGGACCGGGGCGCTCGACTTCTCCTGATAGTCAGTCAATTATCCATCTTTGCAGATGTGGTGGAGCATTCAGCGCGGAGCTGCTCGCCTTCGCCTACCCTTGGGGCGCCCCCGACGGCGGGGGTGTAACGGACGGAGGGGGCAGGCCATGAGGGAGCCGGTTGAGCGGGTGGACGAGCAGGACCGCGTCCTCGGCGTCGTCGAGCGGGAGGACGCCATCCGCAACCGCTGGCCGCACCGCGTCGCCACCACGATCTGCCGCGACGAGGCCGGGCGGTTCCTGGTGTACCGGCGCCCTGACGGCGCGAGCCGCTTCCCGGGGCACCACGAGGTGATGTTCGGCGGCGCCGTGGAGGTCGGGGAGTCGTACGAGGCGGCGGCGGTCCGGGAGCTGACCGAGGAGCTGGGCGTCACCGTGCCGGTGCGGCCTTGCCTGACCTTCCTCTGCGCGGGCGCGATCAGCCCGTACTGGCTCGGCGTGCACGAGGCCGTGTTCCCCGCCGAGGCCGTCGCCGGGATCAGCGCGGACCCGGCCGAGGTCGCCTGGTACGCCTGGCTGACGCCCGCGGAGCTGGCCGAGGCGTTCCGGCGGTGGCCGTTCGTGCCCGACGGGCGGGAGGCCTTCGACCGCTATCTGGCGGAGTGCGGAGACGGCCGGTAGCCAGGATTCCCGTCCGGGCCCGTCTCGTCCGACCATGGAGACGGAGGCTCCGGCATCGCCCGTCCGCCTCCGGAGAGGCGGTGAGCGTAGATGATCGGACGAACGCGTCTGCGTGCCGCCCGCCACCGGGCGGGCCCGCCGGACCCGCCGCCGCCCGGCCCGCCGCGGGGCGGCCCTACCCCGGGAAAGCCCCCGCCCAAGCCGCCACCCCCGACCCTGCGCCGCTGGCTGCTGCCCATCGGTGCCCTGCTCGCCCTGATCCTGCTCCTGGTCGTCCAGAGCCCCGGCCCGCGCGGCACCCGCTACGGCTACACCGACTTCCTCAACCGGGTCGGCGCCGGACAGGTCAGGACCGTGGACGTGACCGACACCGGCGGCGTCAGCGGCACCCTGAAGGACGGCACCCACTTCACCAGCCAGATCCCGACCGCCCTCGACACCTCCCAGCTCAGCCGATCCCTCGCCGACCAGCACGTGGACGTCACCGCCAGCCGCAGCGGCGGCAGCTCGATCTGGTCGACGCTGCTGCTGTTCCTCCCGCTGCTGGTCTTCGGCGCGCTCTTCCTCTGGTCCGGCCGGATGGCCGCCCGCTCGGTCACCGGCGGCCTCAGCGCCATCGGCCGCTCCCGCGCGAAGATCATCGAGGCCGAACGCCCCGCCACCGGCTTCGCCGACGTCGCCGGGTACGAGGGAGTGAAACAGGAGGTCAGCGAGGTGGTCGACTTCCTGCGCAGCCCCGACCGCTACGCCGCCGCCGGGGCCAAGGGGCCGCGCGGGGTGATCATGGTCGGGCCGCCCGGCACCGGCAAGACCCTGCTCGCCCGCGCCGTCGCCGGCGAGGCCGAGGTGCCGTTCCTCTCCGTGACCGGCTCCGGCTTCGTCGAGATGTTCGTCGGCGTCGGCGCCTCCCGCGTCCGAGACCTCTTCGACGAGGCCCGCAAACGCGCGCCGTCCATCGTCTTCATCGACGAGATCGACGCCGTCGGCGCCCGCCGCGCGGGCGGCTCCCGGCTCGGCGGCAACGACGAGCGCGAGCAGACCCTCAACCAGCTGCTCGCCGAGATGGACGGCTTCGACCAGAGCACCGGCATCGTCGTCATCGCCGCCACCAACCGCCCCGACGCCCTCGACCCGGCCCTGCTGCGCCCCGGCCGCTTCGACCGCCAGGTCACCGTCCCGCTGCCCAACCAGCGCGAACGGGCCGCGATCCTGGCCGTCCACGTCCGCGGCAAGACCCTCGCCCCGGGGGTCGACCTCGACCGGATCGCCCGCGGCACCCCCGGCTTCTCCGGCGCCGACCTCGCCAACCTGGTCAACGAGGCCGCCATCAACGCCGTCCGCGCCGAACGCGCCACCATCACCGCCGACGACCTCGACGCCGCCCGCGACCGCGTCCTGCTCGGCCGCCGCGAGTCCTCCAACGCCCTGCTCCCCGAGGAGCGCCACTCCGTCGCCGTGCACGAGTCCGGACACGCCCTGATGGCCGCGCTCTGCGAGCACGCCGACCCGGTCGCCAAGGTGACCATCCTCCCGGCCGGCGTCGCCCTCGGCGCCACCGAGCAACTCCCCGAGGCCGAGCGACACCTGTACAGCGAGGCCTACCTGACCGACCTGCTCACCGTCCAACTCGGCGGACGTGCAGCCGAGTTGGTCGTCTTCGGCGAGGGCTCCACCGGCGCCGCCAACGACCTCGCCAACGCCACCGCCGTCGCCACCCGGATGGTCCGCGAGTTCGGCCTCTCCCCGGAACTCGGCCCGGTCGGCTACTCCTCCGGCTCTCCGCACTACCTCGGCGATAGCCCCGAGGACCTGCTCCGCCGCCCCTACTCCGAGGAGACCCAGCGCGCGATCGACCAGGCCGTCGCCCGCCTGCTGCGCCGCGCCGAACAGCGCGCCGTCGGCCTGCTGCGCGAACACCGGCACCACCTCGACGAGTTGGCCGCCCTGCTGGTCGCACAGGAGACGGTGGACGGCGCGGTCGTCCTCGACATCCTGAAAAGGCCCGGACCCACGACGGGATAGCCCGCGGCCTCGGGCGGTTCGGCGGCCGGGTGCTGCGCACGCCCGGCCTGCTCGCGCTGGTGGAACGGCCCACGGGGTGATCACCACGCGGCTACGATCGGAGATCACGAACCGAAGGGGGAACGCGGGATGGCCGACGCGCTGCACGAGGTGACGTCGATGCCGGTGGCCGAGGTGGTCGGCGGGCGCGACGAGGTGTACGACGACGGCTGGGGGAGCGTCGCCGCGATCATCCGGCTGGACGCCGAGCAGTTCACCGAGGAGGCGCTGTACGGGCTGGAGGCGTTCTCCCACCTGGAGGTCGTCTACCACTTCGACCGCGTCCCCGTCGACAAGGTGGAGACCGGCGCCCGGCACCCGCGCGGCAACACCGACTGGCCGCTGGTCGGCATCTTCGCCCAGCGCGGCAAGAACCGCCCCAACCGCCTCGGCGTCTCCCGCTGCACCCTCCTCCGGGTGGACGGCCTCGACCTGCACGTCACCGGCCTCGACGCGGTGGCCGGCACGCCGGTGCTCGACATCAAGCCGTACCTGGCCGAGTTCGGCCCGCGCGGCGAGGTCCGCCAGCCCGCCTGGTCGACCGAGCTGATGCGCGACTACTACGACGCCGACTGACGCACACCGAGGGGGGAACCGGCATGACGCAGGAACGACTCGCCGTGGTCTCCGGCGGCGGAACGGGCATCGGACGGGCGATCGCCGCCCGGCTCGCCGCCGACGGACACCGGGTGGCGATCCTCGGACGGCGGGCGGCCGTCCTGGAACAGGCCCGGGACGCGATCGAGCGGACCACCGGCCCGGGACGGATCATCCCGCTGGCCGGGGACCTCACCGACCCGGAGGCCGTCGAGGCGATCGCCGCCCGGACCGCCGAACTCGGCCCGCTGGACGTCCTGGTGAACAACGCCGGTGCCATCGTCACCCCGCCCGCCGACGGCAGCCTGGCCGCCCTCGCCCGCTCCTGGCGCCAGGACCTGGACGGCAACCTGCTCACCGCCGTCCTCCTCACCACCGCCCTCCAGGACCGGCTGAGGCGGCCCGGCGGCCGTCTGGTCGTCATCAGCTCGGCCGCCGCCCAGCGCGGGGGAGCCGGCCCGCACTCGGCCGGCTCCTACGCCGCCGCCAAGGCCGGGCCTGCACGGCTGGGCCTTCGGCCTGGCCCGGCAGCTGGGCCCGGACGGCATCACCGTCAACGTCCTCGCGCCCGGCTACATCGAGGACACCGAGATCTTCGGCACCGGCTGGAGCGAGGCCTTCCACGCCGGGAAGATCGCGGACACCCTCGTCGGCCGCGCCGGCACCCCCGATGACGTGGCCGAGGCGGTCGCCTACCTCGCCTCGCCCGCCGCCGGCTACCTCACCGGCCAGGTCATCGGCCTGAACGGCGGTGCGGTGCTCGGCCGTTGAGACGGCGCCGCGTCCGGGTCGCGGGCGCCGGGCCCAGGCACCGCGATCACCGGCCCCCACGGCGCGTACGAGTGACGCCGTGGCGTGCACCGCTGCGCGCGCCCCCTGTCGCCGCAGGGGTGGACGGTCTTGTCTGCTGACCGTCGACAGTCCTCGGCGACCGGCCGGTTCCGCGAGCGGAGTACCGGCCGGTCGACGCGTCGCCGAGTGGACCGCCCGTCAGTCGTCGTCGGCGTCGGCGCTGGCGGAGGGCTGGCCGGCGGGCTTGATGCCGAGCTTGGTCTCGGCGGTGGTCCAGTCGGTGGTGATGGCCTGCTGGGCGGCGGCGAGGGTGACCTGACCCTTGCAGATCGCCATCTTCAGGTGCGTCTCGACGGTGTCCTTGGGGTTGTTCGGCCCCTTGCCCGGGACGTGGTCCGGGGACGGCGGCTGCACCCAGAGGTTGCGCGGGTCGTTCGGGTCTCCGCCCAGCTGGAGGCTGATCAGGTGGTCGTACTCGGCGTCACCCATCGGCCCGGTGTAGCCGTAGGACTTGGCGTTCTCGGCCTTCTCCTTGCCGGTGATGCTCGCCGGCGGGCGGATGGTCGAGGTGTAGCCGCCCGGCTTGCAGATGGTGTCGTTGACGGTGGCCTGGGTCACCGCCGGGCTGGTCGCGCCCGGGGTGCAGTTCGGGTCGGGCAGCGGCTGCTTGTCGGCGGTGTAGCGGTACTTGCAGGAGCCTGCGGCGGGCTGCTGCTGCACGTCGTACGAGCTCTTGGGGCCGGGCCCGACCGGGATCGCGTGGGCGCCCGCCGCGTCGACGGCGGGCGGGGCCGAGCTGTGCGAGGCCGGTTTGGCGGTGTGACCGCCGCCTGGCGAGCAGCCTGCGGCTGCGGCGAGCAGGACGGCCGCGGCTATCGCCAGGGCACGGCGAGCGGGAGCCGGCACGAATTCCTCCAGGTGGTGTGCGTGAGCTGCGGGCCCGGCGGGTGTGCCGAGTGCCGCGCCAGCGGACACTACCGTGTCGAAGGGGCCGAATGGGTGACGCCACGTCCGGGCGCGGAAGGGGCCGGCCCGTACCGGCCCCCACCTGACGTCAGTGCGCCGCGATCCAGTCCGTGACCAGCTCGTCCAGCACACCGAGCGGCAGGCTGCCGTGCCCGATCACCTGGTGGTGGAACTCCCGGATGTCGAACCGCTCGCCGAGGGCCTCCCGGGCCCGCTCCCGGTGGCGGACGATCTCCCGGCGGCCGATCAGGTAGGCGGTGGCCTGACCGGGCCAGGCGATGTAGCGGTCGATCTCGTTGCGGACGTTGGCCTCGGTGGTGGCCGTGTTGTCCCGCATGAACGCGATCGCCCGCTCCCGCGACCAGCCGAAGTGGTGCAGGCCGGTGTCCACCACCAGCCGGACGGCTCGCAGCGCGTCCAGCGAGAGCATGCCGAAGCGGGACAGCTCCGAGCTGTACAGCCCCATCTCGTCCGCCAGCCGCTCGGTGTACAGGCCCCAGCCCTCGACGTGCGCGGTCATCTGCCCGCTCGACTTCTGCCGGAACTCCGGCAGGTGGCGCAGGGTCTGCGCGACGGCGATCTGCAGGTGGTGGCCCGGCACGCTCTCGTGGAAGGCGATCGCCTCGTACTCGTACGTGAACCGGGTGTCCGGGCGCAGCGTGTTGATCCAGTGGGTGCCGGGCAGGCCGCCCGGGCCCGGCGGCTGGTAGTACGCCAGCGGCGCGGTCTCCGCCTCGATCGGGTCGATCTCCCGGGTCACGCAGTCGGCGATCGGGTAGGCGCGGAAGTAGTCGGCGCCGGCGCGGCGGGCGCGCTCCAGCGCGTCGTCGACCAGGGCGACGATCTCCTCGGCGCTGCCGAACCGCAGCGCCGGGTCCTCGCGCAGCGCGGCCAGCACGCCGTCCGGGTCGCCGATGCCGAACACCGTCGCGCCCAGCTCGGCGAACTCCTCGCGCAGCGTCGCCACGGTGTCCAGGCCGATCCGGTGGATCTCCTCCGGGGTCAGCCCGGGCCGGGTGAAGCGGGCGACGGCGTCGGCATAGCCCTCGGTGCCGCCGGGGACGTGGCAGACGCCCGCCTCGTCGTCCGGCCGGGCGCCGGGTGCGAGCCGCTGCGCCAGGCCCGCCCGGTAGCGGGCCACCGCGGGGCGGATGCCGTCGCGCACGATCGTCCTGGCCCGTTCCGCCTCCCGGCGGCCCTGCAACGGGCGCAGCAGCTGGTCGTCGGCGAGGCTCCCGGCGAGGTAGGTGTCGAGCTGTGCGATGGCGGCGTCGACGCCGCTGCGCAGGGGACGGCGGCCTTCGGCGGCGGCGTCCAGGTAGCGCTGGAGGTGGACGTCGAAGTAGGCGGGCAGACCGGCCAGCCGCTCCAGGTAGGAGTCGGCGCCCTCCTGGTCGACGGCGGTCATGGCGAGCGACTGGAACGCCGCGTTCTGCGGCGCGGTGATGGTCGCCGAGACGCTGAAGTCGGCCAGCCCGTGGGTGATCTCGCCGGTGCCGTTGTCGATCAGCCGGCCGAGGACGCCGTGTGTGACGCGGTCGTCCGTGTCCAGCCCGTCGACCGGTATCGCGGCGAGGCGCGTCCCGAGGCCGCGGAGCACCGCGCGGTGCGCCAGCGCGGCCTCCCGGGACGGATCCGGCACCTCGTGGGCGTGCCCGGCGACTCCGCTGAGCGTGGCTTCGAACGGGTCGTGCGCGTTCGCGGCGGCGAAGTACTCCTCGGCGAGCTCGACGAGCTCGGCCTGCTGAGTCCGGTCGGTCATGTCGCTCCCGGGTCCGAAGTGGTGGACGTGACGCGGGTTCCTGGGGGTACCCCGGTGGCGCCGATTATTCGGATGCGGTGCGGGCCCGGTCAATAAGGGGCCGGGAAGTGAATTCCTTGTGGCATTTACCGCGGTATCCGTGCGGATACCGCGATATGACCGAATGTCATCCCATGCCCGGCCGAGCCGACTCGCCAGGTCGACAGGCCGCTGACGGACCGCCGGAAGACCGCCGAACGTGCGGTCGCCCCCGGCCGGAGCGGCGCGGGGGCGACAGGGGATGCAGGGGTCAGCCGGCCTTCGCGGCCTTGGCCGCGGCCTCCTTCTCGTGCTTCTCCTTGATCCGCACGGTCTCCTTGCGGACGTCCACCTGGTTGGCGCGCTCGTGCTGGAGCCAGAGCGGGTTCTCGGCCTTGATCGCCTCGATCTGCTCGGTGGTGAGGGCCTCGGTCACCCCGCCGCGGGCCAGGCCCGAGATGGAGACGCCGAGCTTGGCGGCGACCACCGGGCGCGGGTGCGGGCCGTTCTTGCGCAGCTCCTGGAGCCACTGCGGCGGGTCGGCCTGAAGCGTGTTGAGCTCCTCGCGGGAGACCATGCCCTCGCGGAAGCCGGCGGGGGCCGCGTCGAGGTAGATCCCCAGCTTCTTGGCCGCGGTGGCCGGCTTCATGGTCTGGCTGGTCTTCTGCTTGAGCGATGTCATGGAGACAAGGGTAAGGGAGTGTGCGAGCGCTTCCGGTCACGGTCGGTAGCCTTGCCCTGTGACAGACATGCAGGTGAACCCGTCCTTCCGGCTCGCGTACGTCCCGGGCGTGACCCCCGGCAAGTGGGCGCGCGTCTGGGGCGAACGGCTCCCGGACGTGCCGCTCGACCTCGTCGCGGTCCCCTCCACGGACGGCGAGCGCTCCCTGCGCGAGGGCGACGCCGACGCCGGGCTGGTGCGGCTGCCGGTCGACCGGGACGTGCTCAGTGCGATCCCGCTGTACACCGAGACCACCGTCGTCGTCTTCCCGAAGGACCACTGGCTGGCCGCCGCCGACGAGGTCGCGCTCGCCGACCTGGCCGACGACGTCGTCTTCCACCCGCTCGACGACACCCTCGGCTGGACGGACCTGCCCGGACGCCCCGCCATCGAGCGCCCGGCCACCACGGCCGACGCGATCGAACTGGTCGCGGCCAACGTCGGCGTGCTGCTCGTGCCGCAGTCCCTCGCCCGGCTGCACCACCGGAGGGACCTCACCTACCGGCCGGTCGCGGACGCGCCGCAGTCGCAGGTCGCGCTCTCCTGGCCGCAGGAGCAGACGACGGACCTGGTGGAGGAGTTCATCGGGATCGTCCGCGGGCGGACGGTCAACAGCTCGCGCGGACGCGGGGCCGTGCAGGCGGCGGCCGAGCCCGAGCCCAAGAAGAAGGCGACGCAGCCGCGGAAGCCGCAGCAGCAGAAACCGCAGCCGCAGAAGAGCGGGGCGAAGCCCAGGCCGAAGCCGAAGGCGGCCACCGCCAAGCGCGGCAAGCCGAAGCGCCGCTCCTAGCGCTCGGGCGCCGGCGGTACCGAGGCGATCGTCAGCCGTCGGACTTGATCTTCTTCATGGTCAGGTGAGAGGTGACCCGCAGTACTACTGTCTGCGCGACCTGCCCCTCACCGACCCGCGCGCGCTCGCTCCGGTCATTGCTCTTGCCGTCACCGTGGGCCTGCATCTGTGGCGCCGCAACGCCCTGGTGAGCATCGCGGTGGGCACCACCGTGAACGTGACGCTGGCCAGTACGGTTCTGGCTCGCTGAGATTCCCGCAGTTCCGGCCGCGCGCGGGCGATGCGTTTCAGCGCCGGCGGGTGAGCGTGGCGGTGAAGGGGCGGGGGGACAGCGAGGAACTGCGACGGGGGCGGACGGGCCGGCCGGGAGTGGGCGTGACCGTCCAGTGGGCGGCGATGGTGGCGACGGCGAGGACGGCCTCGGTGGTGCCGAAGGCGTCGCCGATGCAGCGGCGGGCGCCGGCGCCGAAGGGGGCGTAGGTGCCGGGAGTGGGGCGCGGGGTGGCGAGCCAGCGGTCGGGGTCGAAGCGGTCGGGCGCGGGGAAGAGGTCGGCCCGGCGGTGCAGCAGGTACGGGCTGAAGAGGATGGTGGTGCCGGCGGGGATCCGGTGGCCGCCGAGTTCGGTGTCGGCGGCGACGGTGCGGCTGAGGAGCCAGACGGGCGGGTAGAGCCGCAGGGTCTCGGTGACGATGCGGGCGGCCAGCGGCAGGGCGGGCAGGTCCTCGTGGCGGGCCGGACGGCCGTCGAGGACGGTGTCGAGCTCAGAGTGCAGGCGGTCGCGGATCGCCGGGTGGGCGGCGAGCAGCGGCCAGACCCAGGAGAGGGCGGCGGCGGTGGTCTCCATCCCGGCGAGCAGGAAGGTGACCACCTGGTCGTGGATCTCGGCGTCGGACAGCGCCTGCCCGTCCTCGTCGCGGGCGGCGAGCAGCACGGACAGCAGGTCGTGGTGGTCGGTGCCGGCCGCGCGGTAGTCGGCGACGAGGCGCCGGGTGATCTCGGCGAGGTCGGCGCGGGCGCGCCGGTAGCGGCGGTTGCCGGGGGTGGGGATCCGGCCGACGCCGGGCAGCGGCATCATGACCCGCCGGGCGACGCCCCGGGTGACGACGTCCATGCTCTCGTGGACGGGCAGCGAGCCGGCCCGTTCGTGTGCGGCGAAGAGGCAGCGGGCGGTGACGGCGGTGGTGAGGCGGTACATGGCGGCGGGGACGTCGATCACCTCGCCGTTGCGCCAGGGCACGGTGACGCCGGCGATCTCCTCGGCCATCAGGGCGGCGTAGCCGGGCAGCCGGTCGCGGTCGAACGCGGGCTGGAGCATGCGGCGTTGGCGGTGGTGGGTGGTGGCGGAGCAGGTGGCGAGGCCGTCGCCGAGGACCTCGCGGGCCTTGTCGAGGACCAGCCCGCCCTTGTCGTAGACGCGGTGCTCGGTGAGCATCCGGCGGACCAGGTCGGGGTGGCAGGCGACGTACGCGTCGAGCGGGCCGAGCCGGAGCCGGACGAGGTCGCCGTGGGCGGGCAGGCCGGCCACGAAGTCGTACGGGCGCCGGACGAACGCGGGCACGTGGCCGAGCAGGGGCAGGGCGCCGGGGGCGGTGGCCGAGGTGTACTGGCTGGTCAAAGGCGTCACCTTGGGGTTGCGAAGATCGATGATCGTCAGCTTCCCCGGCGGTGATCACCAAAACGGCCGCCGACCGGCGAATGGGTGAACGCGGGGGCGTGCGGCGAACGCCCGTGCGCCGTCGGGTTGTTGACCCCGCCACGAGTCCCCGGCGGCGGCGCGGGCTACCCGCGGTCGCCGTCGCGCGCCTAGACTGCGAAGCTCTTGCGAGACTACCAGTCAGTAGGGAATGGGGAGTTCGGATGGCCGACGAGCGGGCCCACGCGTTCACCGACGACGCCCTCGGCGCGCACGACGCGGTGGCGCTGGCCGCCCTCGTGCGGGCCGGCGAGGTCAACCCCCGGGAGCTGGTCGCGGCGGCCGTCGACCGCGCCGCGCGGATCGACGACACGCTGATGCCCGTCGCCCACACCTCGTACGAGCAGCCGCGGATCAGCAGGGAGGGCATCGGCGGGCCGCTGTGGGGCGTGCCCACCTACCTCAAGGACAACGTGGACCTGCGCGGCCTGCCGACCGCCATGGGCAGCGAGGCGTACCGCGCCCGCCCGGCCCGGCGCAACGCCCGCTTCACCGACCAGTTCCTCTCCACCGGCCTGGCCGTCCTCGGCAAGACCCGGCTGCCCGAGTTCGGCCTCAACGCCTCCACCGAGTTCGCCGCCGCCCAGCCGGTGCGCAACCCGTGGAAGCCCTCGCACTCGCCCGGCGCCTCCTCCGGCGGCGCGGCGGCCCTGGTGGCGGCCGGTGTGGTGCCGATCGCGCACGCCAACGACGGCGGCGGATCGATCCGCATCCCGGCCGCCTGCTGCGGACTGGTCGGCCTCAAGCCCACCCGCGGCCGGCTGGTCACCAACGCGCAGGGCGGCAAGCTGCCGATCGACATCGTCACCGACGGCGTACTGACCCGCTCGGTCCGCGACACCGCCGCCTTCTTCGCCGCCGCCGAGCGCCACCACCGCAACCTGGACCTGCCGCCGCTCGGACTGGTCGAGGGTCCGGGGGAGCGGAAGCTGCGGATCGGCCTGGTCGTCGACTCGCCGATCGCCAAGACCGACGAGCAGACCCGCCGGGTCGTCGAGGAGACCGCCGCCCGGCTGGAGGCGATGGGCCACCACGTCGCCCCGGCCACCCTGCCGTTCGGCGAGGAGTTCTCCCGCGACTTCGTCTCGTACTGGGGCTACATCGCCTGGGTGATCGCCCTCACCGGCAAGCTGATCCTCGATCCGAGCTTCCGGACCGGGAGGCTCGACGGCCTGACCACCGGTCTGCGCCGCCGCTTCCAGAGCGAGTTCCGGCGCACCCCGGGCGTGCTGCGCCGGCTGCGCCGGGCCGAGGCGGCGTACGCCGGGATCTTCCACGAGCACGACGTGATCCTCTCCCCGGTGCTCGCCCACGTCGCCCCGCCGATCGGGCACCTGAGCCCGAACGTGGCCTTCGACGAGCTCATCGAACGGCTGCTGCGCTACGTCGCCTTCACGCCGGTCAACAACGTGACCGGCGGCCCCGGCATCGCGCTGCCGGCCGGGGCGGCGGCGAACGACCTACCCATCGGCGTCCACCTCTCGGCGGCGCACGGGCAGGAACGGCTGCTGCTGGAGCTGGCGTTCGCGCTGGAGGCGGACCGGCCCTGGCGCCGCATCCAAGGCTGACCGTCCGGAACCGACCGTACGGAACCACCGTCTACGCCGGCTACCGGGCCATCGCCCGCGCCGCGTGCACCTCGTGGTGCAGCCGGGCCAGTGCGCAGTCGGGCGCGATCGCACCCTCGGGCGGCTCGGGCAGCACCTCGCCCGTCCGCAGCGCCTCGGCCAGGTCGGCCAGCTCCCGCGCGACCGCGCCTACCTCGGCCGGGGACGGCACCGGCGCGCCGTGTTCGACCCGCACCCGGGTCGCGGTCGTGGTGTCCACGATCCGCTCGACCGCGATCACCAGCGGCCACCACGCCTGCGCCCGCGCCGCGACCGGCGGCGGCTCGGTGAGCGCCCGCTGGAACTCGCTGCGCACCGCCGACAGGTCCCGGTAGAGCCGCCGCCGGTACCGGGCCCGGGCCGGCTCGTCCCGGCCCGGGCGGGTCGTGAAGGCCAGCGACACGTACGAGGCGGTGTCCGCGACGGCGTCGGCCAGCCGGTCCCCGATCCGCGTGTGCCAGGACTCCGGCCACAGCAGGTAGCCGGCCAGCAGCGAGATCGCACAGCCGATCAGCGAGTCGTACAGCCGGGGCAGCACCAGGTGGAAGCCCTGGTGGTTGAGCAGGTCGGAGAGCAGCAGGATCACCGGCGTGATCGCCGCCGTCTGGAACGCGTACCCCTTCGCCGACAGTG